>NZ_NTVM01000019.1:0-34676 GCF_002558005.1 Bacillus sp. AFS012607
GGAAGCTTGAATTTTGCAATGCCGTTTTCATCCGTTTTTCCTTTTGCAACTTCTTTTCCTTCCTCGTTAAAGATAGTAAATTCAGCGTTTGGAAGTTTATTGTTGCCATCCGCAATATCTACCTTACTAATCTCTAACTCACCTGTGATGTGCTTATTTTTCGCTGTTAGCATGATTGTCTTTCCTTGTTCCGAGATACTAAAAGGAATAGTTTCTTTCGTTAAAACATAGCCAGTCGGTGCTTGCTTCTCAACAAATGAGTATGCTCCAAATGGTAAGTCTTTCACTTCAATCAAACCGTTTTTATCACTTTTGTGTTCACTTATTTTCTTCCCTTTACTATCTTGAAGAACGAACACTGCACCTTCTAATTTTTTATCTGGATTCTCTCCATCTACTTTTAGAAGTTGCACGTTTCCTTTTACTTCTTTATTTTCGACTGTAAATGTTAGCGTTTTTCCTTGTTCTTTAATCTCGAATGGATATTTAGTTTGATTAAGAAGGTATCCTTCTACCCCTTTTGTCTCAACAAAATAATACTTTCCATACGGAAGATCCTTCACTTGTGCAATACCTTGCTCGTTTGTAATTGTTTTTGTGACTTCTTTTCCCTCTGCTGTATACACTGTGAATTCTACTTTTGGAAGTGTTTTTCCACTATCACTTAGTTTTTTAATCTCTATGTTTCCTTTTACCTTAGTATTTTGTACTGTAATTGTTGCAACCTCACCTGTTTTAACTTCAATTTGTTGTGGCTGCCCATTCAGTACATAGCCAGTAGGTGATTTTACCTCTTTAAGAGTATAAGTTCCGATTTCTAAACCAGAAAGGCTAGCAATTCCTTTTTCATTTGTAGTAATAGTACCAACCTTTTCATTCTTACTATTAAACACATCAAATACCGCATCTTGTAATACTTCTTTTTGTTCTCCTACTTTAATAATTTCTAATTGACCTACTGATTTCCAACTCACATTTAAATCCGTACTTACTTTTTCTTCACTACGCTCTAATAGTACGGTAGCATCTTGAATTTTATCAGTTCCTTTGTAAGCAACTGCATGTAAATTGACTAGGTTAGAAGTGATTTTTAAGGAAAGATTACCTGTATTGGAGGATTTCGGAACCAAAATACGGAATTTCTCTCCTAATTGGAATTGTTCTTTCATTTCTCCATTCTCAGCTACAATTTTTGTACCATTCGGTGCATTTTTAAGGTTTACAGTGAATACACCATTTTTAGCGTTACTTTCTACTTGGTACAAACTCGTTTCAAAGTACTCACCATTAAGTTTTGCTTCTTGTTTATCAGTTTGAATTACATTCATGTAAGTTTCTTGTGTTGCGTTACTATGATTCACCGCATAAATAATTTCCTTAGCTGCTTTTTCAACATTAGCATTACGATGCTCAAGCTCCCAAATAGATAATTGTCCTAATGCATTCCAAATCGCTAATTGCGTTGCATAATGAGCTTCCTTCCAATTCGAAACACCTAATTCTTGTGGAGATTTCTGTGGGTATCCATTCATTAAAATTCTATATACCACATTATCTGCTCGCCCTACTTCTGGAAGATCCTCACCATTCGGTGAACGTAGTCCATATGTAAGACAGTACGCAATTTGCCCATTAGAATTTTTGAGGAGTTCCGTTCGAACATCTTTCCCATATTGATGGCTATAACTCCAATCCATTTTATATTGCTCATGCTGAATTACTTCAGCACTTACCTTAGTAAACGGAAATAGGAAGTTTATTGCTACAAGAAGCGTACTCATTGTAATGAGTAGCATTTGATACGAACGTTTCAACATGACTAACAGCTCCCTCATATGATATACAATTTTCAAAGATCATTAAAAACTAAATTTTCAGTTTTATTAACTTGAAAAATACTAATTAAGTTATCCTTTTTCTGTATTGTTCATTTACAATATAGATGTATAATTATTGTTTAACGAGTAAATGAAATTTGTTTCATTCTAATCTTGCTCGATAGTACGTAGCAAAAAAAAGTTTTTCAATTGGTTCATTGAAAATATCGGCAAGAAGTTTGGCCCTATTTTCAATAACTCCTTTTGTACCAGTTTCAATGTGATACAGAGTTTTCACGGGTATTTCAGAAGCCTCCGACAGCTCCTGAATTGTTAACCCTTTTGATTCTCTAATATTGCGTATAACAGTCAATTTCTCACCCCCTTAATCACATTCTATTCTCCTTAAAGTAGAATGTCAATCCTTTCGGGAAACTTTTTTATCCCAACGGTGAATTACTATCCCAAAGGTGAATAAATCGATTGGAGTGAAATAAATGATACAGAATTATTTCGGGGAAAATGTTAGAATTCTAAGAACACTTAAAGGATTAAATATGAAGGAACTTAGTGATGTTTTAGGAGTCGCTAGTAGTACTATTTCCAACTGGGAAAATAACAGGAAAGAGCCAAGTTTTGAAACGCTCCAAAAGATCTCCATTTATTTTAATGTAAGTACTGATCGACTCCTAAATCATAAAATTGGTGATAGTGAAGCTCTTACAACAGAAGATCGAAAAATAATTGTAGAACGTTTAGCCCAAGATTTGTACGAAAGTTATAAAAATGTTCCTGATAAAGATAAACCACTATTAGAAAATGAATTGATTGAGTATGCAAAATATTTAACGCATAGAATTGAGACTAAAAATAAACTAAAAGATAGCTGAAATCCATTATTCTTCTTGGAAGTTTCCAATTAACAGTAATAATTCACGATAAGTTTCTAAAATTTGATTGTCCTGGTCAATCATTTCATTAAACCATTCTTGATTAAGATTCATTATGTAACCCTCCCGTATTTACGTGAATTTTTTATATTTTCATGTGTTAGTGGCACGAAATTTTTACGCTTTTAAATAATGAACCACCATTATAAAGTACGAAAGACGCTACCTTTTAGTAGCGTCTTTCTTGCTTAAACGGCTTAACCACCGCCGGGGTCGACCATTCTTTGCATAACATATTTATTTGTATCTTGCACTTTTGCATGTTGTGAATCTGGTGTTTCTAATTGAAAAAACGATGTCAATAGCATTACGGTATATAACGTAACCGCTAAAAATTTATTCACCTGACTTCACCTCTTCTTTTAATAGCTCTTTCTTGACGTATTGCGAATAAAAGATATTACCTGTCAATTCAAAAGATTCTAACGATTCTTTTAATCCTATTATATCATTATTTATTTTCGAAAACGAATACTGTTGAAAAGCCGTGAATTTTTTGCCATCTTTTCTCAGCTCTTCATATAGCTTAATTCCTGTTTCCCTATCACCATGCATACATTCAAAAAAAGCTTTCTCAGATAAATGAATAAGATCAAATCTTATCTCCTCCAAATTAACACCATTTTCTATATATAAATGCGCTAGTGTAGTATGAAACGCTACATATTTTTGTGTTTTTTGTGGAACTTGAATACTTTCACAAAGAGAAATAGCTTTCTTAATATACTTCTCAGCTGTAGATGGGCATTCAAATGTGAAACTTTCTCCTAAACAACACCACGCTGTAGCTTTAATAATAGAAATATCTAATTCAGAATCCAGAATTTCATAGCATGTATTGCGACATCTTTCTAAGTCATTTCTCATTAAGTATATATAAGCCAAACGCTCTTTATATTTCATTTCCAAGCATTGCTTAACGTACTCTTGTTTTACTTCTTTTAAAATAACATCTGTGCGATCAGCATAAGGGATAACAGCATTATAATTTTGCTTATCATACATAGCTTCCATATATAAAATGTTTAAGGCTGCTTGGCACACTGTATCTGAAGAGAAATCTTTAACATACATCTCATCCAATAGTTGCTGACCTCTTGCTATGTTTTGATTCCTTTTGTTCTGTATTTTATAAACCGCTAAGTACTTCTTTAATCCTTTTGTATCTGAATGTTTTTCTATAATATCTGCTATTAATTTGTATTCTCCCATTGCTTGGCAATAGCATAATGCTTTTTGTACATTTAATGGTGTTTTACAAAGAAGAATATATTCATGAATGATTTTTCCTTGCTCTTCCGAACTATCACAAATGGCTTGAACTAACTTTAAGAAAATCTCAAATTTAAACTCTTCTGTTTTACATTGAAGTCCGTTATCAATTGTTGTTTTACTTGTTCCAATTTCCTTTGCTAGTTGTCTACTACTTATTTTCTTTTCAGTTTTAATTTTCGACAATTTCCCCATTAAATTCTTCAATGTAAAGCCCCCTTCCAAGCACAAGACGCATCACCCAATATAAATTATTTTAAAGACATTTTAATCTATAGTGTAGTATTTTGATATATTCTTGGAGGTTAATAATTAATTTTTATAATCGGGTAATCAAAACTTGTCATTATATAACTTAATATTTTTCTCATAAATTTTATAATTAGAAATATTTTAACACGAAGGTCTTATAGTTATGTGTAAAGTGCTCATTATAAAAATTTTATATTTATTTATCAGAAAATTAAAAATTTAATAAGAAAATACAAACTTTTAAATTCAGATATGCTTTTAGCGTAAATAAATCCACATGTTTTTTACAGATGGGATAACAAAGGCTACTTGAGGGGATTGATATTATTTTAATAACAATATAAGATAAAAAGAAAGATTGTATTTTGAAGAAAAAATGTTTTTTTAAATATGTAGACAGAAAAAAACCCCACTATACTCAGTTTTAAATTGGTCTCTAGTTTGGCGACATGAACCAATTTAAAACTCCTAGAATAGCAAGGGTCTTATTTAACATTTTTAATGTTCACTTATGACGATAATTATAACATAAGGTGAATTTAATGTGAATAAGAACCTCTATTTTTCCATGTTTTTTCTGTATGTGTTTAGTGGGAGAAATAGGAGGTTTTTTTGTGATTTCACGAAACTTTTTGTTAAGTCGAGCAAAAGCGGAACTAAGTCCCCACATTCATCACTTATCTAAAACTCCTGGAGCTATCAATCAAGAAATCAAGAAAATAATTTCTTATATTGATAGTATTGTCCTAGAGTGTGAAGGTGCTACCACAAAAGATTATCTTACCAAAAGGAAATACGAAGCTTTAGAGACTGTTTTATCTTATTTAGTACAAGAAGGCTATAGTCAAGTTAGACAAGAACACATCAGCAAAAAATCTGGAATTTCAAAACCTATTATTAATTACGTTTTTAATTGGCTGCAAGATTTAGGAGTATGCCAACAAATAAAGGTAAGACGACATGGAAAGATCGCCCCCTCTGTTTACATCTTAACAATACATAATAACTATTTAAAGATTGTTGAATATTTCAAGATAAAATGGGCTGTAGCAATTGATGTTTGTGCTACTTTTACTAGATTTTTAAAGAACAAACTTAGTAAAAACTCTGATGTAACAAATCTTGAATTTATGCAAAAAAACAATTTTAAACCTTCACCTTCCTTAGATTTTTTCAGCATTGAAGAGCAATCAAAACCTGCTGTCAATCATGAGAAACAAGGAAAAAATAATAGATTACAAGAATTAAATGATTATTTGAGTGAAGATCAGAAAAGAGCGTATTACTACATTTTGAGTCAAGAGCTAACATACATATCTGAAAATGATGCGTATACAATTGCTTTAAGATTGCCACCGGATATTGATCGCTACACAAGATGGGATTTTGAAGAATGTGTGCAATGGTTCCAGTTTAATAAAGCTGAAAACAGTAATCCTGCACATTTCATAAAAATGTTTAATCAAAAATCTAAACAGAAGCAAGAACGTAGAAAACGTAATGCACAAAATACAAGCTCACTCTCAGATACAACTAATAGTCATACATTTGTTTTCTATAATTTTCTAGAAGAACACGATTAAAATCAAAAAAATCCAATTACAAATAGCCTTGCTGAAAAAAACATATACAGCAAGGCTATTTGTAATGTCTTCCTATAGTTCTTTATAACCTTGTTGGTCTTCAATTAAACAACTCATAAATCATATATATTTTCTATGTACTATAGTTTTTTCTTTTTAATTCAACTATAAAATTTAAACCTTATGAATACAGTATATTCAATTATTATTTACTAAACTATTTACTTAGAAATTTACTAAGTAAAAATCTCCAATACCTTGATACAATAACCATTATGGCCCAAATATTAATTCTAATGTTTTTATTTATTTTAATTTCTAAAACAAGATTTATTAAATATAGTACTTTGCATCTATTTGTAACTTTTTAGGGAGGCTTAGCATATTTTCTAAAAGATTCCCTAACTTTTTATATAATTTGGCATAATTCATATTTTAAACAATCGATTAAAATATAATTCTATTGGTTATATAACTACACTGGTCTTTTGTTATTCATCAAAATTGTTCAATAATATTGAATTAACTTTTTCTAAATTACCTATGTTCTTTAAAATCTTCGTACTCATTGATTTCACTCTTTAAAAGGTATAATAACTTATTTCACGAATTGTCTTAACAACTGATTTCATTATACAAGCGTCTTCGTCCCCCTCTTCAACTATAGTACAATCTACATTTTGTTCTAGCATCTGTTCTATTACTTTTAACGACTCTTGAAATCCTTCACCCTAATTACTAGTAAAATTAATAAACGTCTAGATTTATTCCCCCCCTTTTCATCTTCCTATACACATCTACATTTCATATCAAATTTATAATGTATATTATTCAGAAATCTGGTCCATACTAATACAAATGAAACCTCAAATTAAGTTTTTTTAGCTATGATTATTTAATATTTAATTAATATATTTCATCTCCCAATATCCTCATTACTTTTCACTTATAAAAATAACCCTGTTCGAGATTCAAAACCCAACAAATAATATCAGCATCTTTTAAAAATTCAAACAATACCTATACATGCTTTCATACAACAATAAAACGCTACTTTAACGCATAGCGTTCACATATAAATAAAGCTTTTTAGGCATATGTACTATAAAAACCGTACTTAATTGCTAATTCTATTAATGAAAGCTTTGATTCTATTGCAAATATCTAGTAAAATTCTTATATCAGCAACAAACTTCTAATATTAATAGTTAGTTTTAAAATAGTTTCCTATGTACATTAATGTTGTATAAATACTTGTTCACTTCCAACAATGAACGCTATTAGAACGAATAGCGTTCATTATTGAAAAAACATTAACGCTAGATGTATAGACTGACTTAATATATAAGTATGTATACAAACAAACTGATATGAGTACAAATGATTAGATGGCTGCCTATAAAAATTTCTACTCTTAAAGGAAAGATCTTTTCAAGAACGAATCAATATCTAACATACAAATAATGGAGGTGTGAAGTTTGGAATATGGATATTTTGCACAAGAAGTAGCAAAACAACTAGATATAAACACCAATACACTTCGCAGATGGTCAATTGAACTAGAAAAAATGGAATATATATTTGAAAGAAATGAGCGTAATCAACGAATTTACTATGAGAATGATATAGATATCTTAAAGCAAATGAAAGAATACTTAAATCAAAACTGGAAACTAGAAGAAGCTGCAACAAGAAGTATGGAAAGCATGGAAAATACTGAAGAAAACGCTCAGAAAACGGATAGCGTTCATGAGGAAAATGAAGTTCAAGTAACGCTCAGAAAACGTTCAGAAACTGATATTTTGATGATTCAAGAAAAATTTTCTCACATGCTTGAGCAACAAGATAAAATTGTACAACAAAACCAAGATATCATTAAATTGTTATTACAGGAACGCTCAGAAAAAGAAGACAAAGATCTACAGATTCAGTTATTACAAGAAAAACTGGATAAAGCAATTGAACTATTAAATGAAGATCGCCAAGAACAGCAAGATAACACCAAAAAAACGTTCATTCAACGTTTATTTAATTTAAATTAAATCAGATATACGTTTTTTATCAAATATATCTAATTGAGCAAAAAAAAAGCGGTAGCTACCGTTTTTTTTTTTGCTCATCCTTACAACACGAATATGTAGTTTTGTAAAAAAAATTTCTATGATACGTTTTTTCTTGTTAAATTTCGAAGAGTGTAGTTTTTTACAACTTGTGTTACTAATCCTAACTAGAATAAATAGCCTGTGATACATGATGCTATTATAAGGGTTGATTAATTACATAAACTTTCTACTAAAATCATCAAAAAGCATCATGTCATTGGTAAAGAATACTTATAATTCAGTGGTATGCTCAAAAATAGAAAGCTTGTAAAAGCGATTAGTGACATGTCTTGGTCACAATTTCAAACAATGTTGAAATATAAAGTAAAGTAGTGTAGTGAACAATTAGTTGTAATATCTAAAACATTTGCTTCTAGTCAATTATGTTCCAATTGCAACTATAAAAACATAGATGCTAAAAATCTAAACATTCGTGAGTAGGATTATCCTTATTGTGGCACACATCATGATAGAGATCGTAACACAGCGCTCAATCTTAGAAATGAAGCTAAACATAAGAACTATCGGGATAGCCTACTGAATTAGAAACCGTTTGGCTTCTGTACTTAGGTATCCATTACCTCAAGGATACTAGGTACTCAGTTGTCCAATATATTTTTCTTAACATATCTTATTGGACCTTTCTTATGGATTCAAAAAACTCTTTATATCGCTAATAAAAACATGTTAATCCTATTTCCTAAAATTAGTTAAGTGTTTACTTTGTCAATTTTTAGGTAAGATTGACAAATCCTCTAATTTCTTAACCACATAATAAACTTGTATAGGAAACTCCATGTTTTTTCTAGTCTTCTTTAATTCATTTTGCCAGACTAAATTTTTTCATATAAATGTCATCAATCACAGCATTCATTATTATTAAATCCTATGCGTTATAAACGCTATTATTAAAGGCCATATCTTTTACTTCTAAAATTACATTATGTCGTCCTTAAAGGAAAACTACTATATTTATGCACTGAATCTCTAATGAACGCATAGCGTTCATTATTTACAAAACGTTAAATTAACGTTTTGTAAGCGCTCATAGAGTTTTTTTATTGTATTAAAATACTAGCCATCTAATATCCTTACAGATCGTTTCAAGTTCAAAACACTAAACAAAGAAAATTTTCCATTCTTTAATTTGTTAGGCAGCTATCACATAGATCCTAGGCCTTTTAGACGATTCTTATCGCTCTTATAATTTAAAACTTTGCTAATAAGATATGTACCACAGGAAGAACACGCCAATTAATGTCTATATTTCCGTAATCATACTTCGAACATAGTCTACTAACATCAACTATTTTTAATTTAGCAACTACTTTATTTCATACCACTTGCTTAAAATACTTTATGACATATATAGCATAGTCAGGGTCGTTATTATAACGTTCATTAATTAGTACAACATAGAAACATCCAGCTTTATTATGGACTATTAATTGATACACCCTATCAGATTTTATATATTGCTTTAGCATATATTGTATCCTTTAAACAACTCAGGATATTGATATTAAAGAGATAAACACCAAAAAAACGGGTAGTGTTCACATAAAAAACACTCAATAACACTTAAGTTAAAAAGATTTAGCATAATCACAACTACTTATCCCTTCGTCCTGCCTTATGGGTTCCAAAGATACTTCATATATCTCCAGCCTACTTTAATAAATTTATCAGATTGTATTTGTTATATTAAGCTTAACATTAACTTAGGATACATCTTAAGATTTGTAATGATAAAAAAGCACCATACCATCGCAGCGTTCATTATTACTAATTTATACGCGTTATCAACACTGTTAAATAAGACATATCTATCCTAAAGCCACATTATACGTTTAGATATAAATATATCTAAACGTATAATATTAATGTGCCGAATTCCTTGTGAACGCTATGCGTTCACATTTTACGAATCGTTAAATTAACGTTTCGTAAGCGTTCATTTTTTTATTCCTACAGTATTAAACATCTTGCACCTCAAACAGCCTGTAAGGATGTTTGGAGATGCAAGATTATTAAATAAAAAGACACTCCATTTCTTATTTGTTAGGTGGCTATTCTCGTAATTCATATACTTTATAAATAAAATACTTCCTTCTTATGATTTAAACTTGTGTTAATACCTTTATCATAATGTGTGTTATAAGAATGAAACTCTCATGAACATCTATAACACAGCTAAAATTAGTGGATTTCTTGAAATACGCCCTTGGAAGATTATGCTTTGCTTCTTGCAAGTTGATCCCTGTTTAAAGAATTTAATACGATATATTTTTACTTCATTTAGTTGAAATTGTTTTTATAACATTTAGTACTAATTATAAAATATATTATATTATAATAATTAAATAATATATAGAATACTAATTTATGTATAGATATATTTTATTTTTATCATTCAAATGGAACAAAACGTCATATGTATCCTTATTTTATTTATTCATACATCTGTTAGGTGTAACACTCTTTAAATAACTCCTAACGTTGTAGTTAAGGGATTAGTCGGTAAAATAACGGATAGCGTTCACGTGAAAATAAACACTAAAATAACACTTTGATAACGTTTAGATTCTCTAAGAATCCCGATACCTTAAAATATTCACTTAACCTTTATAGATTATAGTTAGGATTAATAATTTAAATTTATAACATCTTCGATTTGGTAACATCATTTAAAAGCATAGTTGCTTAAAAGTAGCACTCTCAAAATTATTGCATAAATTTTATCAATCTCTGACAAAGAACTATTTCCTCAAAAATGTGAACGTGGTAGGTGTATGCCAATTGACGTAAGCCAAAATGCTTGACGAAATTATGAAAAACAGGATAAAACAGTAATCTCATATATTAAATAGATCGCAATATTGTTAAGAGGTCACAGTTTCACATAAATAGTATTCTCATATTAAATACATCCTATACAAAAAATTGTTAGTAGTGTTAAAAATATTTTCTGAGGGTTTCATGACCGTTTTTATAACGTTCATGAAACCCTCAATGTGTGATAGTAACTTTCGTTACACTCATAAATCCCATTATAAAAATTTTCTATTTTTTTATAATTATATTGTAAAGCTAGAAATGAATTGATTTATTTTTTTAGTTAATCCTTGATTAATATATCTATTATAGAATATACCATAATAATGAAAAATTCATTCGTAAAACCTCTAAAATAAATGCCTAAAGCATGCGATTAGATATAACTATAACTTTCTCCTCATTACATTTTGCCTTCGACTCCAACATTATTGAAATTACATCTAAGATACATCAAAAAATTATTGCCTTCTTTAGACTACATATGCCAGTTCAAAGTATCATTCGTTCTTCTGAAAAGAATACGTTTTGTTTTTATTAGCTAGTTTCTACTGTTGGAACAAATTTAGCTTTTTTATAAATAAAAAGACTTCTTTAATTCCTAATCCCACATCATTCTCAACAGAAGTACCAATTTTCATTAATTCTTTTATGTATCATCTAACAGTCGTACTAATTCATAGGCTTTACAAACAGCGTTCCACTATAGATTATAGATATTTTTGTTTGATCATCTATTATAACCATATTTCCGTTCGTTTGTTTCTTTTGTAGAATTTTATTTTGTTTGGACTAGAGTAATTCATTTCAAAAAACATATGCTTATATCCATCGTACTTCTCTCCGGACTAAGATTTCTATCTTGAATCTCCTTATATAAAAAAGAAGATTCTTTTAAATTACACTCATATTATCTCTTTACCGAAGCTTCTGCTCTATCCATCAAAAACATCGAATTAATTAATATGTAAATATGCAACTAAAAATTGATTCAAGTAGGCCCCATTACAAAATAACAACGCCTAAATAACACTTCTAAAACGTTCATATAATAAAACTATTGTATTTAATGTAACTTAAGAAACTTAAATATATAATTTTGGTTAAAAAATTTGATGTCTTACCACAAAAATTTAGAGTTAATTTCAAAAATAAAACAAGAGCACTGAAGGTTATTCATTATCTATTTAAATATCTTACTTTTAAACTTTAAGCCAGCATTCCTGTGATCCTCCGTGAACGCTATGCGTTCACGGAGGATCACTTACTACATTCCTACTATAAACAGTAAAAGTATGTAAACCGATTAACACCCTAGATATATATCCAATCCCAAATCATATTATATTAGTTGCTTCAGAAAGTAGTTTTATTTTTCAAAGTATGTTACCAATGAACCTCCTAAAAAACACCTTTTCAACATAGCTTTATATTGCCACTATGATTTAAGTATGTATGTAGAGACTACTTTGATATCTATGTGATTTTTTATATAGAAATACTTCAATTGAAATTCTTTACAGCCTATATAAACTACTTTTTTTATTATTGAGCTCGAAAATAAATTTATAGGTTTTATCATTACGTAAACCATTTTCTCTTTAAAACCACCTTTAAATGTTGCTATTACAATGTTTAACGCTTTAAAAACGCCTAGTGTTCATTTGCTAAGTTCGCCAGATAAACACCATAATAACGTTTGTTTAGCAAATATATATGAATCTGTAATTAATCCTGTTTAATTTTTATATTCGAATCAAATTTCATAGATTCTCTATTCTTTTAAAGGAGTGCTGCAAATACAAATAGAACATATACAACAAAAATACATATTGTAACTTGATATGTAGAGAGTTAATTTGCATACTACTTTTTAGTCTTTTAGTTATAGTTATCATCAAAATAGCCAAAAACAAACTTACTATAATAAAGATCTCAGTTTAAAACCGTCTTTCAATGCGTTACTACACCAAAAAACATCTAATCTTCCAATCTCATTTCTTTTATCAGCTATTGGTTTATAAAAAACATTGAAATCATTGATATAGAGGGGTTTAACGCATTAATAACGCCTAGCGTTCACATAATATCAAACACTGAAATAACACCTTTATAACGTTTATTCGGCTAACCATTTTAACTATTCAAGTATGTATAAGTCATATTCGTAATTAATCTTATTTGCATTCTAATTTTCTTTCCCCTGATTAAAATGTATACCTCATTCCACTAGATATCCCTTGGATCCCCAAAATATATCATCAATAGTCTATCCATAATCCATAGAAACAACATGATATTTTAAAAGGCATCTTCGACAAACGTATTCCTCCCACCAATAACGCCTTTTATATTTTATGTATATTTTTTAGATATCTAATGTATATCTAAAAATACAAAAGATCAGAAATATCCCGAAATAACCCAACACATCTCGATTTATTATCTAATTTATATTTATTTTATATCTATTTTATATTTTAATTATATTTTTTTATTCATAAACCTTATAAAACCCTTGTTATTAAAGGTTTTATAGGTTATAATATATTTATTAGATATAAATTAGAAATAAATTTCATAGAGGTGATGTATAATGGCAAGTTTAAAAGGCAAAACTCTTCATATAGACATAGAAGGTGATATTGGGAACGATTCATTTAAAGGTTACATCAATGGTGAATACATAAAAATGAAAAATGTATATCAAAGTGTTTACTCAATGCCTAATGTTACAGAAACAAACATCCAAAAAAACGTAGTTAATTTAGTAGATAATATGTTCGTGAATATTGCTAGTAAATCAATTCGAAGATCCGGAATGTATTTCATTGGTAATCGAGCGATGTTAACAGGGAAAAATCCTAAAAACATGAACATTAAAGTCGGTCAAAAATACAATGATGATTTGCCTCTAATTAATATGCTAGGATTAATTGCAAACAAATCAGTTCAACTTGAATGGGAACGCACAGAAGAACTACCACAATCAATCAATGTGACTGTCGACCTTATTTCAGCTATCCCAGCAAGCCAATGGACACCCGTAAACGCTAAACATTTAGAACAGCGTTTTACTAATTCAAATCATGTTGTAGTGGTTTATGTAGGAGAAGAGCAGGTAACGGTTAGCTTAACATTTAATAGTGCAAACATTACACAAGAGGGTGTTCCTCCGTTATTTGCAATTCTTGAAGGGGAAGAGGAGATGTTTACTGATTTCACTAAACTATATGCAAAAAAACTTGAAATCAAAAAAATTGACGGCTCTTTCTTTAAAAACAAAAAGATTCTACATTCTGATATTGGGGATGGAACAACTGAGTATATCTATACAGTTGGCGTGAACCCAGTAATTGATGCTTGTAGCGGTGAAAGACGTGGTGTCGGTCATGCTACAGAAGAAGCTGTAAAATTATTAAATCAAGAACGTGGCACAAACATTAAACGCCAACAATTCTCTCAAATTCTTCAAGATATAGATCATAAATACCATGAAGAGGCAACAACCCACTTTAATATTACAAAAGTGGAACAAGCTGAACTAATCCTAGAAGATACAGATGAAAAATATGTAAACAATACAGCCAGTGAAGCTGAAGTTTTATGTGTGTATGGTGGGGGAAGTATTACTTTTAAAGATGAATTATATAATCAATTATTAGAGTATTGTGAGCGAGTTGGAATGTACTTATTGTGGATTCCAGAGAAATACGCTGTAGATATGAATGCTAAGGGGATGCAAATTATCAAGAAAATTCTTTCTCGAAAAAAGGTGAAATAGTATGTCCGACAAAAAAAGAGAATCCTTCTTCTGGAACCTCAAGAAGATTGAGAATGAAGAATTCTTTAAATGGTTCGAGTCACAAAGCAATATAGCCGATTCTTTGTATAAACTTGTTTGCTATTTTATTGATAAACACGGATTACAAGACGTGGCTGATTATAAGATACAACAACAAATGCAAAAAGAAATTTTACTTCAAGATAAAGACTTTTTAAATGATGTTAAGCGTATACTTTTAAATAATTCAAACCTTACTATTCAAAAAGAAAGCCAAGCAAATGAAGAAGAGATAGCCGATTCAAATAGAATAATCTCATCTAATGAAAAGAATTCTACTTCTAAAGATACACATAAAGAAAATGAATCAACAACTGAAAAAGCAGTACTAAAAGATGAATATGAAGATCTGGATACGGCCAATTTATTTGGTAACTAGCGTTATAAATCCATGATAAAAAGAGTCCCTAAAATAGGGACTCTTTTTATCATAAATTTAAGCTTTTTCTACATCTTATCAATAATAATTTGTCTTTTATACCACTGATTTAATTTATCTTTAGCCGTGCCTGAAAGGCGTTTTGTTTTCTTATTATAAAACCTAGAAAGGGTAGGTTGTGATATACCTATTTCTTTTGAAAGTTCTCGCATTGTAATATTTTTATTCATATGGAAGAATGATATTTTTTCTCTAATTGAATTTTCATAATCATCAACATCTAAAGTGTTATTTTCTATTTTCACAGGAGACTCTTCTTGTATGATCTCTACTGTTTTTTTCTTCACTATTTTTTCTATTGAATTCATTAATTCTTTCGGCGGTAAAATTATTATACCTAACTGAGCATAATAGTTCTTAAACCAATTCTTCTTTGTTAACATTTCCTCTTTTAAATCTTCACTGTACTCCCAATGTGATATTACCTTTTCCTTCTCTAAATCAATAAGAACATTTTCTAACTGTTCACGAATACGATTTGGCTTCTGATTTTGATTTATACCCATGACAGCCAGTAATCCCTTATCTCCTCCTATAGAGTAAGGCCTTTTTAAACTAGAGAACATTTGACGAATTCTCCATTGCCAAGTTAAATAACGAATCAATCTCTTATGATATTTATGTCTATAACTATTATATTCTAACGCTTTTTTTGATAATAGTGCCGTTGTACTACTAGAACCATATAAATAACTTGATAAGAAGCTCCCTGGCTTAATCCTGCAAGATTCTATCCCCATATATTCGTTAGTGTTAGTATCTCTCCAGAGTACCACAGAATCTAATACAAAAAGCCTCTTAATAACTTCTCGCTTTACTTCATAATGTTTACCTGCTTCAGCTCGATCATTTAATACAACTACCTCATTATCATCATTTAAATAGATAAAAATACTTGCTAAGGCAGCAATTCGTTTGGCAACCTTTATTTTATCTTCTGCTCGATAATATTCTGTGTTATTAGCCTTTGCTTTAGGTATACTACACATTTCTAATACCTGATTATATGAAAAGTCTATGAATTCATCAGGGGACTTTGCCTCATTTAACCATTGGATAGTAATTGCATCTAAACAGTCAGCAGTTAAATCATCCATATTACTCATTACACCATCAACCAATGTATTCCAACGAGCAGCTTCTTCAATATTTATTAATCTTAAATCTTCATCTTTATGTGAAGAAAGTTGTGCAACTCCACTACTATCTTTCGTTTCAATTGGATAAGATTTCAACTTTGTATTTTCATCTTCTTCAAATTGATTCTTTGCTATACCATCTCTTAATTTATAATAAACCGCAGAATTATTCACTTCATAGTAATTCTCGTGCTCTAAACTTGTATTAGATTCCTTTGGTTCCTGCACGGTTTCATTGTTAGCTCTTGAAAACTCTTGCTCCACAAATAATCCTATCGCCACATCAATTTCAATTTGGTAAGCTTCTATGTTGGTGAATATTTCCAAAGAGGAGATTCCCTTTTTTTGTTGCTGTTCAAGCCACTGTACAAGCATTGAAAATGATGGGGAAAAATAGTCCGAAGTTACGATCCTACTAGTATCTTCTTTAACTTCTAAGTAATAAGCATTCCATTTATACCACAATTGTTCATTATGTTTATAGATAGGTGCTGATATTACTAATGCATCTTTAAACAATTGTAGAACATTATCCATATACATCCTTCTCCTTATTTAATTTACAATTGAGAATGATTTAAACTTAAATCTATATAGCCTTATGATGTTCCTATTCATGAAAATAAAAAAGAATACAGTAAGTTCTATCCAACCATCCTTTAGTGATAATCTAGCACGTATGCTTATAACCACCTCTTTTACTGATTATACAAGACTGTATCCATTTGGAAAAGGTAAGACGTTATATGAAAACCAATATTTTTCAAGGGATTAACTGAAACATGAAATTCTTTTGCGATATCATGTCCCTTTTGACTAAACATGAAAAAGCTAGGTTATTCATGTTTTAACAGTTTCGCTGTATATATGGTAAAACTCATTAAATTTTGCATACAAAGTGAAAATTTATAGCGGTATCATGTCCCTTTTGATTAAAACATGAAAAAAATCCAGCCTAAAATGTTTCATGAAATTAAACTATATATTTTTTCATAATCTTTTCTATCCTTGATACAATAGGGTTTCTTCTATATTCAAGGTATGAAACAAGAAAATTTATAGCGGTATCATGTCCCTTTCGTGTTTCATAAATCCTCTTAAATCCCTTATATACCATACATTTATACCACATCTTCTCAAATTTCAGGGGATTATAAAACATGAAAATTTATAGCGGTATCATGTCCCTTTCTATCTGAAAAGATGAATCACTCCTAGCGGTATCATGTTCCTTTTATAAATGCCAAATTTCATATAAATCCCTTTAACATCAATGTTTATTAACGATTTTCATGTGAATTGTAATAAATAGAAATATGAAAATCCACAGCCCTATCATGTCCCTTATATTTTTGTGAAAATAAGCTTCCAATCCCATTAGAACAACGTTTATTAGCAGTTTATAACTCATTTTCTTGTTTATTCGGAACATGAAAATCCATAGTGATATCATGTCCATAAAAAAAATAGAACAAAACCCGAAACCCCTTGATATGAAAGGGATTAACGTACATTTCATTTTTTCATGTTTGCTCTTAAAGGGGCCCATTTCATCGAATTTTGATTTGCTATAATTAAAATCGGTATATTTTATATTGTACGGATATGTATATTTTAATTTGTATAGGAGGTGAAAAAGATGAGCAAATCATTTGTTATTCGTAATCAACGTAGTCTAAATGGACAATCTACTAATGCGGTTATAGTTACATTAAAATCTTGGCAAGCACTTGTTGATGCATTGGAAGGAAAATACTATAGCTATAAAGATACATACCTTGAAGATATTATTAATCAAATGTCGTATGAAGAACGTATTGCGGATATCGATGGATTTGTTGCACAGGCAAAGCCATCTTTTTCACGTCATACTATTTCAAAGACAATGGGAAGAAAACATAGATTGTACGGTATTACAAATGCAGATCTTGAAGTATTCCTTTATCTACATAAAAAATGCTATACAAATGGTATTATTCCAAACGTAACAGTACATATGCTTTGGGAAGACTATAAGCAATACAAAGAAGAATTGGCATGTATACAGCATTCTCAATTCTATATTGCATTAAGAAAATTAAGCCTACATAACATTATTACGATTGAAAATGAATTAGATAGTCGATACACAATTAAAATAACTCATTTTATGAATGAAGAAACAGAAAAAGCAAATCCTTATGTTTACATTAGTCCTGTAGTCTTTACAAAGGCTTTCTTTGAACTTTCAATAGCATCTAAGAAGCTATTCTTAGATATTGCTATGCAACAGCATAGAGAAACTACATTAAAACGTTCTTTAGACAAACAGGATGAAAGAGGTAATAAGACTCACTTTGGTGGGATGTACCGCTTTCTACATAAGAAGTATCCACATCAAATTCGTGCAGTTATGAAAGAACTAACGACTGTATTGCCTTGTACAGGAACTCCACTATTCAAAATCTGTAAACTACAAAAAGGGGTTCAAAACAAGAAAAAATACACGACTTTATTTTTATCTATTCATTCAGACTTCTTATGTGGAAAAGAATCAGGCGAACTACAGTATCGTGATCCTTTTACTCCAAAGGTTACGTATGCCCGTAAAGCCCGATTTATTGAATCTACACTACAAGAAATGCATATTGGGGAATTTACACGAGACATGAATAAATTTATTCATGTACTTAAAAATACCTGTCATCGACAAATCCGTAGTGTAATACATAGTTTGCGTGACATGATTGATCGCACTGAAAAATATCCAAGTAAGTTAGTATATACACTGAAAAAATTATTGAATCAAACATCACAGTATCATATTCTTGATACCGCAGCTAAAGAAGGGGTTTATCCTCTTATTACACAGCACGTACCAGCAAAACAAAAAGAGCAAGCTATATTTGATTTCGGATTGCATTTCTCTATGTACTCTCGCCGAAGCATCAAAAAGCTGTTCCGTAAAACATTTGAGTTATTAAAGAACAAATTTGCCGTACCTGTTACAGAGGAATCTTACCATCGTAATTATCTAAGATATCAAGAAGAAACATTATTTAGAAAATACGCTTATGAACAAGGTGCAAATCTAAATGCTTATATGGCTTTAGAAATAGAAATGCGTGAACTTCTAAAAATAAAAGGACATAAAGAACGCTTTATTCCTAGTGATGTACGTGAATTGTTCATTGAAAAGATAGATAAATTACCAAAAGAAAAGCTAAGGGTAATTGAAGTACCTGATAGCATAAATTTAATTACCTTTATACGTGCCTTGGAACAGCTGATACGTGCTGGAATTCAAGTAACATCAACTGAACAGGTATTAAAAGTAATGGAAGAAATGTAATCATTTTCAGCTCTCTATATTTGAAAAAAAAATCAAAGTAGAGGGCTATTCGTGTTGGCTCTATCATTCAAAGTCTTTCTATTAGATCCATTTATATACTTTTCTAAAAGATTCTATTGAAAATAGAATCTTTTTTTATGCACTTCTATACAATAAAAGTTATTCATCATTGTTAATTTCCACAATAGTAACTTGAAAAGGCATCCAATACCTATATAAATAGAGATTTTACTCTACATAAAATCATAAGAAAAATTAAATTTTTAGTGGATATGTTTATAAAAAGTATCATTTGTGAATAAAAATATCATACTATTGTTGCTATATAAGGGTTCTATAAGTAAATCTACTAAAATTCATCAAGTATTATGTGATTAAATATGAATAACTGAATTAAGTGGATTAAATCATGATTATTGTGTATAGATTGTGTACAAATAACTACAAATCGGGGACAACTATCGAGAATATCTTCTTATTTACGGGTGAATAAATATACTTATCGATGAATTATTTTTCTTCATTTTTTATGTAGGAATAGTGGTATTATTTTATGATTTTATGTAGAAAGGATTGTACAACAAAGTCTATTTTTACACTCCCATTACATACCATTTATGATTTTTTACAGTAGGGCATGTTAAAAACATTGTCATAGCAAGCTTTATTCTATATTTTATGAACCTATATAAGTTTTATCTTTATATTTTTAATATATATAAGATATATATTTATATAAGATTTTAAGAAAAGGGGGAATATTTCAGATAGGATGGGGACAAACAATATATTTTTAAATAAAAAACTATTTATATTATATATACTAATGTTTTTAAAATTTATTAATAAAAATTTTTAACCACTATACACATTAAATAATAATAACTAAATTACATATAAGTGTTAAATATCATTTTAGGTATAGTTACCACAACAAAGAGATTTACGTAATATAACAAATTAATAGTCCTTTACAAGAAGATGAATTACTGTTGCTTTAGGAAATTAATAGTTATAAACTTATAGGCAAAGTCGAGATCCTAGCTATAAGTTTGTAAAAATAGAGTATAAATTTATTATACTTTATTAAATTTTTTATACATGAATAGGAGTGATATTTATGCAACTAAAAAATGTAACACCTATGGGATTAAATGATGAGGTATTCAAAACAATTATTAATAAAACTGAAAATACATTTCCATCATTTTTTTTCATTAATCCGTCAGGTAATGTTGTCATACCAAAATATTTGAACAAGGATATATGTATGTATGCAGTTTTCGGTGAAACAATGGTTATAATTGATAATGAAATTGAGATATTAAGGCATCAACAAATATTGTATTTTAATGCTGAGGTGTACATTGAATTGAGAAATAATACAACTGAGAATGTAATTGTATATATTGATGGTGTAAATAAGTAATTGTTGATTAGAATTATTATAAATATTTGTGAAACACTTCACAAAAAATACACAATAAAAAATAGTCATTTCATGTATAGTAGGAGTAGTTGAAAATTTCATATTATTATTTGTGAAATACTTCACATGATTTAAGGCTTTACTTAATAGGCAAGATGAAAACAATAAGTTCCAACATTTTAAATCTATTTTTATAGTGATCTGGAGGCTTTAATATGACAAACAAGACAGATGAAAAAGAAGTACAAGCAATGGTCAACGTAGTAATTAAAGATGAAAATGATGTACAAGAAGTTGTTAATACTTTAGTTGAAAATGGAAAAGAAGCACTAAAAGCACTAGAATCTTATACGCAAGAGCAAGTAGATCATATTGTTCATGAAATGGCATTATCTGGATTAAATCAACATATGCCATTAGCAAAAATGGCGGTTGAGGAAACTGGTCGAGGTGTGTATGAGGATAAATGTACAAAGAACATATTTGCGACTGAATATATTTGGCATAGCATAAAAAAAGATAAGACTGTAGGAATTATTCATGAAGATCCACATGAAGAAGTCATCGAAATTGCCGAACCAGTAGGTGTAGTTGCTGGTGTGACACCAGTAACGAATCCTACTTCAACAACTATGTTTAAAGCAATTATTGCAATGAAAACACGAAATCCAATTATTTTTGCTTTTCATCCATCTGCTCAGCAATGCTCTGTTGCAGCGGCTAAAATTTTAAGAGATGCTGCAATTAAGGCAGGGGCACCGGAGAATTGCATTCAATGGATCGAAAAACCTTCTGTTGAGGCAACAAAAAGATTAATGAACCATGAGGGGGTTGCACTTGTTCTTGCAACCGGGGGTGCTGGAATGGTGAAATCAGCATATTCTACAGGGAAACCGGCCTTAGGGGTAGGACCTGGGAATGTACCTTGTTATTTAGAGAAATCAGCACATGTAAAACGAGCTGTTAATGATTTAATTTTATCAAAAACATTTGATAATGGTATGATTTGTGCTTCTGAACAAGCAATCATTGTAGATAAAGAAATCTATAATAGTGTAAAAAAAGAAATGCAAGACAACAATTGTTATTTTGTTACCGAAGAAGAGAGAATAAAACTAGAGAAGCTTGTTATTAATGAAAATACATGTGCAGTAAATAGTGATATTGTTGGGAAATCAGCACATTATATTGCTTCATTAGTAGGCATTAAGGTACCAGAAGATACAAAAATACTTGTAGCTGAAATTAAGGGAGTGGGTGCGGAATATCCACTATCACGTGAAAAATTGAGCCCAGTATTAGCTTGTATCAAAGCAAATTCACGAGAAGAAGGATTTAAATACTGTGAAGAAATGTTAAATTTGGGTGGCTTAGGGCATTCAGCAGTTATTCATTCTACAAATAAAGAAGTACAAAAACAATTTGGTTTAAGAATGAAAGCTTGTCGTCTTATTGTAAATTCACCGTCAGCACAAGGTGGGATTGGTGATATATATAACGCATTTATTCCATCTTTAACATTAGGTTGTGGATCATATGGTAAGAATTCTGTTTCCCAAAACGTAACAGCTACACATTTAATAAATGTAAAGCGTTTGGCGAATAGAAAAAATAATATGCAATGGTTCAAATTACCACCTAAGGTTTTTTTTGAAAAACATGCGACACAATATTTAGCTAAGATGCCAAACATTTCACGAGCATTCATTGTAACGGATCCAGGAATGGTAGAACTGGGATATGTGGATACAGTTACACATTACTTACAACAACATTTAAATGATGTAAAAGTAGGTGTTTTCTCAGAGGTAGAACCAGATCCATCAGATGAAACAGTTTTCAAGGGTGCTGAGATGATGAGAAGCTTCAAACCTGATGTAATTATTGCATTGGGCGGAGGTTCAGCAATGGATGCAGCAAAAGGAATGTGGCTATTTTATGAATATCCAGAAACAAAATTCTTTGGAATCAAACAAAAGTTTTTAGATATTAGAAAACGTACATGTAAGTTTCCAACATTAGGGCAAAAAGCACAATTTGTTGCGATTCCAACAACATCAGGAACAGGGTCAGAAGTGACACCATTCGCGGTTATTACAGATAAAAAAAATAATATAAAATATCCACTTGCTGATTATGAATTAACACCAGATGTAGCGATTATTGATCCACAGTTTGTAATGACAGTGCCACCTCATGTAACAGCAGACACTGGAATGGATGTGTTAACACATGCAATTGAAGCATACGTGTCTATTATGGCAAATGACTATACAGATGGATTGGCCTTAAAAGCCATTGATCTGGTATTTAAATATTTACCGAGAGCATATAAAAATGGAAATGATGAAGAAGCACGTGAGAAAATGCATAATGCTTCTGCAATTGCAGGTATGGCTTTTGCAAATGCATTTCTTGGTATTAATCATAGTTTGGCGCATAAGCTTGGACCAGAATTTCACATTCCACATGGACGCGCTAACGCAATCTTAATGCCGCATGTAATTCGCTATAATGCTATTAAGCCGAGAAAACATGCATTGTTCCCAAAATATGAGCATTTTGTGGCAGATGAACGTTATGCATATATTGCAAGAACATTGGGGTTGCCAGCAAGTACAGTAGAAGAAGGGGTAGAATCTTTGGTACAAGCAATTATCAGCCTTGGAAAAGAATTGAATATTAATATGAGTATTGCAGGACAAGGAGTAAAACAAGAAGCATTTGAAAATGTTGTGGATGTCTTATCGGAAAGAGCATTTGAAGATCAATGTACACCAGCAAATCCGAAACTCCCATTGATTTCAGAATTAAAAGAAGTCTATAAACAAGCATATAAAGGTGTGTAATAAGTTAAGTAGGTATAACTTTTTAAGTTCATAGATTTTGTATTTGATATTTGTAAATATATTGTATATGGGTGTTAAGGGGAAATATATATTATAAACAGCATTGTTTTAAATAGAACATCTAACAAAAATGCTGCCTAGATGACCTGTATGAAGGTAAGATGGGAGTGTACAAAGCTATGTCTAATTATAAGAAGTTAAATCAAGTAATTGAAAAAAAAGAGGAATTAATATCGCTTGTTAAGCAGTATGGATTCACTCATGAAAAGGTGCTTTGTTATAGTAGAGAATTAGATTTATTACTAGATGATTTGATGAAATCTAATAGAAATAATAAATAAATAAAATTTATATAAAAAAGAAATAAAATATATATATTTAAGATATATTTTAAATGAAAAGCGCTCTCCTATTTATAGGTGAGCGCTTTCTTATCTCCATTTCATCTATTTTGGTGAGGTTTTTTTATTACCAAGAATCTTATGCGTGATAAATCTCACAACATAAATGCACATATAATTTTACAATATAGTATGTAAGTTGATGGGAGGCTTTCTTTTTGATAAATCGTGATTACAACAAAAACCCATTTATTGTAATATGGGAGTTAACAAGAGCATGTGAATTAAAATGTCTACATTGTCGTGCTGAAGCTCAGCATTATCGCGATCCTTTTGAGTTAACATTAGAAGAAGGAAAAAAACTAATTGATGATATATATGAAATGGATAATCCGATGCTGGTTTTTACTGGTGGGGATCCATTAATGCGTTCGGATATATATGATATTGCTGAATACGCGGTGAAGAAAGGTATTCGGGTTTCCATGACACCCAGTGCTACTCCAAAGGTTACTAAAGAAGCGATTAAAAAAGCAAAAGATGTTGGGATTGCTAGATGGGCATTTAGTATAGATGGACCAACAGCTGAAGTACACGATCATTTTAGAGGAACAGAGGGGTCATTTAAATTAACAATGGATGCAATTCATCATTTAAATAAATTAAAAATCCCTATTCAAATTAATACAGTTGTTTCTAATTATAATTTGAGCGTACTTAAAGATATGGCAAATTTGGTAGAAGAATTAGGTTGTGTGTTGTGGAGTGTATTTTTCTTAGTCCCAACAGGACGTGGTAAAGAGAAAGATATGATTTCACCAATTCAACATGAAAGAGTGTTCCGCTGGCTATACCAGCTAAGCAGAACTGTTTCTTTTGATATAAAAACCACAGCTGCTCAGCACTATAGACGCGTTGTTCTTCAAGAAAAAATGAAAGGAATTAAAAAAATTGATCAAATTATTCAATATAGAGATGTACTGATGGAAGGGATGATGGACGGAATTAATGGATTTGGACGCGCTCCAAAAGGAGTGAATGATGGAAATGGCGTTGTATTTATTTCTCATATTGGAGATGTATACCCAAGTGGGCTATTGCCAATTAAAACCGGGAATATTAAATCAAAACCGATAGCTGAAATTTATCGAAATTCTCCTGTTTTTCAAAGCCTTCGTAATCCAGATAATTATAAAGGAAAATGCGGTGTTTGTGAGTTTCGATATGTTTGTGGGGGATCTCGTTCTAGGGCATTTGCGATGACGGGGGATTACATGGAAAGCGAACCTTTTTGTGTATATGTTCCAAAAGCATTGCAAAAAAAGTGTAAGAATTGAGCATGTCCCTTTTTTATAACCTGTTTTTATAAATTTTCTTATTGTATATTTCCAATATTTATGAGCAGATACTTTCTGCTCATAAATATTGGATTAGTGATGACTAATAATCGAAGAAAAGCAAGGGAATTATACTTATTTTAGGCGTATAATACGTTGATTTGAGCTTCCGCGAAATGGAAGAGTCAAATCTCTTTTTTGGATTTCAAATCTTCCATCAACTAAAACATCTCCATAATGTAACAGCTCAATCATATCTTTGTTTTGTGAGTTTTGTATCTCTTCTAGTGTATAGCCAGTGTAAATCCAAAGATTTTTGTTTAAACTTTTTACAGCCTTTGCAACTTCTTTGACCTCGATAGCTTGAAAAAATGGGTCACCACCTGAAAATGTTACATCAGTTAGAGGATTTGTGGATACTTCTTTTATAATTTCTTTCACACTCATCTCGGTACCATTATAAAGATTCCATGATTTGGGGTTATGGCAACCTAAACAATGATGCGGACAACCGGCAAAAAACACAACTGTCCGTAATCCTTCACCATCTACTACACTATCATGAATAATATTCATTACCTTCATTTATGTTTCACACGATCTGCTTCTTCACTACGCTTTGCATTGTTCCATTTTGACATGTCCCCTACAAGATATCCAGTAATACGGCGAATTCTTTCAATATGATGATCTTCTATATTTCCACAGCTAGGGCACTCATTTTCAATCACTCCATTATAGTCACAACATTTACAACGATCCACTGGGTGATTAATTGAACCATATCCTACTTCATACTGTGCCATTGCTTGAACAATCTGTTTTAAAGCCATTTGATTATGCGCTGCCGCCCCATCTAGTTCAATATACGTAATATGACCACCGTTGCAAAGAGCATGAAACGGTCCTTCTAAACGTATTTTATTAATTGCTTGAATAGGATAATAAACTGGAATATGAAATGAATTTGTATAGTAATCATGATCGGTTACACCTGTAATAGTTCCAAAATCAGCACGATCCTTTTTGATGAACTTCCCTGATAGTCCCTCGGCAGGAGTTGCAATTAAGGTGAAATTCAAGCAATGCTCTTTTGTTGCTTGGTCCATCTTTTTTCTCATAAAGGTAACAATTTCTTTTCCAAGTCGCCATGAATCTGTATCTTCCCCATGGTGTTTTCCTGTTAGGGCAACCAGGCATTCCGCAAGTCCAATAAAACCAAGACTCAATGTTCCTTGCTTTAAAATCTCAGTAACTGAGTCTTCTGGTTGTAGTTTTTCTCCATTGCGCCAAATCCCTTGTGAATATAGGAATTGAAAATCTCTTGCCTTTTTTGTACATTGATATGAATATCTTTCTAGCAATTGACGAATGCCAAGTTTGATATAATGATTTAACGATTTGAAAAATCCTTCTTTTGAATCATTTATTAAAGCCAATTTTACTAGATTAATAGAGGTAAATGATAGATTTCCTCTGCCAATTGCTGTCTCCTCACCATGAATATTAGACATCACACGAGTACGACACCCCATATAACATACTTCACTTTCTGGGTGCCCATTATAATACGCTGCATTAAATGGCGCATCTAAAAATGAAAAGTTAGGGAACAATCGCTTCGCTGTTGTTTCTAATGCAAGTTCAAATAAATCATAATTTGGATCTTTTTCTTCAAAATTTACACCTTTTTTTAACTTAAAAATTTGAATGGGGAAAATAGGCGTTTCGCTTTTTCCTAATCCCGCTTGTGTTGCCTGTAGTAATTGTTTAATTAATAGTCTTCCTTCCTTTGATGTGTCCGTTCCATAATTAATTGAAATAAACGGAACTTGTCCACCACCACGGCTATGCATACTATTGGAATTATGAATAAATGCTTCACATGCTTGATATGTATCGTTTTCTGTTTCTCTCCATGCAAACACTTCGATTTGTTCTTTTGTTAGCGGATAGTCTATTAACTTTTTCTTATTTCTTTCAAATGTTTTCCTCACATAGGGTGCTAAATCTATATCAAACATGGCAAGAGATTGCCCACCATGCTGCATATTTTGATTAGCTTGAAGAATAATAGACGAGAGTGCTAATGCACTTTTAATATCTTGTGGTTGTCTCATATGGCCATGTCCAGTGTGGAACCCTTTTTTCAGCAATTGTGCTAAAGGGATTTGTGAACAAGTGGTTGTTCCTGTTGCATAAAAATCTAAATCGTGTGGGTATAAAATATTTTGATTAATAGCTTCTTTTACTTGTTTAGAAAGCAAATGTTCCCTTATATAAAGTTTTGCGCTCTCTGATGCAAATGTTCCCATCATTCCCATTGGAGATCGACCATCAACATTTGCATTTTCTTGCATTAAGTCTTGATCGTTACTTTTTATAATTTTATCAAAAGTTGTCCATAAAGTATTCTTTTGCTGTTTTACATTGTCTGAGGTGTTCATCAAACCCACTCCTGTTCAATATATAGTGATTAACTTTGATAAATGATACTATATATAGTATATTTCTGCAATGGTACTAATAAATGAAGTATGTGATTTTTTCTTTTTAGAAGAGACTAAATTTCGAAGTTTATCGTAATATTTTGCTCATAAAAAAATGAAAAGATATAGAATGATTCAATTATTTATAAATAAAAATTCTTTTATTTTAGGTTCAAAGAGTGAGGGTATCAACAGAGAGTAAAAACACACTGAAAAATGTTTTATTTTTATAAAATAAAAGTTATAAAAATAGAATGCAGTGATTTCACTCACAGTATTTTTTTAAAACATAGTTTATCTTATAAGGGAAGAGTGAGTATGAGAAATTCATTTTATTTTACTATTTGGGATGGGTATTCCCTAAATTGGTGGAGTATGATTACCAGTGGGGGGATTCTTTCACTGGTAAAGTTTTTTATCTATAAATTTAATGATATATATGCTACTTATTAGCATTCTTACGTAACATTTTGAAAAAAATTAAATATGAGGTGTGGAAGAATGAAGTTAATTATTCCAAAGCAGCATGGAGCCTGGGGAATGCTGCTTATTCCATTTGTTTTAGGTATTTTAACGGGTAAATGGACATGGTATCATATCCCTCTTTTTTTAGCGTGGCTTTTTGTGTATTTAGCTACATATCCCTTATTAATGTATGTAAAACAGCCGCGAAAGAAGTATTATTTATATTATTTTTTTCTGTACTTTGGTGAGGCTTGTATATGTACAGCTATTGCTCTTAGTTATGAATGGCGTATAGTTTACTTTTCTATTATTATGCTCCCGTTTTTTTGTATAAACATTTATTTTTCTAGCAAAAAAAATGAACGAGCTTTATTAAATGATGTATGTGCAATTATTTTGTTTTGTATAGGGGGAATTATTAGTTATTACTTCACAATGAAAACAGTCGATAAAAATATATTGATAATAGCGACTATAGCATTTTTATATTTTATGGGAAGTACGTTTTATGTAAAAACAATGATACGTGAAAAAAAGAATCCAACGTATCGCATTCTGTCATGGTGGTACCATTTATTACTTGTGATTGTTACGCTTATTTTATCACCAACGATTACCATTATTTTTATCCCAAGTTTGATACGGTCTATAGTACTGTATGGGAGAAATATTTCAATCTTAAAAGTGGGGATTTTAGAGAGTATAAATGCTATTTACGTTTTTATTACTACAATAATAGTATTTAAATATTTTATCTTGTAAAGGCTAATAATGCTTCATATTGTTTATTTAATATTTATATATTAATGTGTTAAGAATTTCTATTGTGTTAATATTTTCTCCAATACTAATACTGGATGTAGAAAGGATTGTATAAATAATGACTTTTTACCAAAAATTAATGCCGTATTATGATGAAATTTTTCCGGAAAATGAAAAACAATTGAATTTTATTGCTTCTTATTTACAAGAGGGGGACTCCGTAATTGATGTAGGTGCGGCAACAGGGAATGTGGCTAATGCATTAGTTGAAAAAGGAATGATTGTCACTGCGATGGAGCCAGAGAAAAAAATGGCTGATAAAATTTCTGAGAAGGCTATAACGCATAAGGGAAAACTTTTTGTAAATACACTTAGGATGCAGCAAATAGACAATGTACCTGGGATATTTGATGGTATTTATTGTATTGGAAATACGTTGGTTCATTTAGACAATTTACAGGAAATTACTGATTTTATTCAAAGTTCTTTTAAAAAACTTAAGAAAAATGGAAAGTTTATAGTTCAAATTGTAAACTATGAAAAAGTATTAAATCAAAAAAAGTTCATATTTCCAGTAATTAAGAAAGAACATTTCTCATTCAAACGAGATTATGCAATAGAGAGAAACAAGGTGCTATTTACTGTAACATTAAATACAAGTGGTGAAGAATTCTCAAATAGTATAGAGTTATATCCAATTACAAAAAAACAATTACTTCCCATATTAATAGATTGTGGATTTGAGTCAGTAGAAACTTACGCTAATTTTGATAAAAAAATATATTCACTTAATGGTCCGGCATTAGTAATTGTAGCAACAAAATAAATTTTAAAAACACCTGAGTAGAAAGTTGTTACTCAGGTGTTTTTTTATTAATTTTTTAAAATGTGATTCTAGTCCTCTTTTAATTATAAAAAAGTTTATATAATTCAGTGGTAAATCGAATCTGATTGAGGAGGAATTGAGTTATATGGGCAAAGAAATTAAGTTAACTAAAGATATATATTGGGTAGGAAAAGTTGATAATAGAGAAGTTCCATTTCATCGTTTAATCTTAGCAAAAGGAACAACTTATAACGCGTACTTGCTAAAAACGGAAAAACCAACAGTTATTGATACAGTTGATATAGAGTTTGGAAGAGAATTTGTAGAATCATTAAGTAAATTAATTGATCCACAAGAAATTCAGTATATCGTAGTGAATCATACAGAGCCCGACCATTCAGGGGGATTGGCAGCATTAGCATCAAGAGCTACTAATGCAACGATTGTATGTACAGAAATTGCAGTACCAGAAATACAAGAGATGTATAAACTGCATAATCGAAAGTTTTTAATAGTAAAAGATGGTGATACATTAGACATTGGTGGAAAAACATTGAAATTTAAAGAAACGCCATATCTTCATACTGAAGAAACAATGATTACCTACTGTGTAGAGGATAAAATTTTATTTCCTTGTGATATTTTTAGTACTCATATAGCAAATGACGAGATTTTCAGTGATAAAGCGAATGTAGATATTACGGAAGATTTTATTGGTTATTATAATGCCATTATCCATCCACATAGAAGATATGTAAGAACATTAATAGAAGCTCTAAAAGATTTGGATGTACAAATGATTGCACCATCTCATGGCTACATTTTACGTCAGGATATACAGAAGTATATTAAATTATATGCGGATATGAGTAGAGATACGAATCAAGATAAGAAAGTAACAATTGTATATACAACAATTAAAAATAATACAAAAAAAGTGGCAAATATTATTAAAGAAACTTTAGAAGCAGATAATATTCATGTAACAGTATTTAACGCTGATAAATCAAAAAAATCAGAGGTTTTAAAGAGTATTCAAGAAGCAGATGCAGTCTTCATAGGATCTTCAACTAGATATGCAGATATGATTGGTAATTTAGAAGAAATTTTAAAAGAAATGACAGAAATGAACCTAGAAGGAAAAATTGCAGCTTCATTCGGTTCATATGGTTGGAGTGGAGAGGCAATTGAAGTGATACAAGATTACCTCAATGAAACAAATATGAATGTACAAAGCACATCAAAAGTTATCCAATCTACAGGTATGACTCATGTTGAATTTCCTATTCGGATTAGATTCTCTCCAAAAGATGAGGGGAAAGTAAAGAAAATCCAACATGCAACAACATTTGTTACAGATTTATTATTGAGTTCTATTTAATAGAAAAATGGAGGTGAAAACATGGAAAAGAATTTTGTTATTATTGGGAGTGGTGTAGCTGCTGTAAATGCCGCTAAAACTATTAGAGAGTATGATAAAGGATCAAATATATTTATTTTTGGTGAAGAGCCATTACTACCTTATAAAAGAATTAAATTATCAAAGGATCTGTATTCAGATTTACACAGTGAAAAAGTGTTAATTAAAAAGAAAAAGTGGTATCAAGATAATCACATATCAGTTTTTATAAATACAAAGGTGGTAAAAATTAATACAGATGAGCAATTTATTGTTACATCCAATGAAGCGGTATTTTCTTATCATAAACTATTAATTTGTACAGGAGCGAATAATAGAAGATTAGAGATAAATGGAATTAATAAAAAAAATATTTTTACTATTAGGGACATGAAAGAAGCAAATGAGCTTAAAGGTCATTTAGAGGACAAAGAAAGTGTTGTGACCATTGGTGGGGGTGTACAAGGTTTAGAAACAGCATGGTCTATTCTGAAAGCTGGTAAAAAGGTATCCATTGTAGAAGTAGCTCCTTTATTAATGAGAAGACAATTAGATACAAAATCTTCGCTTCTCTTGAAACGAAAAATTGAAAAGGAAGGAGTAAAGGTGTATTTAAATACTTCTATTGATTCTATTCTCGGGAAAGAATCTGTAACTGGCATAAAGATGAACGACAATTCTCAAATTAATTGTGATAGTATTGTTTACTCAATTGGCGTTACTCCGAACACTAAACTTGTACATGATACGGCTATTAAATTAAATAGAGGAATTGTTGTGGATGAGGAGATGAGAACAAATATAGACTCCGTATACGCTGCGGGAGATGTTGCAGAAGTAAATAATGAAATTGAAGGCTTATGGGGGACTGCCTTGGAACAAGGAAGAGTAGCAGGTAGTAATATGGTCTCTAAAACTGCTATTTATAAAAAAGAAATTCCAACTACTATTTTTAACGCATTCAATGTATCTTTATTTTCAATTGGAGTTGTTAATGAAGAGCAATGTGATACAACAATTGTTGAAGAAGACGGTAAGGAGAAGTATACAAGGTTATTTATTAAGGATAATAAAATAGTCGGTGTGATTTCATTAGAAGGAGTTGCGGCATCTATTCCTTACAAATCTGCGATTGAAAAGCATGTATCGTTAGAAGGAATAGATTTATTAAATACAAACATAAGTGAAATAATGAGCAAGTTAAAAGAAAAAATATAAAGCTGTACAAAAAGGAGAGGAAATCATGAAAAAATACATTTGTTTACCATGTGGATATATTTATAACCCAGAGGTAGGGGATCCAGATGAGGATATAGAACCAGGAACAAGTTTCGAAGATTTACCAGAGGACTGGGTTTGTCCTGTGTGCGGAGAAGATAAAAATCATTTTGCACCACTAGATGAATAAGAAGGAAAAAACAATGAGAATACTGCACAGTATTCTCATTGTTTTTTATATTTTTGAATGTGATTCTGGTCACAGAAATATTCTTTGAAAAATCCTATAATAGTTATGTAGCAGATACTTATACCGATACAGCCATTTTCGGTACACTCTATAGGGCCCTGGCGCCACCCTTTCTCCTCAGGGCCTTATTTTTCTATGCCATATTCAAAATATATTTATGAAGATAGTGTATATCACTGTCTTTATAAACATATAGTTGTGATTGGGGTCACTGCAATATTTGATAAAAATGTCTATAATAACCTTGGATATCATTATATTTTTAATTCTATAGTTAAAGTAAGGTGAGAAAATATGGACGATAATCATAAAAAATCAAGAGAGCTTTGCCCAAGAAAAGTACTAATTTTTAAGACCCTTTCCGAAGAGGAAATTAGTAATATAGCTTCAATGACAAAACATAGGAAGTTTAAAAAGGGTCAGCCATTAATTCTTGAGGGAGATAAATCAGATACATTATTTATTATTAATAGTGGACAAGTAAAGCTATGTACATTAACTCTTCAAGGGAAAGAGCAAATATTGCATATACTAACAAGTGGTGAATCCTTTTGTGAATTAAATATATTTAATTATGATGAAAAAAGTAATTTTAGTGCGTATGCTATAGAAGATACTCATATCTGTATGCTAAAAAAAGAAAATATGGATTATATAATGGAACGAAATCCAAGTATTGCATTAAAGTTGTTAAAAGTTGTCACAAAACGTTTAGCTAAGATAGAGAATTTAGTGCAAAATTTAGCTACAAACAATCCTGAAGTTAGAATTGCTCACATATTATTGGAGTTTTGTGATAAATATGGCAAAAGTACTGAGGATGGAATACTTATTAACTTGCCATTGACACGAGAGGAATTGGCAAATTATGCGGGGGTAACAAGAGAGACTATTAGTCGTAAATTGAATAAGTTTGAAAGTTTAGGACTAATGGCCTCTGTTGGAAATAAGAAAATAATAATAAAAAATCAGTTAGCTATTAGAAGACTTATCAGTTTCTGACAAAAGCCCCCTTTCTCAGAATATAAAAGAGGAGTTATTACAAATTAGCAAGTATTTTAATTGTATAAATTCTTAAAATCATTATATATGAGGAAATCACAAAAAGGGAATATGTGTTACCAATCGGTTTAATTGATAAGGTATGGATTTTTTGAGCCACAGAATATCACATGCCTTATAATCAAACGTGAACTACCCGCCACTTAACGTCCTAACGGACTGTTTGAAGTGGGGGCTTCTCGGTTAGTCGTTACTTTTGGTAGCTAACGAATTCGTCCTAAGACAGCCGAGCTAACTCCCTTGTTCCAAGGGTTATTTTATTGCTATCTATGCTAACGCCAATAGGCGTATTGCTTCATTTTTGATATTGATAGCTGCGTTATAATCTCTATCGAGATTTACACCGCATATACAAGAATAGACTCGCTCAGACAATGACATATTTTTCACATTTCCACAACTGCTACATGTTTTTGTGGAAGGAAACCATTTGTCTATTTTCACAAGCTGTTTGCCTTGTTCATTTAGTTTATAAGCTAAGAAAGAAGTGAACATACCCCAAGCATTATCAGCGACGCTTTTTCCAAAATGAAGTGCTTGCGATATTCCCTTCATATTTAGATCTTCAATAGCTACAACATCAAAATGAGTAGCTAAATCTTTAGACTTATGATGAAGGAAGTTCTTACGTTGGTTTGCTACTTTTTCATGCAGCTTAGCTACACGGATACGTTGTTTATTCCAA
>NZ_NTVM01000001.1:0-48201 GCF_002558005.1 Bacillus sp. AFS012607
AGCAACTAAAACACGAGTCATTTGACTCGTGTTTTTTTGTATTGTTAAAAAGAATGGGAAAGAAGTAATGGTAATACAAACACGTTGCCCAAGAGTTAATCATATTATATAAGAGATGGGTGTATATTTTTCTGGAAATTGTTAAGGATTAGAAGTATAAAATAGGTTCACTTAAATAGGGAGGGAAGGTTATGAAATTACAAAGTGAAGTTTGTATTGTTTGTGAGACAAAAAGAAAAGAAGGTATATATGTTTATAATAATTTAATATGTTATGAATGTGAAAAGGATATGGTGAACACAGAGACAGATGATCCAAAATATATACATTATTTAAAGCAACTTCGAAAATTAGAAGTATCATATTTTTAAATAGGCATATGCCTATTATTTTTTTTGTTCTGTATAATAGATGGAGAATGAATTATAAGGAAGAGATGTAGATGAATCAAAATCATATGCCTTTATATGAGGCGTTAATAGAGTTTAAAGAAAGAGGGTCGTTATCTTTTCATGTTCCAGGTCATAAGAATGGTTTAAACTTCCCTCAGAAGGCAATAAGAGAGTTTAAAGATATTCTATCTATTGATGTAACTGAGTTAGCAGGACTGGATGATTTGCATAGTCCGTTTGAATGTATAGATGAGGCACAACAATTATTGACTGAAGTGTATGATACAAAGAGAAGTTATTTTTTAATTAATGGTTCAACAGTCGGGAACTTAGCAATGATTTTGTCTTGTTGCAGGGAACATGATATTGTTCTTGTACAAAGAAATTGTCATAAATCAATTATTAATGGTTTAAAACTAGCGGGAGCAAATCCCATTTTTTTAGATCCATGGATTGATGAAGCTTATAACGTACCAGTGGGAGTTCGTAATGAAATTATTAAGAAAGCAATTGGAAAATATCCAAATGCGAAAGCACTCATTTTAACGCATCCTAATTATTATGGTATGGGGATGGATTTAGAGGCAAGCATCGCTTTTGCACATGCACATAAAATCCCTGTTTTGGTAGATGAGGCACATGGGGCACATCTTTGTTTGGGAGAACCATTCCCAAAATCAGCGTTAACATATGGTGCAGATATTGTAGTTCATTCTGCACATAAAACATTACCCGCAATGACAATGGGTTCCTATTTACATATAAATAGTCACTTAGTAGACGAAGAGAAGGTTACTACTTATTTAAGTATGCTACAATCTAGTAGTCCATCGTATCCAATTATGGCTTCCTTGGATATAGCACGCTTTACAATGGCGCGTATAAAAGAAGAAGGACATGGTGAAATTGTTGAGTTTTTACGGAGATTTAAGGAACAGTTACGTTCTATTCCACAAATCGCCATTTTAGAATATCCGTTGCAAGACGAGCTAAAGGTTACCGTACAAACTCGTTGTCAGTTATCAGGGTACGAATTACAGTCCGTATTTGAAAATGTCGGTATATATACAGAGATGGCTGATCCGTACAATGTCCTATTTATTTTACCCCTGCAAGTAAATGAGGAGTATATGAAGGTTATAGAGATGATCCGAGTAGCATTGCAACATTATGACGTGAAAGACAAGAGGGAATCTATTCGTTATACTTATAAAGGTGAATTCTCTCCTTTGCCGTATACGTATAAACAACTAGAAGGATATGGAACAAAGATAGTATCTATAGAAGAGGCTGTTGGAATGATAGCGGCGGAAATGGTAATTCCGTATCCACCTGGAATTCCATTGGTTATGTATGGAGAGAGAATTACTTCAGAGCATAAAGAGCAAATTATGTATTTAGAGAGAGCAGGAGCTCGTTTTCAAGGTAATACGAAATATATGAAAGTGTATGATATAGAAAGTAGGTTTTAGGATGAAGGGATTATTTGTAACAATTGAGGGTCCAGAAGGTTCAGGTAAAACAACGTTAATTAAAAGCTTATTACCATATTTTGAACAAAAAGCACAAAAGGTAATGGCGACAAGGGAACCAGGTGGTATTGCAATTTCTGAGGACATTAGGACGATTTTACATAAACAAGAATATACGATGATGGAAGCACGTACAGAAGCGCTTCTTTATGCTGCTGCGCGCAGACAGCATTTAGTAGAAAAAGTTATGCCAGCACTTAATGAGAACTATCTCGTGCTATGTGATCGTTTTATAGATAGTTCTTTAGCATATCAAGGCTATGCAAGAGGGTTGGGTATGGATAAGGTATTTGAAATAAATCGTTTCGCAACAGAGGACTGTATGCCTAGTTTAACAATTTATCTAGACATTGAGCCTGAGGTTGGTTTGGCTCGAATTGAAAAAGATGCAGGACGTGAAGTAAATCGACTAGATATGGAAGATATCTCTTTCCATAAACGTGTGCGCGAAGGGTATTTACAAGTTGTAGAACGTTTCTCGGATCGTATTGTATTGGTAAATGCTGATCAGCCGATGGAAAAACTTATAGAAGAAGTTGTTCAGATTATAGAAGATAAATTGTTATAATAGAAGGAAAGAATGAAATAAGTGAGGTATGCATTATGATGAAGACGTGGGAGCAGCTTTCTGCTATACAACCCATCGGTGTAAAAATGTTGATGAATAGCATTGCAAAAGAGCGTATATCCCACGCTTACTTGTTAGAGGGAGGGAAAGGTACGGGAAAGTTTGCGACAGCAATTCAAATGGCAAAGAGTTTCCTCTGTTCTCAGCGGAATGGAGTAGAGCCCTGTCATGTATGCACAAATTGTAAGCGAATTGATTCAGGTAACCACCCTAACTTACATATTGTAAAACCAGACGGATTATCTATTAAGAAGCAGCAAATTCATGATTTACAAGAAGAGTTTTCAAAAACAGGATTAGAGGCAAATAAAAAATTATATATTATTGAGCACGCAGATCGTATGACGGCAAATGCGGCAAATACACTTTTGAAATTTTTAGAAGAACCAAGTAGTGATACAACCGCTATTTTACTTACTGAACAAAGTCATCAAATTTTAAATACGATTTTATCTCGTTGCCAAGTTGTTACGTTTAGACCGTTACCTACAGAATCTTTAATTAGAAGATTACAGGAAGAAGGTATTACAGCATCTTTATCGACACTTGCTGCTCAACTCACAAATAGTTTTGATGAAGCTTTAGCTTTATGTAGTGATGAATGGTTTGCACAAGCACGAGCTTTAGTGATAAAATTATGTGAAGCGCTCGAAAAAGATAAAACCTCTATTTTTTTTGTACAAGAAAAATGGGGAAAACACTTTGGAGAGAAAGAACAATTACAGCAAGGGTTAGATATGTTACTCCTTATTTATAAGGATTTACTATATGTTCAACTTGGAGAAGAAGATCGTCTTGTTTTTCATGAGCAGAAAGAGATGTTTGAATCGTTTTCCTATGCTCAGAAGCGCATTGTATCAGCTCTCTTTAATATATTAGAGGCAAAAAATAGAATCAACGCTAATGTAAATGCGCAGCTTGTGTTCGAACAGTTAGTGTTGCGGTTGCAGGAGGGATGACCGTTTTGTATGATGTAGTAGGTGTTCGCTTTAAGAAGGCCGGAAAGGTATATTACTTTGATCCAAATCAGTTCGATATCTCTGAAAATGAGTTTGTTATTGTAGAAACGGTAAGAGGTATTGAATACGGAAAAGTAGTTATTACCAAAAAGCAAGTTGATGAAAACGACGTTGTATTACCGCTAAAAAAGGTTATTCGTATTGCAAATGAAAATGATCGTACCATTGTTGAAGAGAACAAACATGCTGCAAAAGAAGCATATCAAGTCTGTCAGCAAAAGGTAGTAGAGCATAATCTTGATATGAAACTTGTAGATGTAGAGTATACATTCGATCGTAATAAGATTATTTTCTATTTTACTGCGGATGGTCGGATTGATTTCCGCGAACTAGTGAAGGACTTAGCGGCAATTTTTAGAACAAGAATTGAACTAAGACAAATTGGTGTTCGTGATGAAGCGAAGATGCTAGGTGGTATTGGTCCATGTGGTCGTATGCTTTGTTGTTCTACTTTTTTAGGAGATTTTGAACCTGTATCCATTAAAATGGCAAAGGATCAAAATTTATCATTAAATCCTGCAAAAATCTCTGGTTTATGTGGTCGCTTAATGTGTTGCTTAAAATATGAGAATGATGAATATGAGGCAGCAAAGGAACAACTTCCTGATTTAGATCAACGTATACAAACCCCGCATGGTACTGGCCGTGTGATCGGATTAAATATTTTAGAAAGATTAATTCAAGTGGAACTAGTAGACAAGGAACGGATAGTAGAATATACGTTAGATGAGTTAGTGAATAAAGGGGTCGTTTCGAGTCAAACCACAGATTAATGAGGTGGGTGCTTGTGGAGAAAAAAGATATTTTTGAATCGGTTTCTAGTATGGAAGAGCAAATTGGACATTTATACAAACAGTTGGGAGAGTTAAAACAGCATCTTGCAGAGTTGTTGGAAGAAAACCAGCATATAAAAATGGAAAATAACAATTTGCGACACCGTTTTGAAGAAGTGCAGAATAAAGAAAAACAAAAAACTCAAAAGCGTAAAGAAGTGAAGCCGAAGACAGATATTGGTGAAGGCTATGACAATTTAGCGAGACTGTATCAAGAAGGTTTTCATATTTGCAATCTACATTATGGAAGTGTACGTAAAGAGGGAGATTGTTTGTTCTGTCTGTCATTCTTAAATAAAAAGTGAAATTACCTTTCCAATTATAATTGGAAAGGTAATTTTTTATACATGAAATAGGGTAGGTTAAGGGTAAGAAAAGGAGCAGTATATGAATTTATATGAAGATGAACGTTTAGATTACTTATTAGCGCAAGACATGAAGATTATACAAAGCCCATCAGTATTTAATTTTTCTTTAGATGCTGTTTTACTGGCAGATTTTGCATGGGTACCAATTCAAAAGGGGAATTTACTTGATTTGTGTACAGGTAACGCAGTTGTCCCCCTTCTATTAAGTACAAGAACAAAAGGAAAGATTACTGGTGTGGAAATTCAAGAACGCTTATATGATATGGGAGTAAGAAGTGTTCAATATAATGGGCTGGAAGAAAGAATTCACCTCATACATGGAGATTTGAAAGATATGCCAGAGAAACTCGGACGTCATCAATATGATGTTGTTACATGTAATCCACCATATTTTCAAACACCTCAAACTTCAGAGAAAAATATGAATGAACATTTAGCGATAGCTCGTCATGAAATTATGTGTACATTAGAAGATGTTGTATCTGCAAGTAGTCAGTTAGTAAAACAAGGTGGGAAAGTGGCGTTTGTACATCGTCCAGGGCGATTACTCGACATTGTCACATTAATGCGTAAATATAAAATTGAACCAAAGCGTGTGCGATTTGTTTATCCTAAGGTTGGAAAAGAAGCAAATACATTGTTAATTGAAGGAATTAAGGATGGAAATGCAGATTTAAAAATTTTACCACCTCTCGTTGTATATGAGAACAATAACGAATATACAAAGGAGATACGTTCAATTTTATATGGAGAAGAATAAGCATTTTTTTTATGTGGTAGAGTGCTCTGATGGAAGTTATTATGCTGGATATACAAACCATATAGAAAAACGAATACAGACTCATAATAGCGGCAAAGGAGCTAAGTATACACGCGTCAGGCTTCCTGTCGTTTTAAAATATGTAGAGACCCATGATGATAAACGTACAGCTATGCAAGCGGAGTATTACTTTAAGCAATTAACGAGAAAACAAAAAGAGGCATATATGCAAAAAGGAGAACGCTATGTGGCAACAAAAAAGCTTTCAACAAAATGAAAAGGGAGTTTTATATTTAGTACCAACTCCTATTGGAAATTTAGAAGATATGACATTTCGTGCAATCCGAATTTTAAAAGAAGTTGATTTAATTGCTGCTGAAGATACGAGACAAACGAAAAAACTTTGTAATTATTTTGAAATTGAAACACCTGTCACGAGTTATCATGAGCACAATAAAGAAGTAAGTGGGAAGAAAATATTAGAGAAATTAGAGGATGGAAAGAATGTAGCACTTGTTAGTGACGCTGGTATGCCGTGTATTTCTGATCCAGGTTACGATATTGTTGTTGAGGCAGTAGCTGAGCAATATCATGTAATTCCGCTTCCTGGAGCAAATGCAGCCCTTACAGCATTAATTGCATCTGGTCTTGAAACAAAGCAGTTTTATTTCTATGGTTTCTTGCAGAGAAATAAAAAGGAACGAAAGATGGAGTTAGAAAAGCTTCGTTATGTACAAACTACAATGATGTTTTATGAAGCGCCTCATCGTTTAGATGATACTTTAATTTCGATGCAGGAAGTGTTGGGAAATAGAGAGATTGTATTATGTCGGGAGTTAACGAAAAAATTTGAGGAATTTATTCGAGGAACAGTCGAAGAAGCAATTGAGTGGACGAAGCAAAATGAGGTACGTGGTGAGTTTTGTATTTTAGTAGCTGGTTCGACAGAAGAACCTGCTCCAGAAGAACAATGGTGGGAATCTCTTTCAGTATATGATCATATTGAACACTATATAAATGAAAAAGGTATGAATTCAAAAGAAGCGATTAAAACAGTCGCTAAAGATCGAGATTTGTCGAAAAGAGATGTATATCAAATCTATCATGTCGATAAAAAATAAGCTTCTCATAATTGAGAAGCTTATTTTGCTGTTTCGATATAATCTTGAAGTTCGTTTAAGATTTGCTCAGCGCCTTCTTTGCTTAAGATGATTTTACCTTCAGCTAAAGAAAGGTTACCGTCAGATACTTCACCAGTTACTTGGCAAGTCATGTTTGGTTTATATTTTTTTAAGATGATTTTCTCGTCATCAACATAGATTTCAAGAGCATCCTTTTCTGCAATACCTAAAGTACGGCGTAATTCGATTGGAATTACTACACGACCTAATTCATCAACTTTACGAACAATACCAGTAGATTTCATAATTTTTTTCCTCCTAAATAAATAGTTTATAAGTTTCGAGTCTATTTTTAGATTCGTCATTTTTCGACAAAATACCCTATGGACATATGATACCAATCATTTACATTTCCGTCAATTCTTAAATTCTATATTTTTTAAAAAGATTTATAGATTTCTTATTTCTTATATATAATAGATTGAGAGGAAATTCCACAATTATTTACATTGTTTTCTGAAAAATTAACAAATTTTAAGTGGAGATTGTATATTTTTTTGGAATATGAGCAATAGATGATAAAGATATCGAGCATTAAGAACCCAAATTCAAAATTAGGTTGGGGTAAAGAAGATAAGTGAGATTCGGGCTGCTCGTAAAAGCCCGATTGATGTGGGCTAATAATCAGTGGGGATGAACAAAAACCCCGCTGATTAAAGTTTCACTTTATATATGAGTTTTTGATATACTGTTTATAAATACATATGAGGTTATTCGGGAGGTCCAAAACAATGACAGAGGAAAATAAGTCCTTTTATATTACTACCCCAATTTATTATCCAAGTGGAAAATTACACATTGGACATGCTTATACGACAGTAGCAGGAGATGCAATGGCACGATATAAGCGTATGCAAGGATACAATGTTCATTATTTAACAGGAACTGATGAGCATGGACAGAAAATCCAAAAAAAAGCAGAAGAATTAAATATTACACCACAAGCATATGTGGATAATATTGTTGCAGGAATTAAAGAACTTTGGGAGAAGATGGATATCTCTTATGATGATTTTATTCGTACAACTGAAGATCGTCATAAAGATGTTGTTGAAAAAATCTTTAAGCAACTAGTAGATCAAGGTGATATTTATCTTGATGAATATGAAGGTTGGTATTCTGTACAAGATGAGACATTCTATACGGAGCATCAATTAGTAGATCCAATTATGGAAGGTGACAAAGTAGTTGGAGGAAAAAGTCCAGATAGTGGTCATGATGTAGAACTTGTTCGTGAAGAATCATATTTCTTTAGAATGGGTAAATATGTCGACAGACTATTAAAATTCTATGAAGATAATCCACATTTCATTCAGCCAGAGTCTCGTAAGAATGAAATGATTAATAACTTCATTAAACCAGGCTTAGAAGATTTAGCAGTTTCTCGTACTTCATTTGACTGGGGAGTTCGTGTTCCAGGTAATCCGAAACACGTTATTTACGTATGGGTTGACGCATTATCTAACTACATTACAGCATTAGGTTATGGAACAGAAAATGAAGAGATGTATAAGAAATTCTGGCCGGCAGATGTGCATTTAGTTGGAAAAGAAATCGTTCGTTTCCATACAATTTATTGGCCAATCATTTTAATGGCATTAGATTTACCTCTTCCTAAAAAAGTCTTTGCTCATGGCTGGATTTTAATGAAGGATGGAAAGATGAGTAAGTCAAAAGGAAACGTAGTAGATCCAGTTACATTGATCGATCGTTACGGATTAGATGCATTACGTTATTACTTACTTCGTGAAGTTCCATTCGGATCTGACGGTGTATTCACACCAGAAGGATTTGTGGAGCGTATTAATTTCGATCTAGCAAATGACTTAGGTAACTTATTAAATCGTACAGTAGCTATGATTGATAAGTACTTTAACGGAGAAATCCCTGCATTTAAAGCGAATGTAACGGAATTTGATGAAACGTTAGTAACGTTTGCAAAAGATACATTGAAAAAAGTAGAAGAGGCAATGGAGAATATGGAGTTCTCTGTAGCGTTAGGATCTATTTGGCAATTGGTTAGTCGTACGAACAAATATATTGATGAAACACAACCATGGGTATTAGCGAAAGATGAGAATGATCGTGAAAAGTTAGCTTCTGTAATGGCTCATTTAGCAGAAGTACTTCGTCAAACAGGTATTATGCTTATGCCATTCTTAACAGTAGCACCAAGCAAGATGTTCGCTCAGCTTGGCCTTACTGATGAGGCTCATAAATCTTGGGAAAGTCTATCTACAATTGGCTGTATTCCAGCTGGAACAAAAGTAGAAAAAGGAAACCCAATTTTCCCTCGCTTAGAAATGGAAGTGGAAGTAGAGTACATTAAGGAACAAATGAAAAGCTCTGCTCCTAAAGTAGAAGAGAAAAAAGAAGAAGAACCGAAGGCAGAAGAAATTACAATTGATGATTTCTTTAAAGTAGAATTACGCGTAGCTGAAGTACTATCTGCTGAACCTGTGAAAAAAGCAGACAAGTTGTTAAAAATTCAACTAGACTTAGGCACAGAAAAGCGTCAAGTTGTTTCTGGAATTGCGAAATTCTATTCGCCAGAGGACCTAAAAGGTAAAAAGGTTATTTGTGTAACAAACTTAAAACCTGTAAAATTACGCGGTGAATTATCGCAAGGTATGATTTTAGCGGGTGAAGAGAATGGCGTATTGTCATTAGCATCAATTGATCAAAATCTACCAAATGGTACAAAAATCAAGTAATTAAGACAAGAAAAGAGATGTTTCACGTGTAACATGTGTGAAGCGTCTTTTTTCTTTTTACACTCTCTATTTTTGCATTAAGATTGTAGTATTGTTATCGTTAAGTTATTAAAGAACTTATTTTTGTAGAATAAACTTGATTTCAATATAAAAGGAGTTATGTATTATGTTGTTTGATACACATTCACATTTGAATGCAGAGCAATTCGAAGAAGATTTGCAAGAAGTTATTGCCCGAATGAAAGAAGCGGGAGTTACTTATACAGTTGTTGTTGGTTTTGATGAAGTAACGATAAAAAAGGCGATGGAATTAGCTGAAGCCTATGATTTTATTTACGCTGCGGTTGGATGGCATCCAGTTGATGCAATTGACATGACAGAAGAACATTTAGCTTGGTTAGAAGAACTTGCTTCTCATCCTAAAGTCGTTGCACTTGGAGAAATGGGTTTAGATTATCACTGGGATAAGTCTCCAAAAGAAATACAGAAAGAAGTATTCCGTAAACAAATTACATTAGCTAAAAAAGTGAAATTGCCGATTATTATACATAACCGCGATGCAACTCAAGATATTGTTGATATTCTAGAAGAAGAGAATGCAGCTGAAGTAGGAGGCATTATGCATTGCTTTAGCGGCAGCGTAGAAGTAGCAGAGCGATGTGTTGATATGAACTTTTTAATTTCGTTAGGCGGACCAGTTACATTTAAAAATGCTAAGAAGCCGAAAGAGGTTGCTACGGAGATTCCATTAGAGAAATTGTTAATAGAGACGGATTGTCCGTATCTAACGCCGCATCCATTTCGAGGGAAACGAAATGAACCGAGTTATGTAAAACTCGTAGCAGAAGAAATTGCGAATTTAAAAGGAATTTCTTATGAGGAAGTAGCAGAAATGACAACCAAAAATGCAAAATTTTTATTTGGTGTTGAATAAAAAAGAATGGGGAAACCTGTTCTTTTTTATTTTGAAAAAACACTAGTAGAAGTGATGAAGAAAATAAATGTGAATGATGAAGTGTTACAATAAGGACAGAGAACAAAGATTTTTCTATTCTATTTTTTAAAATATAAGAATGGGGAAAATAATAATGGAAAAGTCGTCATTTTTTTGTTTTACTAAGTAGAGACGAAACGAGTGTGGAGGCAAGCATGAAAATAAAAGAGATTATCGTTGTAGAAGGTAAAGATGATACAGTTGCGATTAAGCGTGCTGTTGATGCGGATACAATTGAAACGAACGGTTCAGCAATCGGTGATCATGTTATTGAGCAAGTTAAATTAGCGCAACAAAAAAGGGGCGTTATTATTTTCACAGATCCGGATTATCCTGGAGAGCGTATTCGAAAAATTATTTCTGACAAGGTTCCCGGCTGTAAGCATGCCTTTTTACCGAAGGAAGAAGCGCTTGCTAAAAGGAAAAAGGGAGTTGGGATCGAACATGCTTCTAATGAGTCGATCCGCCGTGCTCTAGAGAATATACATGAAGAAATGGAAGTTTATACAAGTGAAATTAGTTGGAGTGATTTAGTCGATGCAGGCTTAGTGGGCGGAGAAATGGCAAAGAGCCGCAGAGAAAGAATGGGTAAGCTATTAAAGATTGGTTATACAAATGCAAAACAATTACATAAACGATTACAGATGTTTCAAGTTTCAAAGGAATCATTTGGAGAAGCTTATAAGCAAGTAATACAGGAGGAAAAAAAATGAAGGATATCGCAACGCCAAATCGTACAAAAGACATTGTTGAAAAGTATGGATTTTCATTCAAAAAAAGTTTAGGACAAAACTTTTTAATTGATACAAATGTATTAAATCGTATTGTCGATCATGCTGAAATTGGTTCAGAAAGTGGTGCAATTGAAATTGGACCAGGTATCGGTGCATTAACAGAGCAATTAGCGAAGCGTGCTAAAAAAGTAGTGGCTTTTGAAATTGATCAAAGACTATTACCAATTTTAGATGAGACGTTAGCACCATATGGTAACGTTACAGTTATTAATAAAGACGTACTAAAAGCGGATGTACATGAAGTATTTAATGAGCAATTTGAAGAAGGGCAAGATGTAATGGTAGTAGCTAACTTGCCATACTATATTACAACGCCAATTTTATTTAAATTGCTTGAAGAAAAGTTACCAGTTCGTGGATTTGTTGTTATGATGCAAAAAGAAGTTGGAGATCGTTTAGCTGCTAAACCTGGAACGAAAGAGTATGGTTCTTTATCGATTGCCATTCAGTATTATACAGAAGTTGAAACAGTTATGACTGTACCGCGTACAGTGTTTGTACCACAGCCAAATGTTGATTCTGCAATTATTCGCCTTCTAAAGCGTCCGAAACCGGTTGTAGAGGTGACAGATGAAACATTCTTCTTTGAAGTAGTACGAGCAAGTTTCGCACAGCGCCGTAAAACTTTAATGAATAATTTATCAAATAATTTAAATGGTTTCCCGAAAGATAAGGAATTATTGGATCGAATTTTAACAGAAGTAGGAATTGATCCAAAGCGAAGAGGCGAAACGCTATCTATTGAAGAGTTTGCAACATTAAGTAATGCATTGGTTCTTCATAAATTATCATAAGAATATGAAAGGGACAGTTCAACTTGAACTGTCCCTTTTGTCACCTTTCTCCCTCTAAATTCATATTTTAAAAACAGGTAAGATGGCCTAATGAGTTTGGAGGTAGGAGAATGGCTTTACATGTTGGAGAATTAGTGGAACGATATTCTCATAAGAGGGATATTCTTTTTCGTATTATAGAAATAAAAGGCGAGATAGCTATATTGTTTGGAGAGGAAATTAGACTGGTGGCGGATGCGCCACTTGAAGATTTAATTAGTATAGATCAACGAGAACATAAAAAAAGGGTGAAGCGTGAGAAAGAAACAATGGAGCGCACGTATCGTTTGTTTCAACAAGATTATGTGTTAATGAAACAAAGGCATGAACATACTTCAACTGGTGGATACACAAGTGAGGTGAATTATTTTCAAATGCCGGGACGTGTATTGCATATAGATGGAGACCCTTTATATTTGCGCAAGTGCTTAGACTTATATAACAAAATTGGCGTTCCTGTACAAGGTATTCATTGTAAAGAAACGGAGATGCATGAAAAAGTAGTAGACTTAATAGATCACTTTCGCCCAGACATTCTCGTTATTACGGGGCATGATGCATATACAAAATCGAAAGGAGTGAAGGGAGATTTAGCGGCATATAGGCATTCAAGGCATTTTGTACAGGCTGTTCGAGAAGTGCGAAAAAAATATCCATCATTGGATCAACTTGTTATTTTTGCTGGGGCATGTCAATCGCACTTTGAGGCACTAATTCGTGCAGGGGCCAATTTCGCTAGTTCACCATCTAGAATTAATATTCATGCACTAGATCCCGTATATGTAGTTGGTAAAATTAGTTTTACTTCATTTATGGAGAGAGTCAATGTATGGGATGTCGTACGTAATACAATTACTGGTGAAAAGGGACTAGGTGGAATTGAAACGAGAGGGATTTTACGAACGGGATTACCTTTTCAACATTACGAAGAGTAAGCAGGGTACATATGTATCTTGCTTTTTTGTATGGAAGGATTTAAATGAATTTGGATAAAAAGAGGCAAGAACGTACAGACTACGTAATGATACTTTTACAATATAGTATTTCTTCTATCTATTCAAACGCAAGATGATATTAGCTGTGAATCGCGGTTAATAATTAGGATAGATATATAGTGCTTTAAGTGTTCAATCTAAATTACAGCGAGGTGTAGCGAAGTATATGTCAAAACGTTTAGATGAAATTAAAAGCGAATTAGATCACCATCTTGGACAGCGACTTATGTTAAAAGCAAATAGTGGAAGAAGAAAAACTGTGGAGCAATCAGGTGTACTAGCAGAAACATACCGTTCTATTTTTGTTGTACAATTGGATCAACAAGAAGATGTGTTGCAACGTGTATCTTATAGTTATGCAGATGTTTTAACAGAGACAGTAGAGTTAACATTTTATGGAGACCCTCATAATGAGGTCATTTTATAATCCATATATCATTACATATATTCCCATAAATGAAAAGCTATATTATTTTGCATACTAACTATACCGTAGCAAAATAAGGAGGGACTCTGCATTGAGTAGACGAAGAGGTGTCATGTCAAACCAATTTAAAGAAGAGCTAGCAAAAGAGCTTGGCTTTTATGATGTTGTTCAGAAAGAAGGATGGGGCGGAATTCGTGCGAAAGATGCTGGTAACATGGTGAAACGTGCTATAGAAATTGCAGAACAGCAATTAATGAAACGAAACCAGTAGTTGTAAGATACTTTCTATGCTACGGTAGCCGAGGAGACATTCCTCGGCTTTTTGTACTCTAAAAGGTGCCATCATTTTACATAAGTAGTTTCATTCTGAATGCTTTTCGTTATAATTAGGGAAGTGTCATCGTCTTACTATAAATTTATGGTAAAATAAACGATAAAAGATTGAGTACATAGAGTGGGTGAATAGATTGAAGCTACTAGTGAAAGCACCAGCAAAGATTAATCTGTCGTTAGATGTACTGGGAAAAAGACAAGACGGATATCATGAAGTGAAAATGATTATGACAACCATTGATTTAGCAGATCGTCTAGAACTAACGGAATTAGCAGAAGACCGTATTGAAATTTTATCCCATAATCGGTATGTCCCAGACGACCAACGAAATTTAGCTTATCAGGCAGCGAAATTATTAAAAGAGAAGTTTAATGTAAAAAAAGGTGTATCTATTACTATTGAAAAAACGATTCCAGTAGCAGCTGGATTAGCAGGTGGAAGTAGTGATGCAGCAGCGACATTACGTGGTCTTAATAAATTATGGAATTTAGGGCTTACAATTGATGAGTTAGCAGAGCTTGGCGCAGAAATTGGATCAGATGTATCGTTCTGTGTATACGGCGGCACAGCAATTGCCACTGGAAGAGGAGAGAAAATTGAGCATATAAAGACTCCGCCTTCTTGTTGGGTTATTTTAGCGAAACCACATATAGGTGTATCTACTGCTGATGTGTATGGAAATTTAAAGTTAAATCGAGTTACACATCCAAATGTAGATAAAATGGTTGATGTCATAAATTCTGGAGATTATAAAGGGATTTGTGATACTGTTGGTAACGTTTTAGAAGATGTAACATTTGGAATGCATCCTGAAGTTGCACGTATTAAATCACAGATGAAGCGATTCGGAGCGGATGCTGTATTGATGAGTGGAAGTGGTCCAACTGTATTTGGACTTGTACACCATGATTCTCGAATGCATCGCATTTATAACGGGTTAAAAGGATTTTGTGAACAGGTCTATGCGGTACGTTTATTAGGAGAGCGAGAAACGCTTGAATAAAGACGTATAATACGTTATGATTTGTTTAGAATATTCGTGATTTGAGGTGAGAGTATGAAAATTAGAAGAAGTACAAGATTAGTCGATATGACTTATTACTTGCTACAAAACCCTCGTCAGCTAGTATCTCTCACTTTTTTTGCTGAAAGGTATCAATCGGCTAAGTCTTCCATTAGTGAAGATTTAGTTATTATTAAGCAAACGTTTGAACAACAAGGGGTCGGCACATTGCAAACGATACCAGGAGCAGCAGGAGGAGTGAAATATATACCGTATATAAGTGAAGAAGAGGCAGATCTAATTATTGATGAGCTTTGTGGCTTATTTGAAAATCCAGATCGTATTTTGCCTGGCGGTTACTTATACATGACAGATTTATTGAGTAATCCTCGCCATATTAATGGCGCAGGTCGTTTGTTTGCTTCTGTTTTTGCTAGGCAATCAATTGATGCGGTTATGACGGTGGCAACGAAAGGGATTCCACTTGCTTATGCAGTGGCAAATTACTTAGATGTACCAGTTGTAATTGCAAGGAAAGATAATAAGGTAACAGAAGGTCCGACTGTTAGTATTAACTATGTGTCGGGTTCTTCTAAACGAATTCAAACAATGACATTAGCAAAACGCAGCCTTCCAGAAGGATCGAATGTTTTAATTATTGATGACTTCATGAAAGCTGGTGGAACGATTCAAGGTATGATGAGTATGTTAGAAGAGTTCAAGGCTAATGTTGTTGGTATTGGTGTATTAGTAGAATCCACAGATATTGAAGAACGACTAATTAATAATTTTGTATCATTAATTCGTCTATCGGAAGTTGATGTGAAAGAAAAAACGATTCAAGTGGAAAAAGGGAATTATTCTCTTGCACCATTTGATGAAGGGCTTGTAGAGGCTGAATAAAAGGTAGAGCAGATAGCTCTATCTTTTTTTATTTTATTTATAGATTATAAAATAGATGGACAAACTGCCTTTCGTACACTATTTTTAAAGAGTAAAATAAATAATAAAAGGGTGAAAAGTATGAAAGTTGTTCAAACAAGCAAGGCACCACAAGCGATTGGACCTTACTCACAAGGGATTATTGTAAATAATATGTTTTATAGCTCAGGACAAATTCCATTAACGGAAAATGGGGAGCTTGTAACAGGAGATGTAACAGTACAAACAGAACAAGTATTTCAAAATTTACAAGCGGTATTAGAGGAAGCAGGTGCTTCATTTGATACAGTCGTAAAAACAACAGTATTTTTAAAGGACATGGATGATTTTAATGCAGTGAATGAAGTATATAGCTCTTATTTCTCTACTCATAAACCAGCTCGATCTTGTGTGCAAGTAGCAAAATTACCGAAAGATGTTTCCGTTGAAATTGAAGTAATCGCCCTAGTTAAGTAACCTTTTGTAAGCGATAACCTCCACTAATCTCTATATTCAACTACATTAAAAATTTTTATCTTAAAAATTTTTAAAAAATTAAAGGGAAAATAGAAAATTTGTGGAATTTATACAAATATATCGCTTATTTAGAAAAGGGTGGTGAACACAAGATGGAAGTGACTGACGTAAGATTACGCCGCGTAAACACAGAAGGCCGCATGAGAGCAATTGCCTCTATTACTTTGGACCATGAATTTGTTGTTCATGATATTCGTGTAATTGATGGTAATAATGGATTATTTGTAGCAATGCCAAGTAAACGTACTCCAGATGGAGAGTTCCGTGACATTGCACATCCGATTAATTCTGGTACACGCTCTAAAATTCAAGATGCGGTTTTAACAGAGTATCATCGTTTAGGCGAGTTAGAAGAGGTTGAGTTTGAAGAAGCAGGTGCTTCGTAAAATTCGAATGAAAAGGGCTTTGACGAAAAGCCTTATAATTTTGTAGCAAACTCCTGTAAGCATTTACAGGAGTTTGTTTTTTTTACTTTATATTTGTAAATTTCATAATTCATTAATATAAAAAGAAGAAACTACTAATTTTTTCAAAATCATTTTAAATAGTATAGCTTATTTCTTAAAAAAGATACTAAAGAGTAAAACATCTTATAAGAATTATGGTAAAATTTAATAGTTAAAATGTGTTTCTTGAAATATATGATGATTTAGGATAATATCTTTAATGGATAAATAGGTTGCGATGGAGGGTCTATATGTCAAACAGATTTGCAGTGATTCTAGCTGCAGGTAAAGGCACACGTATGAAGTCTAAGCTATACAAAGTGCTGCATCCTGTATGTGGAAAACCCATGGTACAACACGTAGTCGATCAAGTATCTCAATTAGGATTGCAGAAACTTGTAACGGTTGTTGGACATGGTGCTGAAATGGTACAAGAACAGCTAGGAAACGTAAGTGAGTTTGCATTACAAGCAGAACAACTTGGTACAGCACATGCTGTAGATCAAGCTGCAAGTGTACTTGCAAATGAAGAAGGAACAACTTTAGTTATTTGTGGTGATACGCCGCTAATAACTGCTGAAACGATGGAAGCATTACTTCAGCAACATAAAGAAGCAGGAGCAATGGCGACGGTGCTAACAGCGTACATAGAAGAACCTGCTGGATATGGCCGTATTGTTCGTAATGAGAATGGTCATGTTGAAAAGATTGTTGAGCATAAAGATGCAAATGAGAAAGAATTAGCTATTAAAGAAATCAATACAGGTACGTATTGTTTTGATAATAAGGCTTTATTTGCTTCACTTTCTAAAGTTTCAAATGATAACGTACAAGGTGAATATTACCTTCCAGATGTTATTGAGATTTTAAAAAATGAAGGTCATATCGTATCAGCTTATCAAACAGAGCAGTTCGATGAAACGTTAGGTGTTAACGACAGAGTCGCTCTATCGCAAGCGGAAATTATTATGAAAAACCGTATCAACCGAAAGAACATGGTAAATGGTGTTACAATTATTGATCCAAGTAACACTTATATTTCTGCTGATGCAATTATCGGTAGTGATACAGTTCTTCATCCAGGAACAATTATTGAGGGGAACACTGTAATTGGTTCTGATTGTGAAATTGGACCGCATACAGTAATTCGTGATAGTGAAATTGGAGATCGTACGACAATTCGTCAATCTACTGTACATGATAGTAAACTTGGTACAGAAGTATCGGTTGGTCCATTTGCACATATTCGCCCAGATTCAGTTATTGGAGACGAAGTACGCGTTGGAAACTTCGTGGAAATCAAAAAAACTGTCTTTGGTAATAGAAGTAAAGCTTCACACTTGAGTTATATCGGGGATGCACAAGTTGGAGAAGACGTGAATCTTGGTTGTGGTTCAATTACGGTGAACTATGACGGTAAGAATAAATTCAAAACTGTGATTGGTAATGGGGTATTTATTGGATGTAATTCAAACCTTGTTGCTCCAGTAACAGTTGAAGATGGTGCTTATGTGGCAGCAGGCTCTACAATTACAGAGAATGTTCCATCAAAAGCATTATCGGTAGCACGTGCACGTCAAGTTAACAAAGAAGACTATGTTGATCAATTGCTGAATAAGAAAAAATCATAATGTGGAGGGTTAATCTAGATGTCGACTCAATATCTAAATTCTAATTTGAAAGTATTCTCTTTAAACTCTAATAAGGAACTTGCTGAGCAGATTGCAAAGCATATTGGAGTAGGACTAGGAAAATGTTCTGTTGATCGTTTTAGTGATGGAGAAGTTCAAATTAACATTGAAGAAAGTATCCGTGGTTGCGATGTATTCATTATTCAATCTACAAGCTTCCCAGTAAACGAACATATCATGGAATTACTTATTATGATCGATGCATTAAAACGTGCATCTGCGAAAACAATTAATATTGTTATTCCTTATTATGGTTATGCGCGTCAAGACCGTAAAGCGCGTTCTCGTGAACCAATTACATCGAAACTTGTAGCAAACTTGCTTGAAACAGCAGGTGCAACTCGTGTAATCACTCTAGATTTACATGCTCCACAAATTCAAGGGTTCTTTGATATCCCAATCGACCACTTAATGGGTGTACCGATTCTTTCTGATTACTTTGAAACAAAAGGTCTTAAAGATATCGTAATCGTGTCTCCTGATCATGGTGGTGTAACTCGTGCAAGAAAAATGGCAGATCGTCTAAAAGCGCCAATCGCTATTATTGATAAGCGTCGCCCTCGCCCGAACGTATCAGAGGTAATGAACATTATCGGTAATATTGAAGGCAAAACAGCGATTTTAATTGATGACATCATTGATACAGCTGGTACAATTACATTAGCAGCAAACGCTCTTGTTGAGAACGGTGCTTCTGAAGTATATGCTTGCTGTACACACCCAGTATTATCTGGTCCAGCAATTGAACGTATTCAAAATTCAAATATTAAAGAGTTAGTTGTAACGAACTCTATCGTATTACCGGAAGAGAAGAAAATCGACAAAGTACATGAACTTTCAGTTGCTCCATTAATCGGAGAAGCAATCATTCGTGTATACGAAGAAGAATCTGTGAGTGTATTATTCAATTAATTGGATAGAATGAGACGTAACCAAAATTGGTTACGTCTTTTCGTATCGAAAAAAGAAAGTAGTGGTACAAGAATGAAATTGATAGTAGGACTTGGGAACCCAGGTAGAGAATATGAATTAACAAGGCATAATATTGGATTTATGGCCATTGATGAACTTGCGAAGCGTTGGAACATTTCTTTGAATGAACAAAAATTTAAAGGTGTATTTGGTGCAGGTTTTGTTAATGGAGAAAAGGTAATCTTATTAAAGCCGCTAACATATATGAATTTATCTGGAGAAAGTATTCGTCCACTCATGGATTATTATAAAATTGATGTTGAGGACTTCGTTGTTATGTACGACGATTTAGACATTCCTGTAGGTAAATTGCGTCTTCGCATGAAAGGTAGTGCTGGTGGACATAATGGTGTAAAGTCAATGATTTCACACCTAGGAACACAAGAATTTCAACGTATCCGTATGGGAATTGATCGCCCGAAAAATGGAATGAAGGTAGTCGATTATGTATTAGGACGCTTTACATCTGAAGAGATTCCGGATGTTAACCATTCTATTGAAAAAGCAGCGGATGCATGTGAAGAGTGGCTAAATAAGCCTTTTCTCCAAATCATGAATACTTTCAATAGTTAAAAATGAGATTAGGAATATTTCTTTTTTGTTTTACCCATACTAGTAGTAATTTAATTTTTAGGAGGCTAGTATGGAAGGGTATTATTATTGCAGACACTGCGGAGGTAATGTAGGCTCCATTAACGCAGAAAAAGTATATAGCGACGTTTTATTTCAACTAACAGAGCAAGAAGTAGTAGAGATGATTCATTTTCATGAGAATGGAAATATATATATAAAAACGATTTGTGAATCGTGTCAAGAAACGCTCGCATCTTATCCTGAGTATTATGAATATGAAAAATTTCTGCAATAAAATGTTGTCGCTTTGGCATGTCCAAAGCATTTTTCTGTTTTCCTTTTCCGAAATATTTGCATAAAATAGAATGGCTTGCTCTTTATGTTGAGAGGAGTTTTAAAAATGATAGGTTTATTAGAGCAATTTTATAAAAATAAAGAGATACAATCAGTTATTAATGGATTAGAAGATGGGTTAAAGGAACAACTTATATCAGGGATGGCAACGTCTTCTCGTTCATTATTAATGGCGGCTTTATATAAAAAAACAAAAAAATCACAATTAATCGTGACACATAACTTATACCAAGCGCAAAAAGTACATGAAGATTTAGTGGCGTTACTTGGTGAAAAAGATGTGTGGCTATATCCAGTGAATGAACTTATAGCATCGGAAATTGGGGTTGCAAGTCCAGAATTGAAGGCGCAACGTATAGAAGTGTTAAATCGCTTGGCTGCTGGAGAGAATGGAATCATTGTAGCTCCAGTGGCAGGATTGCGTAGATTTTTACCAATAAAAGAATTGTGGAAGCAAAAGCAAGTTGAAATCAATCTAGGGCAAGAGATTGATTTAGATGCGCTCTTGCATACTTTACATCATATTGGCTATGAACGTAAGTCGATGGTAGAAGCTCCAGGGGAGTTCAGTTTGCGCGGGGGAATATTAGATATTTATCCTTTAACTGAAGAACTACCATTTCGTATTGAATTCTTCGATACAGAAGTCGATTCTATTCGATTATTTGATGTGGATGAACAGCGTTCTCAAGGAAAAAAAGAAAGCGTTAAGTTTGGTCCGGCAACAGAGTTTTTATTTTCACAGGAAGAATTAAAATCAGGAATTCAGCATCTTGAAGAAGGTTTGACTAAGACGATGCAAAAACTTTCTGATGATAAACTAAAGACTACAGTACTTGAGACGGTAAGTCATGAAATTGAGATGTTGAAAAACGGGCAAAGTATAGAACAGATGTTTAAATACTTATCTATTTTCTATAAAGAACCTGCTAGTCTGATAGATTATTTACCAGAAGACGGTGTTGTAATTTTAGATGAGATTTCCCGTATTCAAGAAACAGCATCACATCTGGAAACAGAAGAGGCGGAATGGTATATATCACTTCTTGGTGAAGGAACAATTATTCAAGATTTATCTTTCTCTCACGCATTCGAGGGATTTCTTCATCATAAAAAAAGAAATTTTGTATATTTAACGTTATTCTTGCGTCATATTGCACACACGCATCCGCAAAATATTGTAAATGTAACATGTAAAACAATGCAAGATTTCCATGGACAGATGAATTTGTTAAAAACAGAAATTGATAGATGGAATGAAGGGCATTTTACGACTGTTGTACTTGGAACAGATGATGAACGTGTGAAAAAATTACAACATATTTTAAGTGATTATGATATTGAGGCAGATATTGTGGAAGGTACAGATATCTTATTGCCTGGAAGGTTACAAATTGCTGTAGGTGATTTACATGCAGGATTTGAAATGCCGATGCAAAAGCTTGTTGTCATTACTGAAAAGGAGCTTTTTCATAAGAAAGTTAAAAAATCACAACGTAAACAAAAGTTATCGAATGCTGAACGTATTAAAAGTTATTCGGAATTAAAAGTTGGAGATTATGTAGTTCATGTAAATCATGGTATAGGTAAATTTTTAGGTATTGAGACATTAGAGATTAATGGTGTTCATAAAGATTATTTAAATATTAAATATCAAGGTAATGATAAGTTATACGTTCCAATTGAACAAATTGATCAAGTCCAAAAATATGTAGGGTCTGAAGGTAAGGATCCAAAAGTTTACAAATTAGGCGGTAATGATTGGAAGAAGGTTAAAACGAAAGTTGAAAAATCTGTACAAGACATTGCGGATGACCTAATTAAACTATATGCTGAACGCGAAGCTTCAAAAGGCTATGCATATACGCCAGATACAGCAGAACAACAAGAGTTCGAATCATCTTTCCCATATCAAGAGACAGAGGATCAGTTACGTTCTATTGACGAGATTAAAAAAGATATGGAACGCGGACGCCCGATGGATAGGCTCCTTTGTGGTGATGTAGGGTATGGAAAGACTGAAGTGGCTATTCGTGCGGCATTTAAAGCAATTATGGATGAAAAACAAGTTGCAATTTTAGTACCGACAACGATTCTTGCGCAGCAACACTATGAAACAATTCGAGAGCGTTTTCAAGATTATCCAATCAATATAGGATTATTAAGTAGATTCCGTACGAGAAAACAACAAAATGAAACGATTAAGGGTTTAAAGGATGGCACAATAGATATTGTAATCGGAACACATCGTATTTTATCTAAAGATGTTACTTATAAAGATTTAGGGCTTCTTATTATTGATGAAGAACAAAGATTTGGTGTGACGCATAAAGAGAAAATTAAACAATTGAAGGCGAATGTTGACGTATTAACATTAACGGCAACTCCGATTCCACGGACGCTTCATATGTCTATGCTTGGTGTGCGCGACTTATCTGTTATTGAGACACCGCCAGAAAATCGTTTCCCAGTCCAAACGTATGTAGTAGAGTATAATCCAGCATTAATGCGAGAGGCGATAGAGCGAGAGCTTGCAAGAGGCGGTCAAATTTACTTCCTATATAACCGTGTAGAGGATATTGAAAGAAAAGCAGATGAAATTTCGATGTTAGTTCCAGATGCCCGTGTAACATACGCACATGGGAAAATGAACGAAAGTGAATTAGAGTCTGTTATGCTATCATTTTTAGAAGGACAGCATGATGTTCTTGTAAGTACAACAATTATTGAGACGGGTGTAGATATTCCGAATGTAAATACGTTAATTGTATTTGATGCAGATCGTATGGGATTATCACAGTTGTATCAGCTTCGTGGGCGTGTTGGACGTTCTAATCGTGTTGCATATGCATACTTTGCCTATAAACGTGACAAAGTGCTGTCAGAGGTTGCAGAGAAGCGTCTGCAAGCAATTAAAGAGTTCACGGAACTTGGATCTGGTTTCAAAATTGCGATGAGAGATTTATCTATTCGTGGAGCAGGTAATTTGTTAGGGGCAGAGCAGCATGGATTTATTGATTCTGTCGGATTTGATCTATATTCTCAAATGTTAAAAGATGCAATTGAACAGCGTAGAGGAACAGATGGGGCTGAAAATACAGTTAATGTTGAAATTGACTTAGAGGTAGATGCATACTTACCAGATGCTTATATTTCAGATAGTAAGCAAAAAATTATGATGTATAAACAATTTAGAGGTGTTTCTGCAATTGAGGATATTGAAGAATTGCAGGAAGAAATGATCGATAGATTCGGTGATTATCCACAAGAAGTCGGTTATTTATTACAAATTGCAAATATCAAAGTGTTGGCAATGAAAGAACAAATTGAGTTAATTAAACAGAATAAATTTGAAGTAACATTCCTGTTTTCTGAACAAGCAAGTCAAAATATTGATGGTGGAAAATTATTCATGCTTGGAAATAGTTTTGGACGTATGATCGGTTTAGGAATGGAAGGATCACAATTGAAAATTGTTATGAAAACAAATGGTTTAGAGACATCGAAGTGGTTAACAATTGCTGAAAATTTATTAAAAGGCTTACCAGATGTAAAAAAAGAAGTAATAAATGCCTAAAATAAGATAAAAAAATACAATTCGACGTGCATAGAAGAACTAATGTGTAAAATACTATGTCTAACAGTTGGTGATTTTTACATGAACAGGTAAATTCACCACTTTGATCATCAGTAGAAAGTGAGGCAGCATTAGAATGAAAGCAACTGGAATCGTACGTCGAATTGATGATTTAGGCAGGGTAGTAATCCCGAAGGAAATTCGTAGAACTTTACGTATTCGAGAAGGAGACCCACTAGAAATATTTGTTGATCGCGATGGAGAGGTAATTTTAAAGAAGTATTCTCCAATTAGTGAACTAGGTGATTTTGCAAAAGAATATGCTGAGGCTTTATATGACAGCTTAGGACATAATGTGCTTGTCTGTGATCGAGATTCTATCATCGCAGTATCAGGCGTATCGAAAAAAGAATACTTAAATAAAAGTGTTGGCGATTTAATCGAAAAAACGATGGAAGAACGAAAGTCTGTTATTATGACGGACGAAAGTGATATTTCCATTATCGATGGTGTAACAGAAAAGGTTCATTCTTATACAGTTGGACCGATTGTTGCAAACGGAGACCCGATTGGAGCTGTCATTATTTTTTCGAAAGAAGCTATTATAAGCGAAATCGAGCATAAAGCGGTTAATACTGCTGCCAGTTTCTTAGCGAAACAAATGGAACAGTAAGGGTGTATAATTTTAGAAGTAGCAATTTTTCCTAATTATGATCTTTCTTTTTGAGAAATCAATTATTTGGAGATATATGTATATTGAATGAAGGTAGCGCTTTGCTACCTTTTTTCGTTGAGTATTTTTAACGGTGCAGGAACCTATTATTACCCGTGGTGGTAAGGCAGCTTGTTCATTTCTTTATGATATAATACGAGAGGTGAGAATAGAAAAAGGAGTTTTCTTATATGGAAGCGAAGAAGTATCAAGCCTTTTGGCGCGGGGCTATTATATTAACGATTGCAAGTTTTGTTACAAAAGTATTAAGCGCTTTTTACCGTATTCCATATCAAAATATAGCGGGTGATATTGGTTTTTATATTTACCAACAAATTTACCCGTTTTATGGATTTTGTTTAATTTTAGCTACTTATGGGTTTCCTATTATCATTTCGAAAATGGTTGCAGAACGACTAGAGCGGGGAAAACAAAAAGAAGCAGAAGAAATTATTTGTGTATCTTTTTGGTTTTTATTGGGAATTGGTTTTATAGGCTTCTTTACATTGTTTTTTGGGGCCAAAACAATTGCGATAGCTATGGGTGATATATACTTAGATAAGTTACTACGTGTTATTTCATTTTCATTCTTATTGATGCCGTTTTTGTCTGTAGCAAGAGGGTATTTTCAAGGCTTCAATAATATGATGCCAACAGCTGTTTCGCAAGTAATAGAACAAACAATTCGAGTTTCTATTATTGTATTTTTATCGCTATTCCTAATTGCTCACGGATTTGATTTATATACAGTTGGTGCAGGGGCTATGTTAGGCTCAATTGCGGGTGGACTTATTGGGATTATTGTACTTATGTTGTATATGCGTCGAGATTTTCGTTCTATATTTTTCAAAAGTGTAGCGAGAATTAAGGGAAAAAGGAGGATAATTAAAATCCTTTTTTGGCAGGGGTTAGCGATTTGTGTTAGTAATTTAGTGCTTATTTTTATACAGATGGCAGATTCAATATCCTTGTACACCTTACTTATTGGTGCGGGAGAACAGGTTGAAAGTGCAAAGGTATTAAAGGGTGTTTATGATAGAAGTATTCCGCTAATGCAATTAGGTACTGTTGTGACGACTTCTTTCTCGTTGTCACTTATTCCAATTATTACAGCGGCGAAGGAAAGAGGAGATCTTTCCTTTATTCAAGAAAAGGTAAAGTTAGCAATGAAAATAACACTTGTTATTGGACTTGCAGCAGCTATTGGACTAACTTGTATTATTCAACCTACGAATATTATGTTGTTTGAAAATAGTGATGGATCAGATGTTTTATCTATTTTATCTTTATCTATTTTATTTAGCTCGTTGTCAATTACGACGGCTTCTATTTTACAAGGGTTGGGACAAACATTTAAGCCAGCATTATTTGTTGTATTTGGAGGTTGCTTAAAGTTAGCGTTAAATTATATATTTATGCCTTATTTTGGTGTGAAAGGGGCAGCCTTTGCGACTTTGTGTGCGTTAATTATAATTTCTGGGCTAAATAGTTTGTTGCTTATGAGAGCTGTATCAGGATCGCTTATCAATAAGCGAAATATGTTAGGTGTAGTGATTAGTGGTATCTGTATGGGATTTGTATTAATGATGTTCACACGTGTGTTGCAGGTGTCTGGATTAGTAATTGATACGGAACATAGAGGAATCGCGACGCTTGAAGCGTTGCTAGGTGTAGTTGTCGGCGGATTGACATATATGTTTTTAATTTTGAAATTACGTGTATTTACAAAAAAAGAATTAGGAACCGTTATGAAACAAGAGAAAAAAGAAGGTTCATTGAAGAAGAGTGGATAGAGGTGACAGATTGTGAGTGGAATCATTACTATTTTAGGTTTAGGTGCTGGTGAATTAGATCAGCTAACGATGGGTGTATATCGAAAGATAAAAGAAGCAGATCATCTGTTTGTTAGGACGAAGGAACATCCAGTTATAGAAGAATTGGAGAAAGAAGGCGTGCAATATACGGCTTTTGATGATGTATATGAAGCGCATGATACGTTTGAAATTGTATATGAAACAATTGCGAATAAATTGCTAGAACAAGCTGAAGGTACAGAAATTATCTATGCTGTTCCAGGGCATCCGCTTGTAGCAGAAAGAACAGTTCAGCTACTGTTGGAAAAAGGTGAAGATTCAAATGTTGAATTGCGAATTGAGGGTGGACAAAGTTTCCTTGATCCTATGTTTGCAAGCCTAAAGATTGATCCAATTGAAGGATTTCAATTACTTGACGCTACATCATTTAAAAGAGGACAATTAGAATTACGTCAACATCTAATCTTTTGCCAAGTATATGATGCATTCGTTGCATCTGATGTGAAATTAACATTAATGGAGATGTTGCCGGATGATTATGAAGTGTATATCGTAACAGCTGCAGGAACTTCATTTGAACAAGTAAAGAAGGTACCGTTGTATATGTTAGATCATGAAACGGAATTGAATAATTTAACGAGTGTGTATGTGCCGCCAGTTCAGGAGCGTGCATCCTTGTATCAACAGTTCGATGTACTTAGAGAAATTATTGCAGAACTTCGAGGCCCAAATGGTTGTCCGTGGGATAAAAAGCAAACACATCAATCATTAAAGAAATATTTAATTGAGGAAGCTTATGAAGTATTGGAAGCAATTGATGAAGAGGATGATGATCACTTAGTAGAAGAATTAGGTGATATATTATTACAAGTTATGCTTCATGCTCAAATTGGAGAAGATGAAGGTTGGTTTTCTATAGATGATATCATTCGAACTCTATCTGAGAAAATGGTTCGTCGCCATCCACATGTATTTGGAAATACGGATGTAAACAATGCTGATGAAGTGATTGCCAATTGGGAAGAAATTAAAAAACAAGAAAAAGGATTCGTGAAAGAATCTGTTTTAAATGGCGTTCCAAAAAGTTTGCCGCAGTTACTACGCGCCTATGAAATTCAGAAGAAAGCCGGTAAGGTTGGATTTGATTGGGTTGATGTGCAGCCTATGATAGAGAAAGCTTTGGAAGAATGGCAAGAGTTCCAACAAGAAGTTACAAACATGGATGAGGAAAAGATGCTAGGTGAGTTTGGTGATTTACTATTTGCATTTGTTAATATAGCTCGTCATTATAAAATAGATCCAGAAGAGGCGTTACGTTCAACTAATGAGAAATTTACTGGTCGTTTTTTATACATGGAGGCAAAAGTAGCTGAAATGAATAAAGAGATGGAAGATTTATCATTAGAACAGTTAGATGTTTTATGGGAAGAAGCGAAACAAACAGAGCGTTAATAGGGGGATTTGAGATGCGTCTAGATAAGTTTTTAAAAGTGTCACGTTTAATTAAAAGAAGAACATTAGCGAAAGAAGTAGCTGATCAAGGAAGAATATCTATTAATGGTCAAGTGGCAAAAGCAAGTTCGGATGTGAAAGTAGCTGATGAATTAACAATTCGTTTTGGTCAAAAAATAGTGACTGTAAAAATAAATGAATTGAAAGAAACAACTAAAAAAGAAGATGCAGCAAATATGTATAGCTTAGTTCGCGAAGAAAAAGTAAAAGCGGAAGAAGGCTTGTTCTAAAATCATTTATCCCCTCATACATTACTATTAGCTAGTAAAAACCTATGGGGGGATTTACGTGAATAATGGTTACTCACCTACGTCTTCTAATCAACAAAATGTTTCTGTGGAGCATGATATTATTATGCGTGGAAGGCGTGTAATTGATATTACTGGTGTGAAGCAGGTAGAGAGTTTTGATAGCGAAGAGTTTTTACTCGAAACCGTAATGGGTTTTTTAACGATTCGTGGTCAAAATTTACAAATGAAAAATTTAGATGTAGAAAAAGGTATTGTGTCGATTAAAGGGAAAGTTCATGAGATGCTGTATATTGATGAAAATCAAGGAGAAAAAACTAAAGGTTTCTTTAGTAAGTTGTTTAAATGAGCTTAACAATTCAGTTGTATACAATGCTTTCAATGATTGGAATGGGTGCTTGGATTGGAGCATCTTTAGATACATATCAACGTTTTTTAAAGCGTCAAGAACGTAAACGTTGGCTTGTATTTATACATGATATACTATTTTGGATTGTCCAAGCATTATTTGTCTTTTATGTATTGCTTCTCGTAAATGAAGCTGAGTTACGTATATATGTGTTTTTGGCATTATTATGTGGTTTTGCGGCATATCAAAGCTTACTGAAAGCACTATACATGAAGCTGTTAAATTTTCTCATCTATATTTTTATGCAAACAACATATTTTTTTGTTCGAATTATACAGCTACTCATGATAAAACCTGTTATTATTATAGCGCAGCTATTTATTGCATTTATATTATTCTTATTTCGTATACTGCTTTCAATTGGACATGTGTTATGGAAAATGGTGATTTGGATATTACTTTTCATATGGAAAGTTTTTTTCTGGCCTGTTCGATTTATTGCTTCGCTCATATGGAAACTTCTCCCTAATCGTGTTAAACTTTTTATAGTGAAACATATAGGGTTCCTGCAATATATAGCAAAATTGAAGGGACATATCTTCCAAATATGGGAGCGTATAAAAAAGAAGTTAGGGGGACCTCGGAAATGAGGGAACTGAGACAAAGAACAATCGAAAAACAGAGTCCAAATCCTGTTAAAGAGCATATAATACAAACGGATGAGAACAGGAAGCGACTTTATCGCCGTTTAGCGGTTTTTCTTGTCTTTACTTTTACAATTATTGCGAGTATTAGTGTAACGTTTTATCAACAAAACAGTTCCATTAAAGCAAAAGAAGCAAAAGTTAAGGACATGAAAAAAGAACTGGATTCATTAACGAATAAAGAAAAAAGTCTAAAAGACGAAGTTCAAAAGTTAAATGATGAAGAGTACGTATTAAAGATTGCTAGAAGGGATTATTTCTTCTCTGGTAAAGGGGAGATAATTTTTCCTGTTTCGAAGTAGAGTATGTCTTATTGACACTATATTTTAGGATTATATATAATAAAGTAAAATTTGACTTTTTAACCACTAAGGAGGAGCATTTTTTTTATGTCAATCGAGGTAGGCAGCAAGTTACAGGGTAAAGTAACAGGTATTACAAATTTTGGGGCTTTTGTGGAGCTGCCAGAAGGCTTAACTGGTCTTGTTCATATTAGTGAAGTTGCTGATAACTATGTAAAAGATATTAACGATCACTTAAAAGTGGGCGACCAAGTAGAAGTAAAAGTTATTAATGTTGAAAAAGATGGAAAGATTGGTTTATCTATCAAAAAAGCGAAAGAACGTGAAAAAACAGAAGGAGATCGTCCACGCGGTGAATACCAACGCGGTGGTGATCAACAACGTTCTGGACGTCCACAACGTAATAATCGCTCTTTCAACAGAGATAATCGCGGTGGCGGTAACGACCGAGCTCCAAAAGAAACATTTGAGCAAAAGATGGCACGCTTCTTAAAGGATAGCGAAGATCGTTTAACTTCTTTAAAGCGTAACACAGAGTCTAAACGTGGTGGCCGTGGCGCACGTCGCGGATAATAAGACCGTTTAGTTTTTAACATATAGAGAGGTACCCAGAGTGATGGCTCAGGGTACTTTTTTATATGTGAAAATATATTTTAAAAAAGTTTTCAAGATATGTTGACTTTAAATAATATCTGATGTAAGATACTAATTGTCCGTTAAATACGACGACATGGCGGTGTAGCTCAGCTGGCTAGAGCGTACGGTTCATACCCGTGAGGTCGGGGGTTCGATCCCCTCCGCCGCTATATTTAATTTAACGGCCCGTTGGTCAAGTGGTTAAGACACCGCCCTTTCACGGCGGTAACACGGGTTCGAATCCCGTACGGGTCATCTAAAAAGATCATGCAAATTTGCATGATCTTTTTTTGTTAAATGGATTAAGATATACAACACTTCTACAAAATCACCCTATATTTTCTGAATATTTAATTAAAAAATCGAAATAACTTACATACCGTGTATATCTGTAGAGTTATTTCGAATAAAAAGTCGAACGATTATAAAAGTGAAAACTGTTGTTTTGACAAAAATCCCAACAATCATCTTTTATAATGACAGTAATTAAACTATGCAGGTGGTGTTAAAAGTATGCCTAAAGCAGGAAGGAATACTATGAATACAAGTGTATTGGCAATGAATGAGAGTCAGCTTGGAGGAATAAAGTGGACGAGTAAGTTGCGAATGAAATTTGAACAAGTTTTCTTTAGATGGGGATTTATTATTGTTGTTATTGGTTTTCTTTTGGGAAGAGCATATATATTAACAAATATCTTACCGTTTGCACTACCATTTTTTGCTGCTGTTTATGTTATGAAGCGGGATAAGATGCCGCTAGCATTTTTAGCTCTAATGGGAGGAGCTCTTTCAGTCTCGATAGATAATTTGTTTTTTACTTTTGCATCTATCTTTACTTTCTTCATTTATAATATCTTCTTTAGTAGATTCACACGTAAAACCGTTGGACTTGTTCCATTTCAAGTATTTATCTCCGCATTAACCGCACACTTAGTTGTTGTATATTTTGCACAACAAACTGTCACCATGTACGATTTACTCGTTAGTACCATTGAGGCTGGGCTTAGTTTTGTATTAACTATGATATTTTTACAAAGTGTTCCGCTTTTAGTAGAAAGGAAAGGAAAACAACAGGCGTTAGAGACGGAAGAAATTGTTTGTTTGATTATATTACTAGCATCTGTTTTAACGGGTACAACAGATTGGTTTGTATATGATGCTTCTATTCAACATATTTTTACACGGTATTTAGTACTAGTATTTGCATTTATTGCGGGTGCTGCTACAGGATCTACAGTGGGGGTCGTAACAGGTTTGATATTAAGTTTAGCAAATGTATCTAGCTTGTCCCAGCTTAGCCTTCTTGCTTTTTCTGGATTGCTTGGTGGGTTGTTAAAAGAAGGGAAGCGTTTAGGTGTTAGTTTAGGTTTATTAATTGGGACAAGCTTAATTACATTATATGTAGACAAACAGACAAATATTGTAACGACTTTAATTGAGTCAGGCGTAGCGATTGCTATCTTCTTATTAACGCCAAAGCTTGTTTTAGATCGTATTGCTAAATTTATGCCAGGTACACAAGAGCATTCGCAAGATCAACAACAATATTTAAGAAGGATGCGCGATGTTACAGCGAACAAAATCAACCAATTTGCAAATGTATTTGCTGCTTTATCTAATAGCTTTTCTGTATATGGGTATGTAGAGGAAGAAGATAAAGAGACAGAAGCAGATTTGTTTTTGAGTACAATTACTGCGAAAACATGTCAAACATGCTTTAAAAAGGATCAATGCTGGGTAGTGAATTTCGATAAAACGTACGATTATATGAAACAAATAATGAGTGAAACGGAAGAAGGAACCCTGCAACATAATCGTAAATTAGTTCGTGAGTGGGACAAGCATTGTGTGAGAGGGAAAAAAGTGACGGATTTAGTAGCGGGTGAATTAGATCATTTCTATGAGGGACAAAAATTACGAAAACAAATGAAGGAAAATCGTAGAATAGTTGCGGAGCAACTATTAGGTGTATCAAAGGTTATGGAGGATTTTGCTAAGGAGATACAACGAGAGCGTGAAAATCATCAGGTGCAGGAAGAACAGATTATGCAAGCGTTCCGTGATTTTGGTGTCGAAGTAGAGCATGTTGATATTTATTGTTTAGATAGAGGAAGTATTGATATTGAAATGTTGATTCCCGTTGCATCTAATGAACATGGTGAATGTGAAAAGTTAGTTGCACCGATGCTTTCGGATATCCTTAAAGAAAATATTGTCGTTAAACATGAAGAAAAGTCTTCTTATCCGAATGGCCACAGTTTAATATCATTCGGTTCGGCGAAGACGTATTCTCTTGATACGGGATTGGCCACAGCCGCAAAGGGCGGTGGATTTGTTTCGGGTGACTCTTATGCGATGATGGATTTAAGTGTTGGCAAATATGCACTTGCGATTAGTGATGGTATGGGGAATGGGCAAAGAGCTCATATGGAAAGTAAGGAAACGGTGAAATTATTACAAAAAATACTCCAATCCGGTATTGACGAAGAAATAGCGATTAAGTCTATTAATTCAATTCTTTCTTTGAGAACGACGGAAGAGATGTTTACGACATTAGACTTAGCTATGGTAGATTTGCGAGATGCGAGTGCAAGGTTTTTAAAGATCGGATCAACGCCGAGTTTTGTTAAACGCGCGAATAATATTTTGAAAATTGAAGCAAGTAATTTGCCGATGGGAATCATCGAAGATGTTGAAGTTGATGTGGTGGGTGAACAATTAAAAACGGGCGATATCCTTATTATGATGAGCGATGGGATTTTTGAGGGAGCGCAGCATGTAGAGAATCATGAATTGTGGATGAAACGAAAAATTAAAGAATTGCAAACCGAAGACCCGCAAGAAATTGCTGATATCATTATGGAAGAAGTGATTCGCTCTTGTGATGGTTATATAAATGATGATATGACTATTGTAGTGGCAAAAGTGAAGAAAAATATGCCGAAGTGGGCTACGATTCCGATTGTAGGCATGCAGGCGCAGTAAAATGTAAGTGGAATGTTTATCTAAAATTTGATTTTAAAAACCTAGGCGAATACCTAGGTTTTTTTGTGGGAAAAGGTAATGCTATTGATTTTGTGAATACAGACGGAGGATGTAAGATAAAAATGTAATTTTTGTATATCTTTTTTTTGCACAATGTTTGTAAAAGTTGTACCATTATAGACAAGGCGACTAATGTTGCTGTTCTTGTTTAATGAAAGGTGATTGCGAAGTTGAAAGATACATTTGTTGAAAAAGTAGATGACTTTGTAAAGCAGCATGATGTATTAAAGAATGATTCAACAATTGTTGTGGGAGTTTCTGGTGGTCCTGACTCGTTAGCCCTTTTATATTATTTATTAGAAAAAAGAGCGGAAAAACAGTTGGAAATTGTAGTAGCTCATGTGGATCATATGTTTAGAGGTGATGAATCTCATGAGGATTTACAGTTTGTGCAGGACCTTTGTGAAGAACTGGGAATTATTTGTGAAACGATAAGAATTAATGTATCACAATATCAACAGCAATACGGGATGAATGCACAGGTTGCTGCTAGGGAATGCAGATATGCATTTTTGGAAAGAATAATGAAGAAATATGATGCAAGATATGTTGCTCTTGGACATCATGGAGATGATCAAGTAGAGACGATTTTAATGCGTCTTGTAAGAGGGAGTACTCCGAAAGGATATGCAGGAATTGCAGTGAAGCGTCCTTTTCATAATGGATATTTAATTAGGCCGTTACTTGGGGTAACGAAGGAAGAAATTGTTGATTACTGTAATAAGCTAAATTTAATTCCACGTATAGATCCGAGTAATAAAAAGGAAGTATATACAAGGAATCGATTACGTAAATATGTCCTTCCTCACTTAAAAGAAGAAAATCCACAAATGCATGAGAAATTCCAAAAATTTAGCGTGCAGATGCAAGAGGATGAGGCTTATTTGCAGGAATTAGCTTTTGAGAAAATGAATAAAGTAATTACAAAAAAAAGTGATAAACAAATTAGCTTATCAATTCCTGCCTTTGAATCCATGTCTATGCCTTTACAAAGAAGAGGGATTCAACTAATATTAAACTATCTTTATGAATATAAGATTCCATCTTCTCTTTCTTCTATACATATTGACAAGGTGATTGAGTTTTTTAAGCGGACACAACCTTCAGGTTCACTTGATTTTCCAGGTGATTTGAAAATTGTTCGTACATACGAGGAGTGTAGCTTTAGATTTAAACAAGAAATTGTCTCTCCTTTTTTGCAAGATTTATCAGTACCCGGGATCATTACGCTATTGAACGGGGATGAATTTGTAACAGAGGTGAGCGAAGATATACCAAGTAACATGAATGAAACAGTATTTGTTGCTAAGTATAATGATATATCATATCCACTTCGTATTCGTTCTAGGGAAAATGGAGATCGCATGTCAATACAAGGTATGGATGGCACGAAAAAGATAAAAGCTATTTTTATCGAAGCGAAAGTACCAAAAGAAAAAAGGGAAGAATGGCCGGTCGTTTGTGATGCAAGTGGGAACATTATTTGGGTACCCTTGTTGAAGCGATCTGCATTTGCAATTTCGAAAGAGATGGCAAAGAAGGGTAAATATATGATTATTCACTACAAAAGCAAGGAGTCTTCCGGGAGGATAATGAAATGATGAATCAAGATATCGAAAAAGTATTAATTTCTGAAGAACAAATACAAGAAAAGGTGCGCGAACTAGGTGCAGTTATTGCAGAGGATTATAAAAACACAGTACCCCTTGCAATTGGTGTATTAAAAGGCGCAATGCCATTTATGGCAGATTTATTAAAGAGAACAGATACATATCTTGAAATGGATTTTATGGCTGTATCTAGTTATGGTCACTCTACAGTTTCAACAGGCGAAGTGAAAATTTTAAAAGATCTTGATACTTCTGTAGAAGGTCGTGATATTTTAATCGTCGAAGATATTATTGATAGTGGTCTTACACTAAGCTACTTAGTAGACTTATTCAAATATCGTAAAGCGAAGTCTGTAAAAATTGTTACATTATTAGATAAGCCAACAGGCCGTAAGGTTGATCTGAAAGCGGATTATGTTGGATTTACTGTTCCACATGAATTTGTAGTAGGATATGGATTAGATTATAAAGAGCAGTACCGTAATCTTCCTTATGTAGGCGTATTAAAACCAAGCGTTTACTCAAATTAATTAAATACAGGCTTTACAATTGTATAGGAAAGTTTTTCTATGTTACGATTTACTATAGTGTTTATGCCGTGAGAGGAGGTTAGGAATGAATCGTATCTTCCGTAATACCATCTTTTATTTACTGATATTCTTAGTAGTAATTGGAATCGTGAGCTATTTTAATGGTTCGACACAAAAAACGACATCAGTTAGCTACGACAAATTCATTACTAAACTAGAAAGCGGTGAAGTGCGTAATGTGCAACTTCAACCGAAAAATGGTGTATTTGAGGTAAAAGGACAATTCAATAACTCTAGCCAAGGAGAACAATTTGTTACTTATGCACCAAATACTGAGGAATTACAAAAGAAAATCAATGATAAAGCGAAAGGTGCCGAAGTTAAGTATCAACCAGCAGAAGAAACAAGTGCTTGGGTAACATTCTTTACTTCAATCATTCCGTTTGTCATCATCTTCATTTTATTCTTCTTCTTATTAAACCAAGCTCAAGGCGGCGGTAGCCGTGTTATGAACTTCGGGAAAAGTAAGGCGAAGTTATATAATGATGAAAAGAAAAAAGTTCGTTTCAGAGATGTTGCTGGGGCGGATGAAGAGAAACAAGAACTTGTTGAGGTAGTTGAATTCTTAAAAGACCCTCGTAAGTTTTCTGAAGTTGGTGCCCGTATTCCAAAGGGTGTCCTATTAGTTGGACCTCCAGGTACAGGTAAAACTTTATTAGCACGTGCTGTTGCAGGTGAGGCTGGCGTTCCATTCTTCTCTATCAGTGGTTCTGACTTTGTAGAGATGTTTGTCGGTGTCGGTGCATCACGTGTACGTGATTTATTTGAGAATGCAAAGAAAAATGCTCCTTGTATCATTTTCATTGATGAAATTGATGCAGTAGGTCGTCAACGTGGCGCAGGTCTTGGTGGTGGTCATGATGAGCGTGAGCAAACATTGAATCAGTTACTTGTTGAAATGGATGGATTCGGTGCAAACGAAGGTATTATTATCATTGCTGCGACAAACCGTCCAGACATTCTTGACCCAGCGTTATTACGTCCAGGTCGTTTTGACCGTCAAATTACAGTAGATCGTCCAGATGTAAATGGCCGTGAAGCTGTACTGAAAGTACATGCGCGTAATAAACCGCTTGATGAGCATATTAATTTAAGAGCAATTGCGACTCGTACACCAGGATTCTCTGGTGCGGATCTTGAAAACTTATTAAACGAAGCTGCTTTAGTAGCTGCACGTCGAGATAAGAAGAAAATTGATATGAGTGATATCGATGAAGCAACGGATCGTGTTATTGCAGGTCCAGCTAAGAAAAGTCGTGTTATCTCTGAAAAAGAACGTAATATCGTTGCTTTCCATGAAGCAGGCCACACTGTAATTGGTGTTGTTCTTGATGAGGCTGATGTCGTTCATAAAGTAACAATTGTCCCTCGTGGTCAAGCTGGTGGATATGCGGTAATGCTTCCGAAGGAAGATCGTTACTTCATGACAAAGCCAGAGTTACTTGATAAAATCACTGGTTTACTTGGTGGTCGAGTAGCTGAGGAGATTGTATTTGGTGAAGCAAGTACAGGTGCTCACAACGACTTCCAACGTGCGACTGGTATTGCAAGACGTATGGTTACGGAATTCGGTATGAGTGATAAGCTTGGACCGATGCAATTTGGTAGCTCACAAGGTGGTCAGGTATTCTTAGGAAGAGACTTCCATTCAGAACAAAACTACAGTGATGCAATTGCGCATGAAATTGATGTGGAAATGCAAACGATTATTAAAGACTGTTATGCTCGTGCGAAACAAATTCTTACTGAAAAACGAGATAAGCTTGATATTATCGCAAAAACGTTACTTGAAGTAGAAACATTAGATGCAGAGCAAATTAATCATTTATATGATTATGGCAGATTACCTGAGCGTCCAACATCTTCAGATGATGTGAAAGTAAACATCAATATGAAGAAAGACGATGAAGATAAAGAAGATAAGTAAGAAATGAAGGAGTGACTATCGTCACTCCTTTTTTATTTGTTAAGATTTTTGCTAATTACTATTGAGGGCTTAGTGGATAAAGTAATTTAAGTAAAACTAGTATTAAAAATTGAAATAGAGAGCAATCTTTTTGTAAAATGATGAGGATAGGAAAGCTGATTATATAAGTATGTGTGATATGATGTTTTTATAAGTTTTATACATACTACACAAATATAGATTAAATAAGATAAGTGGTGAGAATATGATTTTTGTATTGGATGTAGGGAACACAAATGCTGTACTAGGCGTGTTTGAAGAGGGGGAACTTCGTCAGCATTGGCGCATGGAAACAGATCGTCATAAGACAGAAGATGAATATGGAATGCTTGTAAAACAGTTACTTGATCATGAGGGTCTCTCGTTTGAAGATGTGAAAGGTATTATTGTGTCTTCAGTCGTACCACCAATTATGTTCGCTTTAGAACGTATGTGTGAAAAGTATTTTAAAATTAAACCGCTTGTAGTAGGACCTGGAATAAAAACGGGGCTAAATATTAAATATGAAAATCCACGTGAAGTAGGCGCAGATCGAATTGTAAATGCAGTAGCAGGAATCCAATTGTATGGAAGTCCACTTATTATTGTTGATTTTGGTACGGCTACTACATATTGTTATATTAATGAAGAAAAGCATTATATGGGTGGAGTTATTACGCCAGGAATTATGATTTCAGCAGAGGCTTTATATAGTAGGGCGGCAAAACTTCCTCGTATTGAAATTACAAAACCGAGCAGTGTTGTTGGGAAGAATACAGTAAGTGCGATGCAATCAGGTATTCTTTATGGTTATGTAGGACAAGTGGAAGGTATTGTTAAGCGTATGAAAGAGGAAGCTAAACAAGAACCGAAAGTTATTGCAACAGGTGGATTGGCGAAATTAATTTCAGAGGAATCGAATGTAATTGATATTGTAGATCCATTTTTAACGTTAAAAGGCTTGTATATGTTATATGAGCGTAATGCAAATTTACAGCAGGAGAAAGGTGAATAAATAAGTATGAAAGATTATTTAGTAAAAGCGTTAGCGTTTGATGGAGAAGTACGTGCGTATAGTGTACGTACAACAAATACAGTAAGTGAGGCACAAAGACGTCATGATACATGGAGGACAGCTTCGGCGGCACTTGGTCGTTCTTTAACTGCAGGTACAATGATGGGTGCGATGTTAAAAGGTGATCAAAAGTTAACGATTAAGGTAGAAGGTAATGGTCCGATTGGCCCTATCTTAGTGGATGCTCATGCAAATGGAGATGTACGTGGCTACGTAACGAATCCACATGTTGATTTTGAAGGAACGGAACAAGGGAAATTACGTGTATATCAAGCGGTAGGTACAGAAGGTTTTGTAACAGTAATTAAAGATATTGGTATGCGTGAGCCGTTTATCGGTCAATCCCCAATCGTTTCGGGAGAACTAGGGGAAGATTTCACGTATTATTTCGCAGTTTCTGAGCAGACGCCTTCTTCTGTTGGTGTCGGTGTTCTTGTAAATGGAGATGACAGCGTATTAGCGGCGGGTGGATTTATCCTTCAAATTATGCCGGGCGCACAGGAAGAAACAATTTCATTCATTGAAGATCGTTTGCAAAAAATCCCGCCTGTATCAACATTGATTGAACGAGGCCTTTCTCCAGAAGAGCTACTATATGCAGTCCTTGGAGAAGATAAAGTAAAAGTATTAGAAACAATGGATGTTCAATTTAATTGTACGTGTTCACGTGAGCGTATTGAGAGTGTGTTAATTAGTTTAGGTAAAACAGAGTTAGAGCAAATTCGTGAAGAAGAAGAAGAGACAGAAGTTCATTGCCATTTCTGTAATGAACGTTACAAGTTCTCTAAAGAAGATATTACAAATTTAATTGAGAATTTGTAATAAGGGGATTAACTCTCCGAATAGATTGACAAACAGGGAATTTTCTGACAAAATCTAAATATAGATAAAACCAATAAAAATACTCGGTGTTAGGAGTGACAGGAATGCGAGTGGCACAATCAGTTTCAGAATTAATCGGGAAAACGCCGATCGTTAAGTTGAACCGCATCGTAGAATCAGACAGCGCAGATATATACTTAAAACTAGAATTTATGAATCCGGGGAGTAGCGTTAAAGATCGTATTGCACTAGCTATGATTGAAGATGCTGAAAAAAAGGGATTGTTAAAAGAGGGCGATACAATCATTGAACCAACAAGTGGTAACACAGGTATTGGTTTAGCGATGGTAGCGGCTGCTAAAGGATATAATGCAATTTTAGTAATGCCAGAAACAATGAGTATTGAGCGTCGTAATTTATTACGTGCTTACGGTGCTGAATTAGTATTGACTCCAGGTCCTGAAGGGATGGGTGGAGCAATTCGTAAAGCAACTGAATTAGCAAAAGAGCATGGTTACTTTATACCGCAACAGTTCCAAAATCAATCGAATCCACAAATTCACCGTTTAACAACAGGTCCAGAAATTGTTGAACAAATGGGTGATCAATTAGATGCGTTTATTGCAGGTATTGGTACAGGTGGAACAATTACTGGTGCTGGTGAAGTGCTGAAGGAAGCATATGAAGGTATTAAAATTTATGCAGTAGAACCTGCGGATTCACCAGTGTTATCTGGTGGGAAACCAGGTCCACATAAAATCCAAGGAATTGGGGCGGGATTTGTCCCGGAGACATTGGATGTAGAAGTATATGATGAAATTATTCAAGTGAAAACAGAGCAAGCATTTGAATATGCGAGAAGAGTGGCTAAAGAAGAAGGTATTTTAGTTGGTATCTCTTCAGGAGCAGTTATTTATGCAGCAACAGAAGTTGCGAAAAAGTTAGGTAAAGGGAAAAAGGTACTCGTTATTATTCCAAGTAACGGTGAACGTTATTTAAGTACACCACTTTATCAATTTGAATCATAATTAAATGCGATTGAAAAAGCATCCTTGAAAAAGGATGCTTTTTCTTTTTGGATTGGAAATAGGAAAAGAGTGAATGACTAGAAAACTTCATGTAAAATAAGAGGTAGTATAATTAAATTATTTTCACTAGCCTTCGAGTATAATCAATCTCTATATAAATAACTTATGTAGTTTGAGGTGGTTCATCTAAGAGGGTGGGATAAAAGAAGACGGGGTGTTGATATGCAACGAAGAAAATCTTTAGCGCTTTCTATTCCATATCAGTTAGATTTCTTTAAGCAATATAAATTTCTTTCTCAGGATAAGCCGCAACATATTTTGCTGGAAAGTGGACGTGGCGGTCGTTATAACATAGTGGGTTTAAACCCGGTAGCGGCAATCCAAGGAAAGGGTGTAAAGTTACATATAAGTGAAAGTGGTAAGGAAACAATAAAAAAAGGGAATCCATTAGATTTAATGCAAGAATATATGGAGAAATGGAAAACAGACTACAATCCAGAGTACCCACCTTTTCAAGGTGGTGCAATGGGCTACTTTAGTTATGATTGTATCCGTTATATTGAAAAACTCCCTTCTCTTGCAGAGGATGATCTGAATATACCCGATATATACTTTTTATTATTTGATGATGTGTTTGTCTATGATCAAAAAGAAAAGGTATTGTGGATTATTACACATTATGTAGATAAGCATGCAGAAGCGGAAGAACGTTTAAATGAATGGAAGGATCTTTGGACGGCAGAAGTGCCTGAAGTGACTATGCCGTTTGAACGTCCTAAAAAGAAAAATGAAGCGGTTGCCTTTACAGAAGCAGGCTTTATGAAGGCTGTTGAATGTATTCAAGAGTATATTGGAAATGGTGATGTGTTTCAAGTAAACTTGTCGACAAGACAGGAAAGAACTTTACAAACGCATCCACTAGAAATTTATACAAGTCTTCGTAAAATTAATCCATCTCCATATATGGGTTACTTAGAGCTTGGGGATTTTCAAATTGTTAGTGCTTCGCCTGAATTGCTGATTAAAAAACAAGGGCAAGAAGTAAGTACACGACCAATTGCAGGTACAAGATCCCGAGGTGCAAATGAACAAGAGGATCAAGACTTAGCAAGGGAATTAATTGAGAACGAAAAGGAACGAGCAGAGCATGTGATGCTTGTAGATTTAGAGCGAAATGATTTAGGACGTGTTTGTAAATATGGTACTGTAGAAGTCGATGAATTTATGGTAATTGAAAAGTACTCACATGTCATGCATATCGTTTCCAATGTGCGTGGTGAGGTGGAAGAAGATAAGGATGCTTTCGATTTAGTGAAAGCTGTATTTCCTGGTGGAACAATTACTGGTGCACCGAAAATACGTACGATGGAGATTATAGAAGAATTAGAGCCTGTTCGTCGAGGGATTTATACAGGTTCAATTGGTTGGATTGGTTATTCTGGAGATACGGAATTAAATATTGTCATTAGAACGCTTCTTGCGAAAGATGGGCAAGCACATGTGCAAGCTGGAGCGGGAATTGTAATTGATTCAAATCCGAAAAATGAATATAAAGAGTCGTTAAAAAAGGCAATTGCTTTATGGCGTGCAAAAGAAAGTAGCGAAGAAACGGTTAGGTGAGAGAAATGATATTAATGATTGATAATTATGATTCTTTTACATTTAATTTAGTACAGTTTCTTGGAGAACTTGGACAAGAGCTTGTTGTTAAGCGTAATGATGAAGTGAGTATTGCAGATATTGAGAATATGAAACCAGATTTCTTAATGATTTCGCCAGGTCCATGTAGTCCTAATGAAGCGGGGATTAGTATGGAAGTTATTAAATACTTTGCTGGGAAGATTCCGATTTTTGGAGTTTGTCTTGGGCATCAATCGATTGCACAAGTATTTGGTGGAGAAGTTGTTCGTGCAGAGCGATTAATGCATGGAAAAACTTCACTTATGCATCATGATGGGAAAACGATTTTCTTAGATATTCCTAATCCATTTACTGCAACGCGTTATCATTCCCTGATTGTTAAGAAAGAGTCATTGCCAGATTGTTTAGAGGTAACATCTTGGACAGAGGAAGGGGAAATTATGGCGATTCGTCATAAGACACTGCCGATAGAGGGTGTGCAATTCCACCCAGAATCTATTATGACTTCTCATGGGAAAGAGTTACTACAGAACTTCATTCGTAAATATAGTCCAAGTGTGACATCATGTTAATTTACGTAAATGGCGAGTATGTAGAAGCGAATGAAGCGAAAATCTCCCCTTATGACCATGGTTATTTATATGGGCTGGGAGTTTTTGAGACATTTCGTATTTATAATGGTCATCCTTTTTTGTTAGATGATCATTATAACCGTTTAATAGGTGCGCTAGATGCATTGCAAATTAAATGGACAATGACAAAAGATGACGTGATGCTTATTTTGAAAAATCTACTCGCTAAGAATGAATTGGAACATGCGTATGTACGTTTTAATGTATCAGCAGGTGTAGATGAAATAGGATTACAAACGGAAATGTATGAAGACCCTTCGGTTATTGTTTTTATAAAACCTTTAACAGCTCCAGGAGATGTAGTAGAAAAAGAAGGGGTTATTTTAAAACAAGTGCGAAATACACCAGAAGGAGCATTTCGTCTGAAGTCTCATCATTATCTAAATAATATTTTAGGGAAGCGTGAAATTGGAAATGTAGTGAGCAAGGAAGGTATTTTCCTTACTGAAGCAGGTTATGTTGCAGAGGGGATTGTTTCGAATCTCTTTTTTGTGAAAGGTGATGTTTTATATACACCTTCGTTAAAAACAGGGATTTTAAATGGTATCACTCGTGCGTTTATTATAAAAAGTGCTGAAGAATTGAATATAGAAGTAAAGGAAGGTTTCTTTACAAAAGATGAATTACTTTCAGCAGATGAAGTCTTTGTAACAAACTCAATTCAAGAAATTGTTCCGCTTTATCGTATAGAAGCGCAGGATTTCCCGGGTAAAGTAGGAGTAGTTACAAAAAGTTTAATGTACCTTTATGGAATGCAGAGAGAGAAATTATGGAGCAGAAATGAATTACGAAGAGGAGATGTGTAGTTTGAAGTGGGATTATGATTTACGCTGCGGCGAATATACATTGAATTTAAATGAAAAGACATTAATTATGGGGATTTTAAATGTAACACCAGATTCGTTTTCTGATGGTGGGAGTTACAACGAGGTAGATGCTGCGGTACGTCATGCAAAAGAAATGCAAGGTGAAGGTGCTCATATTATTGATATTGGTGGCGAATCTACTCGCCCGGGTTTTGCTAAAGTATCAGTAGAAGAAGAAATAAAGCGAGTTGTCCCGATGATTCAAGCGGTTTCAAAAGAAGTGAAATTGCCTATATCTATCGATACATATAAAGCTGAAGTTGCAAAGCAAGCAATTGAGGCTGGTGCTCATATTATTAATGATATTTGGGGAGCGAAGGCGGAGCCAATAATTGCTGAAGTCGCAGCTCATTATGATGTACCTATCATTTTAATGCATAACCGCGATAATATGAATTATCGTAATTTAATGGCGGATATGATTGCTGATTTGTATGATAGTATCAAAATTGCTAAAAATGCTGGTGTGCGAGATGAGAATATTATTTTAGATCCAGGTATCGGTTTTGCTAAAACACCTAAGCAAAACTTAGAGGTGATGCGTAATTTAGAACAGTTAAATGTGCTAGGTTATCCGGTTCTCTTAGGTACATCGAGAAAGTCCTTTATTGGGCACGTATTAGATTTGCCAGTAGAGGAACGCCTTGAGGGAACGGGAGCTACTGTTTGTCTTGGTATTGAAAAGGGTTGTGAGTTTGTTCGTGTCCATGATGTGAAAGAAATGGCGCGTATGGCTAAAATGATGGATGCAATGATTGGTAAGGGGGTAAAGTAATTGGATAAAATTTATATCCATGATATGGAGTTTTACGGTTATCATGGTGTGTTCCCGGAGGAAAATAAATTAGGTCAGAGATTTAAAGTTGACTTAACGGTGGAGTTGGATTTAAAGCGTGCAGGGGAAAGTGATGAATTAGAGCATTCGGTCAATTATGGAGAGCTTTTCGAATTATGTAGAAAAGTTGTTGAAGATAGAAAGTATAAGCTTGTGGAGAGTATCGCTGAAAATATTGCTGCAGATATATTAAAACAATATGAAAGTATTTCACGATGTACAATTAAGGTAATTAAGCCGGATCCACCGATACCAGGTCATTATCGTGCTGTAGCAGTAGAAATTACGAGAGAACGTCCATGAATAATATAGCATACATTGCATTAGGGTCAAATATTGGAGAGCGTTATACGTATCTAACCGAAGCGATTCAGTTCTTAAATAAAAATCCTTATATTCAGGTTGATGATATTTCATCTGTATATGAAACTGAGCCAGTTGGCTATACTGACCAAAGTTGCTTTTTAAATTTAGTTATAAAAATTTCTACCAATTTATCACCACAAGAATTATTGAAAGTAACACAAAAAGTAGAAAATGACCTAGGAAGAAAAAGGGAAATTAGGTGGGGGCCGAGGACTATCGACCTTGACATTTTACTTTATAATCAAGAGAATATTGAAGCAGAGAATCTTATTGTTCCGCATCCGCGGATGTTTGAAAGAGCTTTTGTTATCGTTCCGTTGTTAGAGATTAATCAAGACATAAAACAAAACATTTCACGTTCACAAGTAGAAGAAATGAAAAGGCGAGAGGGAGTAACGGTATGGAAGCAGAAAAATGGGGAAGACGCATTCGTGCTTTTCGAAAGCTAAAAGGCTACACGCAAGAAGGTTTTGCTAAAGAATTAGGGGTATCTGTATCTGTTTTAGGTGAAGTTGAGAGAGGGAATCGATCACCTTCTCAAGATTTTGTAGTAGAAGTTGCTAAGGCATTAAATGTTTCGATAGATGAATTAATGCCAAAGTGACTGTGCAGGAAGGAGTAGGTTGATTGTTAAAGATTGCAAATATTGAGATGAAAAATCCGGTTGTATTAGCACCGATGGCGGGAGTGTGTAATTCTGCATTCCGTTTAACAGTGAAAGAATTTGGTGCAGGTCTAGTTTGTGCTGAAATGGTAAGTGATAAGGCAATATTACTGAATAACAAAAGAACATTAGATATGTTATATATCGATGAGAGAGAAAAACCGTTAAGTTTACAAATTTTTGGTGGAGAGAAAGAAACTCTTGTAGATGCTGCGAAATACGTAGATAAATATACGACAGCAGATATTATTGATATCAATATGGGTTGCCCAGTACCGAAAATCGTAAAATGTGATGCGGGGGCAAGGTGGCTTTTAGATCCCAATAAAATATATGAAATGGTAGCAGCAGTTGTAGATGCCGTTGAAAAGCCGGTTACAGTTAAAATGCGTATCGGTTGGGATGAAGAACATATTTTCGCAATAGAAAATGCTAGAGCTATTGAGCGTGCTGGTGGACAAGCTGTGGCGGTTCACGGACGTACGCGAGTGCAAATGTATGAAGGTAAAGCGGATTGGGATATCATTAAACAAGTAAAGCAAGCTGTGAATATCCCGGTTATCGGAAATGGTGATGTCGAAACACCGCAAGATGCGAAGCGCATGCTTGATGAGATTGGTGTAGACGGTGTTATGATTGGCCGTGCGGCTCTTGGGGATCCATGGATGATTTATCGTACAGTAAAGTATTTAGAGACAGGTGAATTAATGCCGGAACCAACAGTGCGCGAGAAAATTGATGTATGTATGTTGCATCTAGATCGTCTTATCGACTTAAAGAACGAAAGTGTCGCTGTAAGAGAGATGAGAAAACATGCAGCTTGGTATTTAAAAGGTGTTCGTGGTAATGCGAGTGTACGTAATGGTATTAATGCTTGTAACACACGTGAAGACCTTGCGAATGTGTTAGGTGCATTTGTAGAAGAAGTAGAAGCGAAACAACAAACAATTTACGTTGGTTAATAAGGAACATAGGAGATTGACATTCTTCTATACACTTCCTATAATTACGTGAAAGAAAGAAGAACTGCCAGTTAGTTGCTGGCAGTTTTTCTAGTTGAGTAGAAAATGCTATACTGTATATATTGTAAAAATTAATAGAGCTGGAGTGATATCAATATCATGGATAACATGAACCACGAAGAATTAAACGACCAATTGCTTGTTCGTCGTGAAAAGCTACATAATTTACGTGAGCAAGGAATCGATCCGTTCGGTAAACGATTTGAACGCACAAATTCAACGACCGACTTAGTAAGTTTATATGGAGAATTCTCTAAAGAAGAATTAGAAGAGAAAGAAATCACTGTTTCTATCGCTGGTCGTATTATGACAAAACGCGGTAAAGGAAAAGCTGGATTCGCGCACATTCAAGATTTACACGGACAAGTTCAAATTTACGTTCGTAAAGATACTGTTGGAGATGAAGAGTACGAGTTATTTACGACAGCAGATTTAGGTGACTTAGTAGGTATTGAAGGTAAAGTGTTCAAAACAAACGTTGGAGAACTTTCAGTAAAAGCAACGGGATTTACGCTTTTAACGAAATCTCTCCGTCCGTTACCGGATAAATATCATGGATTAAAAGATGTTGAACAACGATACCGTCAACGTTACTTAGACTTAATTACAAGTATGGAAAGTCGTGAAACATTTGTTACTCGCAGTAAAATTATTCGTGAAATGAGAAGATATTTAGATGACAACGGTTATCTTGAAGTAGAAACGCCTATGATGCACGCGATTGCAGGTGGAGCATCTGCTCGTCCTTTCACTACGCATCATAATGCGTTAGATATGGAATTATATATGCGCATCGCAATTGAACTTCATTTAAAACGTCTTATTGTGGGCGGATTAGAAAAAGTTTATGAGATTGGCCGTGTATTCCGTAATGAGGGTGTATCAACTCGTCATAACCCTGAGTTTACGATGATTGAATTATATGAAGCGTACGCTGATTATAATGATATTATGAAACTAACAGAAAATATGGTTGCTCATATTGCGAAAAAAGTATTGGGTACAACAACAATCCAATATGGTGATTATGAAATTAATCTAGAACCAGAATGGACACGTCTTCATATGGTAGATGCAATTAAGCAACACTCTGGAGCGGATTTCTGGAATCCGATGAGTGTAGAAGAAGCGCGTGAGCTTGCGAAAGAACATAATGTAGAAATTAAGGATACAATGGAAGTTGGTCATATTATTAATGAGTTCTTCGAGCAAAAAGTAGAAGATAAATTAATCCAACCAACATTTATTTACGGTCATCCGGTAGAAATTTCGCCACTTGCGAAAAAGAATGATGAAGATCCACGATTCACAGATCGTTTCGAATTATTTATCGTTGCACGTGAACATGCAAATGCATTTACTGAGTTAAATGATCCGATCGATCAAAAAGAACGTTTTGAAGCGCAATTAAAAGAGCGTGAAAAAGGTAATGACGAAGCACATATGATGGATGACGATTATATTGAAGCTCTTGAGTACGGTATGCCTCCTACGGGTGGATTAGGAATTGGTATTGATCGTCTAGTTATGTTATTAACAAATGCACCATCTATTCGTGATGTATTATTATTCCCTGCTATGCGCCATAAACAAGACTAAGCTTTGGAGATTTCTCCAAAGCTTTTTTTATTTGAGTATGAGTTGCGTGGGTATAATAGATCTTGATGGTGCGAGAAATTATACTTATATAGAAGAAATGTGCTGTTTTTATACTTTTTTACTAAGTTAAAAATTTTATTAGAAAAACTATTGCATTTTAATAATCAAACTGGTATATTTATATTCGTTGCCACGAAAGGTAACAAGCAAAACAAACGAAAAACAACTTATTGAAAAAAGTTGTTGACGAGAATGTAACGAAATGTTATATTGATAAAGTCGCTTCTGAGCGACCAAGTAGTTCTT
>NZ_NTVM01000020.1:0-69483 GCF_002558005.1 Bacillus sp. AFS012607
TAAAGTAAAACTTTAATCAGTGGGGGTTTTGTTCATCCCTCACTGATTATTAGCCCTCACCAATCGGGCTTTTACGATTAAGTAAACGCGAGCTTTTTCTTCTATCTACTTACTATTTAAGGTTGATAGTTTAATAACAAAATTTAAAAATTCGACTTAAATTCATTGATGAATGGAGAGGTTTATATGAAATTAAAAGACAAAGTAGCAATCATAACTGGTGGTGCAAGTGGAATTGGCGAATCTACCGTTCGTCTTTTTATCGAAGAAGGTGCAAAAGTAGTTATTGCTGACTTTTCTGAACGTGGAAAAGACCTATCAGATGAATTGAATGCACATGGATATAATACGTTATTTATTAAAACCGATGTAACAAAAGAAGCAGATATTAAACAGCTAATTCATGAGACTGTAAGTACATACGGTAAATTAGATATTATGTATGCCAATGCCGGCGTTGCTGATGATGCACCAGCAAACGAATTATCCTATGAAAAATGGAAAAAAACTATTGATATTAATTTATCTGGGGTATTCCTTTCTGATAAATATTCGATTGAACAATTTCTTAAACAAGGTACAGGTGGTGTCATCGTTAACGCTGGTTCGATTCATAGTTTTGTTTCATTACCTACCCCAACAGCATACTCCTCTGCAAAAGGTGGCGTGAAACTATTAACTCAAAATTTATGTACTGCCTACGCTAAATATGGAATACGTATTAATGCGGTGTGCCCTGGTTATATTGACACCCCTTTACTTGGTAGTGTTAATCCTCAACAGAAAGAATATTTAGCTTCACTTCATCCGCAAGGCCGACTTGGAACACCAGAAGAAGTCGCTAAAGCTGTCTTATTTTTAGCAAGTGATGATGCTAGTTTTGTTAACGGTACAACACTTCTTGTTGATGGAGGCTATACTGCACGTTAATTTTAAAATTTTGAAGCCCCCTAAGAAATATATAGTCTTCAACAAGAAAAAGCGCCATCACAAGTGACGGCGCTTTTTCTATGTAAGAGCAACTAGAAGGTATCCTTCTAGCCTACTCCCATTTATAAGTCCAAAACTGTTCAAGTTGCAGCCATTTTAATGTTGCTGCATCTTTATTTTTTATTTTTGCATGCGTGTCTTCAAGCATTGCTTCTGTTTGTGAACGGTGCGCACCTAGTGCAGTTAATTTATGATCAAATACTTCACTAATGTTATTTACAACATCCGGTTCTCCTAATACTGCCTCACGATTTTTCGTAATCGCAACAGCATGAATAACTGGGCGCTCTTCTTTTGGCATACGTGATACAGCGCGAACGACAGCGCGGCCAAATGCATTATGATCTGGATGTACACCGTGCTCTGGGTAAAATGTAATAATTCGAGATGGATTTACTTCTTGAATGATTGCTTCAATTTTGTCAGCAACAAAATCAACATCTTCAAACTCTAACGTTTTATCATGGAAGCCAAGCATTCTTAAATCTTTAATGCCCATCGCTTCACAAGCATCTTTCAATTCTTTCTCACGGATATGTGGAATCGTTTCACGGTTAGCGAATACATTCTTACCCATGTTACGTCCCATTTGTCCTAGAGTACCACATGCATATGTTACAGGTACTCCTTGATCTGTTAATAAGCGAATTGTTCCTCCCGCAGCATATGCTTCATCATCTGGATGCGGAAATACAACAAGTACATGTCTCTCCATAAGTTTCCCTCCTTCTTACTTAAATGGTGTTAAGCTTAACTCAAGTGCAACTGCTAGACGACCTAAATTATCATGTCCAGCTAATAATAAACGCTCTTGATCGTCTACTTCCCAGTGCGTAATACCTTCAGCATATACCCAACCGTGATCCATTTTCAGACCAACTCGGTATGGATTTGTTCCAGTTATCTTCCCGCGTTCAAAACGGATAATCGCATTTCGAATGAAAGCACCAACTGTCATCATCTTTTCATTTATGTGTGATGCATATGCTCCGTTTGTCGTTTCTAAATGAATATATACATCTTTATTTACAAAACGTTCAATTTCATTTTGAATAAGAGAACTATCTTTTACTATTTCCATCGGAATTCACCTCTTTAAACCATTTTACGCAAAAATAATGTAAATTGCTATCTCTATATTAGAGGACAACGCTCACTTTTCCTAATAATTTGCACTGCGTTTTTTATATTTTTTATATGATATGTAAAAAATACATTTTTTCCTTCACTTCGTTAAATAGTTTTCTTTCTTTTTTGAATTTGCTACAATATATTTTATCCCGCATTATTGCAGCGAGATACATTTCGACAATTGAATACATACTTTAAAGAAGGTGACATGATTGGAACAATCAGCACATGAAGTAGCAAATTGGCAATATTATTTTGCAATTGCCGTATTTTTAATCACGTACGGATTTATTATTTCTGAAAAATTGAATCGTGCTGTAATCGCACTATTCGGTGCTGCTATTATGATTATTTTTGGAGTTGTAGATTTACATACCGCTTTCACATCACATATTCAATGGGAAACGATCACCCTTTTAATCGGGATGATGATTCTCGTACATATTACGAGTCAATCAGGCGTATTTGAATTTGTGGCCATTAAAGCGGCAAAAGCAGCTGGTGGAAAACCGATTCGCATTTTATTATTACTATCCCTATTAACCGCTGTCGGATCAGCATTTTTGGACAATGTAACAACCGTTTTATTAATCGTTCCTGTTACATTATCCATTACACGTATTTTAAAAGTAAATCCTGTGCCTTATTTGATTTCAGAAGTGCTATTTTCAAATATAGGTGGAACAGCAACATTAATCGGTGATCCACCTAATATTATGATTGGATCAGCAAACAAACATTTAGATTTTAACGCCTTTTTACTTAACTTAGCTCCAATCGTAATTATTATTTCTATTGTGACACTTGGCATTATTTACTTCATGTATCGTAACAAACTAAAAACAACATCTGAACAAATCGAAAAACTAATGGCATTAAACGAAAAAGATTACATTAAAGATCAAAGCCTCCTTTTAAAATCCATTTCGATTTTAGGACTAACTATTTTAGGCTTCGTACTTCATTCGATTATTCATGTAGACGCTGCTGTTATCGCGATGACAGGCGCTACACTTCTTATGTTAACCGGCGTGAAAGAACATGATATTGAAGATGTATTTGCCCACGTTGAATGGGTAACCATTTTCTTCTTCGCCGGACTATTCGTTCTCGTTGGCGGGTTAATTGATATCGGACTTATCTCTTCACTTGCAAAAGAAGTACTCGACGTAACAAACGGTGACATCGGATTCGCAGCTATACTTATTTTATGGGTATCTGGCATCGCATCTGCGACAATCGACAACATCCCATTTGTCGCAACGATGATCCCGCTTATTCAAGACTTAGCTACAGGACTCGGACTATCTGTCGACTCTCCGCAAATCGAAGTACTATGGTGGGCGTTATCACTTGGAGCTTGCTTAGGAGGAAATGGAACGCTAATCGGAGCATCTGCAAACGTAGTCGTTGCTGGTATTGCAAAACGTGAAGGACATGGCTTCTCTTATATGGACTTCTTAAAAATTGGTTTACCATTAACTATTGTTGCACTCTTGTTATCACATGCTTATATATATTTACGTTATTTAATGTAAAAGTTGTATTGCATGAAATTATATCGTCAAATACAAAAGGTTTGCAGCATCCGTGCTGCAAACCTTTTTTCATCACCAAAATATACCGATAATTGCTAACCCACCTAATATCATACCACCAATTTGTCCAACGATTGCTGGTGATAGTTGAACACCCTTTCGTACTTCAACAACTGGTCTTTCGTGCCTTAGTTGCTGTACTTCACTTTGAAGTTGGTGCACACTTCCGTGTAACTCTTTAATTAGTTCTTTTAATTCGGCGACCTCTTCATTTACTGGCTTTTCTTTTTCTAAGTTCATCTCACATGACTCCTTATAAGTTCAATCAATACACTGTAAATTTTCGCCAATTACCATTATATCTCCTGCATACTACATATATAATTTCGAATGTACTTTCTAACCTTGCAGCTCTATCCATTCATCCCGCAATATCCCCATAATCATACGGTCAAAACAATTCCCATCTCTTTGAACCGCTTCTCTCATACAGCCTTCCATCTGAAAACCCATCTTTTTATACAATGCAATGGCAAGTTTATTATACGAAATAACATCAAGACCGATGCGGTGTAAATTCAATTCATAGAAAGCATACTTTAGAATAAGATGTATTGCTTCTTTCCCATATCCCTTTCCTCTATCATTCGCATCTCCTATACCAATAGCTAATAAACCTGTTCCGTTATTCCACTCTATACCATGAATCGCCACAAAACCAATTAAGCGATCTTCTTGAACTGTCCTTACCATGAAAGAAACACTATTCGATCTCCGTCCTTTTAATAGCCCATCACTTGCTATTTCATTTAAAGATTGCGGGAATGCTACATCTGTATCAACATGTCTTAAATACTCACTATCTTCTTGCCACATAGCCATTACTTCAGCATCTATTTCTCTCATAGCTGATAATTTAATCGTTTTATTTCGAAAAAGATTCATTGTCATTTCAAACTCCCCCTTTTAAATAACGGGGATACTTATTTTAGACTATTTATCCCCTTATTCCATAAACTGTTTCATAAATGGGATACTTACAATAAGCGCTGACATTGGCACATCTCCTCCATATTGAATTAACTTCATTGTATAATTTTTTATTTATTCTAACAATAATAGAAAGGCCCTCCAAATTTAGAGGGCCTTTCCTAATAGCAAAACTATATTATTTCGTAAACATTTTCTCCGCTTCATCCATTGCCATTTTGTTTCCTAAAGCAGAATAGTCCAGCCATGGTTGATCATTGATAATGTATACGTGCTTGCCTTTAACTGCTTTTAAGTCTTTCCAAATTGGCGTTTCTTGAAGTTGTTTAAATGCTGCTTTTGCTTTATCATCTCTATTTACAACAACGAAAATCGCATCTGCATCAAAGTCAGGTAATACTTCTTGTGAAATGACTTCGAAAGGGCGGTTTCCATCAATTTTCTCTACACCATTTGCAGGCTGTAACCCTAAGTCTTGGAATAAAATTGGTCCCATCGGTCTTTTCGTACTAAATACACGCAATTCTTTTGCAGTAACGCGAATTGCCATTACTTTTTCGTTATTACCTAGCTCTTTATCTATTAAACCTTTTACTCGTTTTGATTGCTCTTCGTAATCTTGAATATATTTATCTGCTTCTTTCTCACGGTTTACAAGTTTACCAACTTGTTTTAAATGATCTCTCCACGTACCTTCATCTAAATTGAAAGAATGTGTTTTTGCAATTTTTTCGTATTTCGCTACATCTTTACCAGCATATTTTTCATCAACATAAATGTCAGTTGGCTTTAATTGAAGTAACGCTTCCATATTCGGATCTGTTACAACACCAAGCTTCTTCGTATCTTTCAACTTCTCTTTAGCGTGCGGTAAGAAATCTTTTAAATCTCCCCCAATAACAGAACCTACTGGTGTAATTCCTAATGCAAGTAAATCATTTGTTAAATGAATAGACATTGAAGCAATTTTTGGGTCATTACTTTTTTCCGTTTTTTTCGTTGCCTCTTCATTAGCTTTCGTTTGACCACATGCTGCTAATACTAAAATACACATCATGCTAAATAAAATAGTAAGTTTCTTTTTCATATGTTCTCCTCTTTGAAGTATTTATTTTGTTTTTGTAAGTAAATAAAGAAAATACGGTGCTCCTAAAGCTGCCACTACTACACCAGCTGGAATAGAGTTTGGCTCAAATATAGAACGACCTATCGTATCTGCTAGCACTAAAATAATCATTCCGATAATGCCAGCTAAAGGAAGAAAATGTTGATACGTAGTACCTACTAACTTTCTTGCAATATGCGGAGCAACTAAACCGATAAAACCAATTCCTCCTGCCATCGATACACTCGCGCAAGATAATCCAACCGCTGTAGCTAAAAGTAGTAACCGTTCTTTTTGAACAGAAACACCAAGTCCTGCTGCCACACTATCACCTAGTGACAATGCATTTAACGTTTTAGATTTTAGCCATGCATACGGGGTTAGTATGAAAATCCAAGGTAATAATGCAAGGACATGAATCCAATCCCTTCCCCACACGTTACCAACTAACCATCTGGAAGCGAATGTATATGTCTCATCATTTAACTTGAGAGAGAAAAATAACGAAATCGCACTAAATCCAGCTGAAACAGCAATACCAACTAGAATAAGTCTAATAGGAAGTAAACCTTTTGATCGATCACTCGCAAGTATAATAATTAAAAATGCAGCTAGTATTCCCCCACCAAATGTAAATAACGGTATTAAAATCGATGCATTCTCATTAATAGAATGAAAGAAAGTAACAAATATAATTAGCCCGAAAGATGCACCTGAATGCAATCCTAAAATACCAGGGTCTGCAAGTGCGTTACGTGATAATCCTTGTAAAATCGCACCGGAAATCCCAAGGCCAATACCAGCTAACATTGTGATTATAATTCTTGGCATACGATAATCGTATAGCACGGTTGCACTTTCAAAATCACCATAACCGAAAAGCGTTTGAATTACTTTGAGCGGTGCAATACTAAGTGTCCCTGTATTTAAGCTAAGTAAAATGACAGCGATACCAATACAACCGAATATTGTAGTTACAGTAATGGCTCTTTTTTTATCTGTGTTAATAAGGCCCTTCACTTATAGCTCCCTCCCAACTTTACGTGCTATATAGAGGAAGAACGGAACTCCAACAAGAGCTACCATAATTCCTATCGCAAGTTCTTTAGGAGGGTTTACTGCTCTTGCTCCTAGGTCAGCTAAAACTAATAACATAGCACCTAATAATGCTGACATAGGAATAATGAGTCGATAATTAACACCAACTAATTTTCTAGCAATATGCGGAATAACGAGTCCTACAAATCCGATAGAACCAACAGCTGAAACAGATACACCTGCAAGAATGACTACTATAATCATCCCTAGTATTCTCGTTCGGTTCGTTTTCACTCCTAAATTTGTAGCAACATCATCTCCCATTGATATGAGTGAAATAGATCTCCCTAGCATTGTCGCAAAAATAATCGTTATAAGAATAATAGGGACTAAAAATTTCAAGTGTTCCCACTTAACCCCTGCAACACCACCAGCATACCAAAACGCTAAATCTTGGCTTAAATCATAATAAATCGCAACACCTGAACTTAATGAATGTAAAAGCGCTGCCATAACCGCTCCAGCAATCGTTAACCTCATTCGTGTTAATCCGCCTGATGTGGCCGATCCGATAATAAAAATGAGTACTGTACTTAAAACCGCTCCAATAAAAGAGACAATCATTAAATAGGAATATGGCATATGCGGAAAAAAGGCAAAACTAAGTGCTACTACAAACATCGCACCTGCATTTATGCCAAGCACACCTGCATCAGCTAAAGGATTTCGTGTTACTCCTTGCATAACAGCCCCAGCGACCGCAAAAGCTGCTCCTACAACTGCTGCTCCAATTACCCTTGGGAGCCTTAATTCATATATAATTTGGTGCTGCGTTAATTTCGGATTATAATCAAAAACCGCTGTCCATACGGTTTGCAAATGGATATCCTTTGCACCGAATGCAATAGCTAAAAATATAGATCCGATTAAACATAAAATTGATAAGCACATGAAACATATGAACTTAATATGTTTCATGTGCTTATTGCCAGCATATACAGCAGACTTATGTAACATGTTTCATTTCATCCTTTATATTCAGTTGTTTTTTATAATTATTTTTATTTTATACTATTTATTGATAATAATTATCATTTTTATTTAGAAATTATATCCTCACTTTTTTAAAATAGCAAACTATTTTTTTAATTTGTTAAATATTAAAATACTTATTACAATTCCTTTCTAAAACTTACAAATACATGCAAAATAGACTGCTGGTTTATTTTTTAAATTGTAGTATACTTAGTAATTATTTTGATTTTTCTAACAAAAAGGAGATACAATGTTATATATAAAACAACTATTACATTTCACTTACGAGCAAGCATTATCCTGTTTATTCCCAGTCGTTATTTTCTTAACACTAGCCCTATCAAAAATCATTTCCATCCCAGGGTTATACCGCTATGATTTCATACTCATCGTATGTCTTCTTATGCAGTGGATTATGTATAAGACTGGACTTGAGACGAAAGATGAACTAAAAGTAATTACTGTTTTTCACCTTATCGGGCTTTTACTAGAAATATATAAAGTACATTTCGGTTCATGGAGTTATCCAGAAGAGGCATATTCAAAAGTTTTTGGAGTTCCACTTTACAGTGGCTTTATGTATGCAAGTGTTGCCAGTTACATATGCCAAGCGTGGAGAAGATTACATTTACAAATGTACCATTGGCCGAGGGCTATTTTTGCTATACCGCTAGGCGCTATGATTTACTTTAATTTTTTCACACATCATTTTCTATATGACTTTAGATGGGTATTAACTGTACTTTTATTCATCGTTTTCTTTCGGACATTTGTAGAATTTTCATTACGAGGCGTTACATATAAAATGCCACTCGTTCTCTCCTTTTTCCTTATTGGGTTCTTTATTTGGATTGCAGAGAACATCGCAACATTTTTCGGAGCATGGCAATATCCAAATCAACGGGAAGCGTGGAATCTCGTTCACTTAAACAAAATTAGTTCATGGTTTTTACTCGTTGTTATTAGCATTATGATTGTTACACAACTCAAACATTTGAAAGAGTCGAAAAAATAATGCTGATTATGTAAAAATATTTAGCCCATCACTCATTAGAAAGTGATGGGCTTTTTTACCTTCCTTATTAAAGTAGTTACATATTATGAGCTACTACTAGCAGAAGATGTTGCTGCAGATGAAGCGGCAATCGTTGCCATCATAGCTGCTTGTTGTGCTTGTATGAGGACTTCTATCATAGTTTGTAAACCTGTGTTGGTAGCTTTACTTTCCTCACCTTTCTGACTTACGAACAGTTGAATAGCAATAAGAATATTCGCATCTGCATGCCAACGGAATAATTTCTCCCCCTGCAGTTTTTCAATCAACGCTTTAATAGCATAAATCTCTTTTTCTCCATCTTCAAGTAACGCTAGTAGCCCAATTGCTGGATAATGCATCTGTTTCACTTTTACCTTTTCTTGTTTTAACAAATTCCATATGTTTGTACATGTTGCAACTAACATTTCTTCACGGACATCCTTCTTTAGTGAAAGAATATGACTTAAAAACTGAAGATCATTCCCTTTACGCAAACCAGCTTTCGCTAGTTTCTGATACAGACGTTCTACACGATCCATAAGTGTTTCTACATTCTCTGATTGTCCTGCTAATAAAACTGCGAGCGGATAATCATTTGTACTTGTAAGAAAGAGGTGATCCTTTTTCATGCGTTTATATACTTGCATCGAACGCTGAATGTGCGCGCCATGCTGTTCATTTTCTTCTGTTAAAAGCACAGCTGCTGCGAGATAAGTAAATATACTCCGGCTAAAGCCACCAGTGACCAATTGTTCATATAAATCTAAAAACGTCCGAAAAGCTTCCTTGTAATCTGTAAAGTGAATATCTAATGTTGCGGCCACTACAAAACGATGATAAGACTTTAAGTATGAAAACATCCCTACCTGATTCTTAATATAACTACTAATTTCTAAAAAACGTCCGAGATCAAACAATTTATCACTACCTGCATACATAGCAGCAATCATCATTCCTGTTCGAGAATCACTCGTTTTCCATTTTAGTTCTCCCTTTAACTGTACATATGTATGTTTATATTGCTCTAACTTTTGCTCTAATGTAATCATAGTATTCACCCCTATTTCTAGTTCTTCTCTATCATTATACTTATATTCCATATTTAGGAATACTACAATTAATAATCACAACCTAAAAAATTATAAAATTCTCTAATCCTTCTTCATCAGCACCACGATGATAATCCCTAATCCTTCAAGAAGTTATACAAAAAAGGTAGATAATAATTTATCTACCTTTTTTGTATATATTATTTAACATTACAACTGTATTGCTTGTTATATGCAATTAAGACTAAAGAGCTTTAATAATACGTTCCATCGCTTTCATTTGCCCAATATGATCAGCTTCATGATAAAGCATCATACCGTAAAGCTCCCCTACTGTTTCCAATCCTAGGAATGGCTCTGGCAGTTTATTTTCAAATGCTTCTGCTGGAATTTCGTTAATACGTTTTGCTTGTTCTTTTAATTGAGCCGTTAATACTTCTAACGATGGTCCTTCTGTTTTCCATTTAGATGGTCGTGATCCATACCCAAACATACCTGGATATTCAGTTGGTAATTGTTTGAATTCTTTTCCAAACATGAAAACTTCTGCTGCTGTTAACACGTGACCGATATGCCAACGAATTGTATTGTTAAAACCCTCTGGCTGCGTATCCGCAGTTTTATCATCTAACGTTTCCATAAATTTAAGTAACGCCCCGCGCGTTATTTCAAATTGTTTTAAACCCACTAGTCTATTCATTTAATCGTTTCCCTTCTTCATGTACAATTTATTATGAACTAAGAATGTTCAACTTATTAACGTTTCACCTTGTTTAATCTATCAGAAACAAATAAGAAATACATCTAATATGCTTATTAAAAATAATAAAAAGGTTCACTCCTCGTAAATATAGAATTACTTACTATGTAAATAAAAGAGGAGTGTACTTGCATGTTACATATTTTAAAACAACAATATAATCTTATTAGCTCTACAAGAGAAACTCTATTTTCGTTTTTGGAAGAAATCCCCGTAGAAACATTACATAGCACAGTTCCTAATTTCGGAAGCGGTAGCATTATAAAGACTCATATTCATGTAGCCGATTGCTACCGATACTGGCTTGGATCATTCGCATTCAAGCAAAAAAGAGCAGATTTTTCATTTGCTAGCGATTACGAAATTGAGCATGCAGATGTGGAAAAAGTCCGTGCTAGATTTAAGTTAGTAGATGAGACTGTACAACGTTTTTTAGATGAATACAATGACCGTTGGCTCGAAAATATAGCAAATGAAGTAAAGTGGCAAAAAGAACCTTGGAGCACAACTCCGCTATGGCTTTTAACTCATACGGAGACTCATGAGTTTCATCATAAAGGACAAATTGTATCGATGGCTAGGTACCTTGGATATACTCCTCCTGATACTGACCTTAGTTAATTCAATGGTTTATGATTACCGAAAAAATTAGAATGAATACAAATCGAGCATGTTTTGAAATCCAATCTAAACATGCTCTTAAAATACTCTACCTTACAATCTCCATATCCTCATCAATACCAAATAGTCTCCGCATAATTATAAGCATCGCTATTCGGAATGGCATGTTTCCCCTGTGCTTGCGCTTTTCTTGGATCCAAGTCATATACCATTGGCGTATAGCATGATGTTTGTCCTTTATTTACAACACCATTTCCTCCAGCACTTCCGCAAGTATATGCCTTTCCATCTGTTTTTCTAACAACCCTTGCATCAGCTTCGTTATTATAAACTGCTGGACGAGTTACAGTAACTTTCGCCCAAGCCGTCTTACACGTCGTGCTAAATTTTAATTCTACATAAGAATTTGAATCTATCCATTTCTTCTCTTTCGTTACTGCGGATTGATCACAACTATTATAATAAGGACTTTTCCCATCATATGAATGATCTTCTGCATATGCTTTATCGCTATTAATCGTGCTAAACATACTAGTTACAACGAGTAAAGATAGCAATAAACATGCACTCGTCTTTTTTAAAAGTTTCATATAATTTCACTCCTTTATTAGTAACGTGCTGTTTTCCCGTAACCGTTATTAAACGTAACTGCTTCAGCATCTGCTGTGTATCCGAAATCAGCAGTTAAATCAAATACCATTCCTGTATAAGTGCTCGTTTGACCTGTTTTTATTGTGCCGTTCCCCTGATTAGAAGTAACTGATTTTTGGAATATATCATTTTTGTATTTATTTACAACAGCGTACGCGTACACTCCTCCCGAAACAGCTGGTGCTGGTTGATCTAACACAAACTTAGCCCATGCTGCATGACATTTATTACTGTAACGTAAATACACTGTCCCCACTTTTTTACTACCTTCATAAACTGCTGTAGACTTTGCATTAAATCCATCTGCATCACATGTTGTACTTCCCCCGTATACTTTCGTTGTTGCTGGATTTTTCCCGTCATAATAACTACTTAAATCAGTAGCTGCAAATGTACTTCCTTGAAAACTAAATAATACACCTATACTTGCCGCACTTAACACACATACTTTCATTAACTTTTTAAACATTTTAAATTCCCCCTCACAATAAGTACGTATACTAAAGACAAGCTATACTGCTATGTAAGCCCTCCTTTCACTCTTCCTAGAGGCATCTTACAGAAACGAATAAACGTTGTAAATTCCCTGATGATTATTGGAATATACGAAGAATTTTACTTATCCTTGTAAGAAAAAAGTTGAGAAATACACATTTTATAGCATTCTATATTTAAAACATAAAAGAACCGATACTTGTTATATTCAAGCATCGGTTCTTTATACAAAATTGCCATTTTTTCTTTTATATAAAATAAATATTTCTCCACTTAATCCGTTGTAAAAAACTCCCTTGTTACATCAATAAATTGCTGCAGTGGTGCTGTCATCCATTTATCTTTATGCCAAGCAATTTGTGTATAAATCGATGAAATTGCATTTTCTAAATGTAACTCTTTTATTGTCCCTTCTCTTATATCTTTTTCTACTACTATCGCTGGTAGAACAGCTATACCTAAATCTGCAATAACACATTGTTTAATTGCCTCGACACTAACGAACTCAATTTTATTTGCTGGATACACATCTTCTATACGAAATAGTTCTTCAAATAAAGTCCGATACGAGCAGCCTAATTCTGTTAGTAGAAGTGTTTCACTCTCTAAATCTTTTATAGAAACTGAAAGTTTTTCAAGTAAACGATGCGTAGGAGCAGCTACTACTTTTAATTCTTCTTTCATAAGTGGTTCCACATGTAAAACATCTTCTGTTTTACATTCGTCCAAAATAAATGCAAGATCTACTTTCCCCTCCATCAATTGTTCCTTTGCATCTTTATTGGAATGTGCTGGTTTAAATATAAGTTTTATTTGAGGAAATTGTGCTTTAAACCTCTTTAATATAGAAGGCAGTCTGTATGTACATTGACTTTCTTGTGCACCAATTATTAACGTACCTGCTATTTCCTCATCATCTTTCACGGCCGTCTTTGCTTCTTTACTAAGTGCGATTATCTTGTCCGCATATAGTTGAAACTTTCTTCCTGCTTCAGTTAAGAAAAGGCGTTTTCCTAATCTTTCAAATAACGGTGTACCAAGCTCAGCTTCTAACGTTTTAATTTGTGCCGTTACGCTTGATTGGGCAAAATTTAATTTCTTTGCAGTTTGTGTAAAATTCAAAGTGTCTGCTGCTACTTTAAATGTAATTAATTGTTTTATCTCCATTTATCATCCCTCTTTTCAATCGATATTTCCGATTGATTTCATCAAAATAATCCTCTTTGCCTATTGATATTTGTATTGTATGATAAAGAGCATCGACAAACAATACAAATGGAGGGATTCCATATGAAAGCACTTTGTTTCGAACAGTTTGGAAATCCAGATGTACTACAATATAAAGAAATACATGATCCAATCATAAATCCAAATGAAATTCTAGTCCGCACGAAAGCAATCGGATTAAACTTCGCTGATATTTATAGACGCCGCGGCGATTATCATCTTGCTGGCAATCCGCCTTATGTATTAGGTTATGAAGGAGCTGGAATTGTTGAAAAAGTAGGAGCTGACGTTACTACTATCAACCTAGGAGACCGTATTGCATTTGCGGACGTCCCATTTGCAAATGCAGAACTAGTTGCCGTTCCATCTGAAAAAGTAATCCCACTACCAGATTCTATTTCTTTTGAAACAGCCGCTTCTGTCTTATTACAAGGATTAACTGCACATTATTTAACGCAAGATAGCTATCAACTAAAACAAAGTGATATAGCTTTAGTACACGCTGCAGCTGGTGGCGTCGGTCAACTTCTTGTTCAAATGATTAAACTATATGGCGGAAAAGTAATTGGTTTAACGTCATCAAAAGAGAAAGCAAAGATAGCTACATTAGCTGGTGCCGATCACGTATTTTTATATAACGAAGAATGGCATACGAAAGTACTTGAAATGACTAATGGAACTGGAGTAAATGTTGTATATGAATCAGTAGGTTCTACATTAGAGGACAGTTTTAACGCTACTAAAATTGGCGGTACTGTCGTATTTTACGGAATGGCTGGTGGTAATCCTGCGCCAGTTGATCCACGTATGCTTATGGATACTTCAAAAACTTTAACTGGCGGAGACCTTTGGAACGTTCTTACCACTTATGAAGAACGTAAAAAACGATCTACTCAATTATTCGATTGGATCGCAACTGGCAAATTAAACATTGAGTGCCCTACTACATTCTCCTTACAAGATGGTGCTCTTGCACATAAATTATTAGAGAGCAGAAAAAGTACAGGGAAGATTTTATTAATTCCATAATCGTTCCAATAAGAAAAGGAAGCTAGATTTCTCTACCTTCCTTTTCTTATATCTCTTGGAGATTTAATTATATTTCCACACTTTCTTTCCCTTTTGCAACATAACTCATATCTCCAACCGACTCGACTGTATATGTTCCATCTTGGTATACAATCTTCGTCACACTAGCATTTTCCACCCCAAGTTTTGTTTTGCTACTGTCTAACATTTCTATTAAGGTAGTAATCAAAAGCCCATGAACGACAACTAAAACGTTACCGCCACCATTTTCAGCAGCTTCTTCACTAATTTTATCTATCTCAGCTTTTATACGAGTAGAAAATAATTCCCAATCTTCCGCCTGTTTTGTAGGATCTGCTACTCTAATAAGATTAATCACTTCTTGAATAGAAAACTTCATAAGTTCTTCTGGTGATGGAACGCCTGCAGCTTTTCCAACCACATCCCACATATTCTCAAGTTTTTCACCTTCAAAAATACCGAAATTTAATTCTCGCAAATCTTTTCTTTGCTCAAGTTTTAATTTTGATTGCTCACTATATTTTAATACTAAATTAGCAGTTTCAATCGCTCGGCCACTATCACTACTATACGCATTCATAAAATGAATATCTTTTAATCCTGTTCCTAAATTTGTGGCAACTTCAACACCTTTTTCTACTAATGGAGAATCAGCCCAACCTTGCGCGCGATGATTCGTATTTAATATTGTTTTACCGTGTCTTGTAACATATAACGTAACTGCATTCTCATTGCTATCTGTTTCTCGCTTATTCATTCTATTCTCTCCCTTTACGTTTCTATCTCAATTTTACCACCTCAATTATTCATTGAGCAAAATATACGTCAGTAGATCCGCTTAATAAAAAAAGCTATCTTTCTGTATATCCATACAAAAAGATAGCATCTTTTATGATTACATTTCTTAACCGTTACTCCTACTCAGCAAAAGCACTCGAATACTGAACAACTCCTTCTACACCTTGGAGAGCGTTCTCTCTTAGCTCCATCGCCATAAACACTTCTTCAGGCACTTCAAACGGTGCTTTTACATTCCACTCACTTGCTTTCTTAAAACCAAATTTCGGGTAGTACTCTGGATGTCCTAATACTACAACTGATCCGTATCCAAGTTCTTTCGCTTTTTCTAAAGCAGCCGTGATCAGTTTTCCGCCAATTCCTTTCTTCTGATGGCCCCTAGCAACTGAAACTGGCGCAAGTGCTAACGATTCTACAGAAGTTCCATCTTGTTCTATTGTAATTTTCGATAACATAATGTGACCAACTATATCTTCATCTACCGCAACAATTGATAACTCCGGAACAAACGCGTCACATTCTCTAATACGTTTTACAAGTTCATGTTCTGTTTTATCACTAAATTCTTCAAGTAAAAATGCTTCTTTTACGACTTCTTCTGTTTTTCTATAATCATTTTTTTGTTCTTGTCTAATCGTTACCATTTTAACTTATCCTCTATTCTTTCTTATTTCTTTTTGAATTTTACGCAGTGCTTTTTTCGATCCGCGCTCAATATCGTGTTGCATTTTTCTTTCTTTATAATCAACAAATAGTGTATTTAAATCGTATCCTTCTGGATATAACTCCTTCGCTGCTACTTCTAAAGTAATACGTTTTACATTTACTTCAACGAATTCACCGTTATAATATACAACAACGTTATAAAAATTATCTTTTTCCTTATAGATGATACCAAAATCATCATAATCCAATAAATTCACACGATCGCCGATTTTGTACTCATAATGAGATTCTCTTTTTTCTTGTACAAATTTCGGTTTTCTAATTTTACTTTCATTCACTTTTTCTAAAGCGTACTCTTTATTTCCCATGTACTCTTTCGCTCTTTTCAGTACATGTTCTTTTACGCTCATTTTATTCGCAATCCAAAGTGCATTACTTTCCCCTGATTTTCCGATAACTAATTTATAAAGCGGCTCTAACGTTTCACTATTAAATTGCATCGCTGCATTCATAAAGTCATCGTGCATTTCTGAGAATCGTTTAATTTCTCCGTAATGCGTACTCGCAACGGTAATACATCCCGCAAGGTACAATTCTTCTAAAATAGAAATTGCAAGTGCTGCACCTTCATTCGGTTCTGTACCGCTCCCAATTTCATCAAATAATAGCAACGTATTATTATTTGACATCCTCATAATCTCAGAAAGATTTTTCATATGAGACGAAAATGTACTTAATGCATTTTCAATACTTTGATTATCACCAATATCTACGAATACATTTTCGAAAATAGCGATTTCTGTACCTCTATCTCCTGCAATATGAAGGCCTGACATTGTAGCTAATGTTAACAATCCAATCGTTTTTAACACAATTGTCTTTCCGCCCGCATTCGGCCCTGTAATAATTAAACTACGATACTCTTGACCAATTTTAAAATGTAACGGTACAACTTGCCCTGTTAAAAGCGGATGCTTACAATTCACTAAATGAATGTAGCCATGATCATTTAACTTCGGCTCTATTCCATCAGTCGTTTTACTAAACTTTGCCTTCGCAAATACCATATCATACTGACTAATTAGCTCCATGTTAATCTTTATACTATAAATGTTTTCTAACACCATTCCTGATAACGTCGCTAAAATCTGATACTCTTCAACCGCTTCTTCTGCTTTCAAACCTGCTAATTCTGCATTCAATTTCGTAACCGTATGCGGTTCTATAAATACAGTAGAGCCTTTTGCCGAGGCTTCAATAATACTTCCAGCAACTTGATTTTTATAGGAAGATTTAATTGGAATCGTATAACGGTCATCCTTTTTACTAATAAAGAATTCCTGAATGAATTTCTTATTTGCACTACTATTTAAAAATTTCATTAAACGTTCTTTTATTTTCCCATCTACAGAATCAATATTATTTCGAATTCGCTTTAACTCTTTACTTGCAGCTACATCAATACTATTTCCTTTAATTGAAAAGTTAATTTCCTCTTCAATACTTTTATATTCAGTCATTGAATTTGCATAAGAAGCTAATACTGGTGCAAAAAATTCTTTATCTAACATAAACTTTTTAATCTTTCTACATCCACGTAAAAAGTCTGAAACACTTACTAATTCTTCTGGATCTAAAATCATCCCTTTTTCTAATTTTTGAATTGTACTAGCAATATTAGAAATGCCGAAGAAAGGAACATGCCCCTCTGCATCTAATATAGCTCGTGCTTCTGTCGTTTCATTCAAGCGATTTCTCACTACTTTTAGACTCGTACTCGGCTCTAATTTGTTTAATAATTCCTTACCTAATCCACTTACACAATAAGATTTCACTATATCCTTTAATTCGTTATATTGTAACTTTTCAAAAGTCATCGTATTCATTTTGTTTCTCCTCACTATGATTGATTTTTATCATAAATGAAGATACCTACTCATTAGATTCCAATGAGTTCTACATTATTCAATTACCATTTTTATACATTAAAAATATATACAAAAAAGCTGCGGGGATACCGCAGCTTTTACATTTACAAGGCATGTGTAATAACATATGAGGAAATAAGCCATAAAAAAATAGATGGCAGTCCCTTATTACACGCTTTATAAAGTATTGTAGGTATCTTCATAGGTATCGAAATAAATCCATGACAAAGTTAGGGGTATGGTATACATAAAAATCCCCTGTTCTTATCTGACTTATTTCATTAAATTTTTCCTATTTAGTACCTACCGCACTCACAAAAAGCACCTCTCATTAATTTATATTATAGTCATTGAAATCTAATTTATTGAAATCATCATACTATATGTTACGTGAGAAGTAAAGGTGTCATACTTAAGTAGTACGTAACTGTACGCTTCAATATCACTTAAACTAGACCTATATTTGCTGAGGAAAAATTATAGAAGCGGCTCCGCTATTGCGAATGTCATTTACTTCCTCTAATACATTTAATAATTATGACAAGCAATGATAGGAGGTTTACTATATGAATGAAGAATATAATACTTTACATGGACCTGCTCTGGAACCAAATTTAATCGGTCCCACACTACCATCAATTCCACCATTTACTTTCCCTACTGGACCTACTGGAATCACAGGCCCTACCGGTGCGACAGGTTTTACTGGAATCGGAATAACTGGTCCCACCGGGGTTACAGGTCCTACCGGAATCGGAATAACTGGCCCCACTGGGGTTACAGGTCCTGCCGGTATCGGAATAACTGGTCCCACTGGGGTTACAGGCCCTACCGGAATTGGAATAACTGGTCCCACTGGCGCAACTGGTTTAGGGATTCTTCCCGTATTTGGAACAATAACTTCTGAAGTAGGAATCGGTTTTTCAGCAGTAGTTAATACAAATGTCAACTTTACCATTCCAGGACCTGTTAGTGGAACTACTCTAAATCCAGTAGACAACTCCATTACAATTGATACCACTGGTGTATACTCTGTATCCTTTTCAATCGTATTTGTAATACAAGCTATTTCGTCTAGCATATTAAATCTTACAATAAACGATTCCATTCAATTCGCAATTGAAACACGAGTTGGTGGTGCTTCTGGGGTAAGAGCCACATCCGCCAGAACTGATCTATTACCTTTAAACCAAGGAGATGTTCTTCGATTACGAATAAGAGAAGCCACGGGTGACATTATTTATTCCAATGCATCTCTTGTTGTTATAAAGGTCGACTAGTTCTTTTATTACAATAAAGATTCAGGAAAAATAAATATGCACCATATAAAAAGGAGAGGAAAACTTATATTTCAGTCTACCTCTCCTTTTTCATCACAAAATTACTGCTGAACATATATGGAAACTGATCCTCCACTTACTTGGAACTGCCCCCACCCGTCCTTATTAATTGTTACAGTATTTGTTTGATTACCCGTAATATCGTACCATACTTCCCCTGCGTTATTCTTCCCAACATCCATCCACTTTGACCCTCCTGGTCCATCAGAGATTAACGTTGCTAAACCAGAATTAGCATGTACACTATCACCTTCTCTTGTCCAGCCAATTACATCTGGATGATCAAAATAATCCCGCTGCGTACCATATGCAAAGTTTTTTCGTGCCGTCAAAATCGGATCAATTTTGTCCTTTAACGCTGGAATTTCATAGTTACTATTTCCTTTTGTACCATAGTAATCACCATAGAAAACAGAAGGATATCCCTCTGCACGCGTTAAAATAAATGCATATGCCAACGGTTTGAACCAAGGGCTCACTACAGATTCCAATGACTGACCAGGCTGTGAATCATGATTTTCAACTAGAGTAACCGCAAGTGTAGGATGATTCGCAACTACCGTTCCTTTTAAAATATTTCTCATATCATAATTCCCATTTCCTGTTGAAGCATAATGAAAATTATAATGCAGTGGTGCATCGAACACAGATTGATTATAATTGACCTTCGCTAAATAATTATTTAAAGTCTGGATATCATTTTGCCAATATTCAGCTACTGTAAACATTTCTTTCCCCGTTTGCTGTCTAACATGATTTACCCAATCGCGCAAATATTCATGATCAATATGTTTAACAGCATCTAAACGAAAGCCATCTAAATTTAATTCCTTCGCATACCACGTTCCCCATTTTTTCATTTCATTCGCAACATCTGGATGATCAAAATCAAGATCCGCGTACATCAAATAATCATAATTCCCATTCTCGCTAGACACTTCCCAGTCCCACGCTTTACCTATGCCCCTAAATTTATAAATTCGGTTTAATTTCTTTCCTTCATCCCAATCTGTTCCGTCAAAATGATACCATTTCCATTTGAAATTAGAATAAGAATCTCCACGCCCTGGAAAGTTAAATCCTGTCCAAGCACTAATTTCATAATCACCTGATACTTCAACATTTCGATTGCTTGGGTCTACCTCAACTGCTGTGACAGTTTCTGTATAATCAGCCCCACCTTTATGATTCATAACTACATCACCGTATACATCGATGTTTTTCTTATGTAAAGCGTCAATTGCAGACTTCAATTGTGCTTTCGTCCCATATTTCGTCCGCACTGTTCCCTTTTGATTGAATTCCCCCAAATCATATAAATCATATGCTCCATATCCTACGTCATTTTGCGTAGTTCCTTTATATGCAGGTGGTATCCAAACAGATGTAATTCCTTTTTGCGCTAAATTTTCAGCATCAGTACGCAAACGATTCCAATGATCCCCATCATTCGGAGCATACCACTCAAAATACTGCATTAACGTTCCATTGTTAACTGTATCTGCATATGCTTTACTCCCCTCATATATACTAGGTAAAAACATAACAACTGACAATCCGACTATTGTTACTCTTTTAAACATCTGTACACCATCCCCTTCTAAGAAAGCGTTTGCATAGTTTATCAGAATTATTATAATATTCGTTCCACCGTTAGTAAAGTAGCAATCTCTCACTCTCCCACATTATTTTTAATCTCACTTCAAATATTCAACGTAGTTTTAATTTCACATCCTATTCAAGATTGTTTACAATTTACCTATAAAAACATAACGGAGGGATTTCTATGACAGACTTTCAAAAACAATTTTTCGTACGATTATATATAGAAGAAAAAGACACAGTTTCATTTGAAGATTTATCTAACATTATGTACGCAATGGCACAAACTGTTCCTTTTGAAAACTTAAATATTCTCGAAAAGAATTTTAAAGAAATATCAAAAGAAAATTTGAAAGAGAAAATTTTAGTAAATAACCGTGGCGGTCTGTGTTATGAACTCAATCCTACTATGTATTACTTCTTGAAAGATTCTGGATTCGATGTTCATCTCGTTTCAGGAACAGTTTATAACGCTACAAACTCCATATGGGCTGTTGATTCTGGCCATATTGCAACCGTTTTAACACATCATAATGAACTTTATTTAATTGAAGTAGGATTCGGATCATACTTACCTCTTGCCCCTGTCCCTTTCTCAGGTGAAGTCATTCACTCTGTTACAGGAGATTATCGTATTCGTAAAGAAATGACCGAAAAGGGAAACTACATTTTAGAGATGCGGAAAAACAATGAGTTCTTGGATCAATCTTCTGCTGATGATTGGACGTTAGGCTATGCATTTTATATAGAAGAAGTGGATGAAGAAAAAGCAAATACAGCACAAAAAATTATCGTTGAACATGAAGGGTCACCCTTTAATAAACTACCTCTTATTGTAAAACTAACTGAAGATGGGCATGCCTCTTTAACGAAAGATAGCCTTACAGTAGCGAAAAATGGTAAAAAAACGAAAGAAACCGTTACAGACATGCAATTTACAAACCTTTTACATTCAAAATTTGGAATTACACTATAAGTATGTAAGCCTTGTTATTTTAGCAAGGCTTTTCAATTTTCAGCAGGGATTTTTTGCAATTTGTTGTATTTCATAGTTATATAGAAATATAACTACATGTTTAGAAAGGAAATGATTATGACAGAACTTAAAGATCGATTACAAGTAGCTGATATAGAAAAATGGGATTTAACAGACATTTACCATACAATTGAAGATTGGGAAAGTGATTTTCATAAAATTGAAGTTTTAACGAAGGAATTACACGAGTTTAATGGCAATATTCACGATGGCAATAGTTTATTAGCTTATTTAACGAAGAGTGAAGAAATTTCTAGCATAATATCTTTAATGTTCGCTTATGCACGATTACAATCTGACCTTGATACGCGCGATACTGACGCGCAATCTCTTGTCGATAAAGTATCACAATTACATGTGAAAGTAAGTGCGGCTAAATCTTTCTTTTCCCCCTTCTTACTTAGCATAGACGAAAACACATTACATTCTTACATAGAAGAAACAGAAGGCTTACAATATTATAAAGAAGACTTGTTTGAATTATATCGTTATAAAAAACACGTATTGAATAAGGACCAAGAAGAAATTTTATCACAAATGGGTGAAGCTCTTTCCTCTCCACAGCACACATTTGGTATGTTAAACAATGCAGATATATTATTTGGTGAAGTGACGACTGACGATGGAGAGAAAGTGAACTTAACACGCGGAATGTATGCAAAATTAATAGAAGATACGAATCGTGAAAAGCGTAAAGAAGCTTATAAAGCATATTACAAACCATATGTTCAGTTAAAGAATTCCATCGCATCTACTTTATCCGCTGCTATTAAAAATAATGTTACTGTTTCGAAGCTAAGACACTATCCATCGGCGTTAGAGAAATCATTATTTGGCGATATGGTTCCGAAAGAAGTATATGAAAACCTAATTGATACAACGAAAAAAAACATTCAAACATTACATACATACAATGAAATTCGAAAAGAAAAATTAAACGTAGATGAACTAAGACAATACGACCTAGGCGTCGATTTAGTAGAGGGTGCAAAACAAGACATTCCATATAGTGAAGCATTTGACATTATGATTGCATCACTAGCTCCTTTAGGAGAAGAATATATTGAGACATTAAAAAGTTTTAAAGATAAACGATATATAGACGTAAGAGAAACACCAGGAAAACGTTCTGGTGCTTATAACTTTGGTGTATACGGTGTTCATCCTTTCATTCTTTTAAATCATCACGATGATTTAAACAGCCTGTTCACTCTTACTCATGAATGCGGGCACGGTATGCATACGCACTATTCACATGGATACCAACCAAGAATTTCTGCACATTATTCTATCTTTGTCGCAGAAGTCGCTTCTACAGTAAATGAAGTGTTATTAATTCACTATTTATTAAAAGAAGCAAAAGAAACGAACGTGCGTAACCATTTAGTTAACCATTTTATTGAGAAATTTAAAGGTACTTTCTTTACACAAATCATGTTTGCAGAATTTGAAAAAATCACACATGAAATGGCTGAGCAAGGTAAACCATTAAATGCACAAGTCTTCAGTGAAATTTATGAAAAGCTATTTAAAGAATATAACGGTGATTCACTTGTATTTGATGAAGAAGTAAAATACGGATGGGCTAGAATCCCTCATTTCTATCGCCCGTTTTACGTATACAAATATGCAACTGGATTCGCATCTGCCATTCAAATCGCTGATAAACTATTAAGCGGCGATCCAAATGCTCAAAAACATTATATTGAATTCCTTAAAGGCGGAAGTTCTGACTATCCACTAAACTTATTGAAAAAAGCTGGTGTTGATTTAACTACGCCAGAACCGATTGAAAGTGCATTGAAACAATTCACTCAACTTGTTGAGGAGTTTTCAGCATTATAAAAAGCATGCAGAGTATATACTCTGCATGCTTTTTTCATTTCGGTTACTTTATGCTAAATGTTGCTGCGTCACACAGTGAATCATGCCACCATACGCAAACAGCTCATTTACATAAATGCCGACAATTCTTCTTCCCGGAAACTGCCCTTCAATAATTTGAAGCGCTAACTTGTCATGCTCATCGCCATATATAGGAACCAATACAACCTCATTTCCAATATAAAAGTTTAAATATGAGCCCTTACAATCTGCTTCTTTTACAGCTTTTCTTGTCACCGGTACTGGTATAAGCTGAAATGGTTTTCCATCTATATTTCTTGCTTGTCTCAATTCTTGATAATGCTTTTCGTACGCCTCCAAAAGGTATGGCTCTCCTTCATCGAAAGGATCATATTCGTATAGTATCGTATTTTCATTTACAAACCGTGCCGCGCCATCAATATGATAATCCGTATCTTCATCATAATTATCCTCTCCGCGTATACCAGTTATCCATATGAAATTTGTTACTCCTAAATATTTCGTTAACTCCATTTCAATTTCTTTCTGACTTAGTGTGGGATTTCGATTTTCATTTATAATAGACGTTTTCGCCGCCATTAAGGTCCCGTTTCCGTTTATCTCAATTCCCCCACCTTCTAGACAGACACTAGATTTAACTTTTGGAATACTATACATCTCACTTATTTTTGCCGGAATAACAGCATCATTTTCATACGGATATTTATCTCCCCAACCATTAAAAACCCAGTGTGTTAAGCAGAGATTGCCTTCCTTATCTTTTACAAAGATCGGTCCATTATCTCTTATCCACACATCATCCGTCTCTTGAACTAAGAAATCAATTTTATCCATATCCACTTTCGCTTCCATTAACTTCGATTGGACATGTACTTTTTCTTCCTCATCATATACAACAATATGCACAATTTCTCCGTAATGAAGCTCCTTTGCCATCGTTACCCAAATATCATCTAGCTTAGCTCTGTAACCTTCACCTCTATGAGCTTTATCATGAGGCCATTGGAGCCATGTCCCCTCATGTTTCTCCCACTCAGCAGGCATATAAAATAAATTTTTTATCATACGTGTTCCCCCCCTTCTTTGAATGTAATTTCAGTCTAAACTTTGACATCGTGTTAAGGTCAACAGATATATATTCATTTACTTGTAACTACTTTATAAGGTGACTCTTTATTTCGCCTTTTTATTATGATAAATTGCTTTCGTACATAGAATAAGGATTGACATAATGTTAATGTCAATCCTTATTCTCATTCTATTTTCGTAACTAAAAAACAAATTTGTGTCACATACTCTTCTGCTAAACAATCACATTCAGGTCCCTTTATATAAACCTCATATGGCGAATTAACTATTACATACCCATTTTTTTCAACCCATTCTTCTAACGCTATATAAGCGTAACCTATATAGTCGTAACTTCCATAATGCATAGTAGTAACGATTTGATGTGGACTTAGTTTTTTCATTTCATATTCTTGTACTACATCTTCATCATTCCCCTGCATAACCGGGATTCTTAATTCAATATCACTGTTACTTGGAATATATTCTTCATCATAAAAGACTGCAGATGGCGAACCGACTATTTGAAAGTTATTTTTTTGTACCTCTTCATATAAGTCATAAAAATAATCATCTATATCATCTATATCTATTTTTACTCTTTGAGTAATTATCGTTACTTCGTTCCTCATTCCCATTAATATATCGTAACTTCTATGGCGAGCAATATTTAGACTACTATTCACCATTACCATTTCATTCATTTCTGAAATAACCTGTAAATTTTGCTTCACTTCATGAGACAACTCGATAATTTGTGATTGTATATGTTGAACAAACGAATCTTGATCCGATGACTGCAAAACAATTTTAATTTTTGGAAGAGGAAATTTATACTCCCTTAGCTTTTTGATTTTCAACGCTACTTCCAGCTGTCCTTGTTCATAATACCTATACCCATTAACCGGATTCACATATGCCGGTTTTAATATCTCCTCTTTGTCATAATGTCTTAACATCCGCGTACTCATTTTACAAATCCGAGAAAACTCAGCGATGGTATACATATCAATACTCCTTGAATACATTTTCTTTTCATTACCTATTTATTAAAACCAATCAAAAATCTTCTTCATTGAAAAATCTTCATTCTGATTTTTCAATCTTCTTATTTTCGAAGGTAACAAATGACTTGGACAATACCACGTTAAACAATTCATCGCGCCTCCCATTGTTGATATTTCTCCTACATGAATTTGAATAACTTGTTTCTCCGTATACTGTTGAATATATCGTAAAACTTCCTCGTCTTTAGCTAGTCCAAACTTAGGAACATACAGAGCATCACATGATTCTAACATATTTATATACAATCCTTTTGCCGATGCTATCTCTTGATCATATTGTCCTTTCTCTGTATACGATGAAGGAACAACTATAAATGCAGCTTCTGGCATTTGTTCTTGAATAATCTCTTGAACACTATATCTAAATTCATGATCCCCTAAAAAATCACTAATAAACATTGTATGTTCATCAATAAATTTAACCATTCCGTCTGCGTGTGCTAGTACATCCCCTTCTTCAGCAGGAATAATAATAACTCGGCTCACATCTAAATCCCATTCTAACTGCTCAATAATTTCCTCTTCTGTCCAATCATCGTTATCATCAAATATGCGTTCTGTTAATATTACAGTATCTTTTTTATTCCAAATAAGATTACCACCATCTAATATTAATGGAGATTTTACATATTCAAAGTCATTCTTTTTCAACCATTTATTAAATTGTTGATCTAAATATCGCCCTTGATCATCTGGCAAATAATTTGGTCGATATTTAAATTTAACTAGATGATTTGTGGCAACCGGTGCAACATCTCTTAGCCAAATATCATCATACTCAAAACAGCTCGTATGAAAGTCTTGTTCTTCAACAGATAAAGATATAAGTTGATCTGCCATTGATTTCTTTTCATTTAAACATTCATTAAAGTAAATCAAGTCTTCATAAAATGGTTGATAATATTCATTCGATTCGTCTGGTATTGCAGTAAAAATAATCCCATTATGTTTTTGTTCCATATTATTTACCTCGCTTTTTAATAGTAGTTACATAACTGATTTCACAAAGTCAACTATTCCTCAATTCATTTCTCTTTTCATTACAACTCATGAACCGCGTATATTTCATGAATGGATTATAGCATGGAGAAATATTATATATTTATATAAAAAATATAAAGCTGACGTTAAGCCTTAAATTGACTCTTGACAAGTTTTTTAAATAACCTATTTTAAAACAACAATAAATGATTAAATGATTTTTTATCACGATTCAAACCCATTACTTCTAATAGATCGTTTTGATTATATAAATTCACTAAATGCGCTTCTACTCCTATACAAATTCCTTCTAGCGGAAGATCATTTGGATCCTGACCAAAGGGATCTTCAATTTCAACCCCTATTGCTTCAATACCTATGAATGCAAAACTTATAAATGTAAACTATTTTGATTATTGTAATGAACCATATTTACAAAAACCTCTTTCTCTATTAACCTTTTATTCTTTTAAATCACGAAAGTATACAATTAAATAATAGAATCATAAACCCTATCATTATGAGGCTGGTTAAGATTATTTCTTTCAATACCGTTACTCCTTTTTTGCAAAAAGATAAAATATCTTATTTAATTCAACAACAAATGTTCACTATTCTAAATCCCGACGCATCATTTTAGAATTCGCAATGAACAACGCACTAATTAATACAAAGATTGCACAGGCATATAACAATAAATCTAACGGACTATCGTGATCTATAATGATGAGACGCACAATAGCTGTTATACCTATATATATAAAATATCGTAATGGAAAATGAAAATTCATTTGAAAATACTTTATAATCATTACGATGAATTCAAAGTACAAAAAGAATACGACGATACTATCAATTAAATGATAACTAGATTCATTACCATCCAATTTCAGTTCTTGTATAAACTGAATGACTTCTTTCATAAGAAATACACTTAGAACAATCCCTAAGCAAATTAAAGCTACATTTAAAATGTACTGTAAAACGATAGGGAAATACGAAAACACTATTTTAAAATTCTTTAACACAAACATTTTTCTCCTTTACCATATAAAACGAAAAGCGAACATACACTACAATTCAATTATCATTATATTTAATTTTTATTTTTACAAATAATAAGGAACGACAAAATAGGTAAAGATAAGATTTCACCTATTTTGTCTATATAGCAGCACAACGAAATTACAATTAATTACTTCAATGCAATTGGTTGTTGTTGTGTCACACAATGAATCATGCCACCATTTTTATAAAGCTCTCTCACATCAATGCCAACTACTTTACGATCCGGGTATAACTTCTGAATCGTATCGTTTGCGATTTTATCATTCGGATCATTATAATTAGGCACTAATACAACTGTATTCCCAATATAATAATTGATATACGATCCCTTATAATCGAGAGTTTTTCCATTTTCTAAAGCAACTTTTTCTTTACTAAGCGGCAAGTATTCATACTTATATTTCTGTCCTGAAGCATTTTTGGCATCTAACAATGTATTCATATCTTTATTAGATAAACCCCATTCGGCTAGGTCATCTTCTTTCATCGTTACAATGGTAGAGTTATTATGGAATTTAGCAAATCCATCAATATGAAAGTCCGTAATATCTAAATTAGGTACTCCGTCTAACCAAATAAAGTTTGATACCCCAAGGTCACTTATATATTTTTCAATTTCCTTTTCTGATAAATTAGGATTTCTATTTTTATTCGTTACTGCACTTCGAGTTAATAAAGCAGTTCCATTGCTGTCTAACTCAATTGCACCACCTTCAAGGACAAATTTCCCCCAATCAATTCTTTCAATTCCTGATTGTTTACTGACATTCTCTCGTATTCGAGCATCATTTTTGTAAGGCGTTTTCTTTCCCCATCCATTAAATGCCGGGTCTAATATTTTTAAATTTTTATTATTGTCATAAACAAAAATCGGTCCACTATCTCTTGCCCATACATCATCAGTAGGCGCGATAAAGAAATCAATCTTCTCCATATTTAACCCTTCATCTGTTAAAAGCTTATTGATTCTCTTCTTTTCTTCCTGGTCATATGCAACAATGTGGACTTTCTCTCCCTCAGTTAAAGCACTTGCCATCTTAACCCAAATAGGTTCAACTTCCTGCTTATACTCTTCACCATATGTGTATTCATGTGGCCATTGCAGCCATGTACCTTCATGTTTATCTTTTTCATCTGGCATCGTATATTTCCCAGCATTTTTCTGTACCTCTACTTTTTCTCCTTCTTCCCCTTTAACATTTTCATTGTTACCCTCAAAAGAGCATCCACTAATAATCGTTGTAGATAATGTAGCTATTAAACAAAACTTTATTACTTTTTTCATTTTTTCAACCTCCTGTTCTTGTCTCCAATAATGTAAAGCTTCACATAGTGTGAAGCTCAAGCTTTTTTATCAATGTAAAAATTACCAATTATTCTTTACATTACTTAGCATTTAACTACCTATTTTGGTTTATTCAAATGCCAATCACCTTTCTTACCTATTTATCCCGCTATTTGTGGGCAGTAAGTAAAACTTTACAAAATAAAAAAATCGGTATTGATAATTACATATCAATACCGATTTTTTATAATTATTTTCCTTCTATTAAATCATTCGCCATTTTCCTAAATTCTTGATTAAATGCATCATTCATACCATTTTGGACGTTAGAAAATAATATGACAAACGTTCGTTTATCCCAGTTAAAATTATTAAAAGTGTTCCAGCCAGCTAATACACCGTGGTTATGATAATAATCTGGGTAAATATAGAAACTAAATCCATATTTTCTTGCAGGTGATGCAGAAAACATATCTGATACACTTTGTTTAGAAAGTAGTTTACCATCCATAATAGCTTCATCTAACTTTTTCATATCTTCAACAGTCGTATACATTTCACCACAACCATACAGCCAGTTCATTTTTAAGCGAGGCGTGGCTATTAACTTATTATCTTTTTTCGTATACCCTTCTGCTAAGAAAATATCCTCTGGAAGTGTTGCGCCCATTCCAGATTCATGCATTTCAACAGGAGTCAAAATATTTTCTTTCACATATTCAGCAAGTGGTTTATTCGATATTTTTTCTACAATATATGCAAGCACCATATAATTATAATCTGTATATTTCCATCCTGTCCCTGCTGGAAATTGTAACGTTTGTGCCCCAATCCACGTTACTAATTTTAACCGTGATGCTGCGTCAACACTACCTTGTCCCTGTTCTGGTAATCCAGACGTATGTGTTAACAAATTTCGTAACGTAATGTTTTTATCTGCCGGAAACGATGGGATATATTTATTTACATTGTCTTCAATGTTCAACTTCCCTTTTTCTTTTAGTTGCATAATAGATATTGCAACAACTGTTTTCGTAATAGACCCAATGCGATATTTCGTTCTTGGAGTTGTTAATACTTGATCTTTCACATTCGCATAACCGTACCCTTTTCGTAAAATGACATGATCTTTACTTGCTACAAGAACACTCCCATTAAATCCTTTATCTTTTAAGTACTGATCTAGTTTTCCAGCTGCAATTTCATAACGCTTTTTCGCATTCGCATCAACTTCCTGCTTAACATCTTTTTGCTTACTATTTACATTTAAAAATGCCTTTACATCATATTTTTTTCCTTTATTTTCATGTATTAGTGTAACAACACTTCCACAAAAAACAGCAAAAATAAAGAAAACGATTAACCATTTCTTTAACATACTAGGAACCCTCTTTTATCTAGTTTCACTTAACGTACATCCATTCTATTTTATATCTTTTAATTATCAAGTATATTATAATATTATTTAATATTCACTATGTTAAAACTAGATTCCTTTTTCTCATTTTCAATTTTGACTACTCTCTATTGTATTTCTTTCTAGCAAAATTTCCAACATACAATCGGATGCATTACACTATAATTTCAAATTCTTTTGTAACATTTGTTACATACTAAAAAGAATGGAGATGTAATATGAAAAACACCGATAAACGCAACCGTTTAGATGATAAGATGTTTCATTATCGGATAACAAAAAACAACATGGTATTAATTGAATATTACGGAAAACAAATTATGATATTAAAAGGAAATGATGCTGAAAAATTTTTAAATAAAATAAATCATGCAAATAACGATAAAGAAAAACAGCTAATTATGGCTAAAATTACAGGTAATTTCAAAAGAGGTAATGAACGAAATTGAAAACGAATCTCATTTACATTTTGATTATACAACAAATAAAAAAGAAATGTCGCTCATTCAACATTTCTTTAGACTTTCTTCACAAAAAATTTACATTGCTAACATTCCTTTATTTTCTATAATTCCTATATAAGCTAACCGCTGAAATAGTTAGTAATACAACTATGCATAACCACGCATACGTATATCCCTTCTTATCTACAATATAACCAAATAAAGCAGGTGCAACAATAATGGAAATTTGATTTAATGTAAGTGCAAAACTCACTGTCATCCCTACCGATTCTTCACTTGCTGATTCTGCAACTTCAGTTATAAAAAGACTAAACCATCCAATCGAAAAGAACCCTAACAATGCACTTACACCATACAATACATTCGTTATTGTATGTATGCTCATTACTAATATTAGAATGAAGAGAATAGAAATACAAACAGTTATAAATAAAGGGGTGCGCCGATTTCCCTTATAAAACAAATCACTAGTAGCTGCTAATATAACCCTACCAACCATTCCAGAAAAGAACATAACGGAAAATACTTTTCCAGCTAAAATTGGCGTGATTGATTGTTCCAATACTAAAAATTTTATAAAGTGTGCAACTAACACCATTTGCAATGAAATCATACAAATGCCAGTTATATAAATTGCATACAACTCTTTTTTACACATCACTTCTTTTAACTGCATCCAAAAAGAAAGTTTAATACGTTCTTGTTTAACTTTCTCTTGAATATATGGTTCCTTATAAAATATAAAAAATAAAAACCCTCCAATTATACAAATGCATGCAATACTATTTACCGCATAAGCCATATTATATTTTATTGTAAGAAACGGGATCAATACTCCCGCTAACGTGCCACCAATCGGTATACCAGCTTGTCTAATCCCCATTGCTAACCCGCGATTTTCTTTTGGGAACCACTTTATTATCACCTTACTTCCTCCTGGCTGCGAAACACTATAAAACGTTCCTACTAATAAAAGTACAAAGAGTAACCCATTAAATTCATTGACCATATTAGTCAGTAAAAATGAACCTCCTAGTAAAAATGAGCTTATCGAAATTAACAACTTTTCATTGTATTGATCAAGTAGCCGCCCGACAAAAAGCATACAAAATAGCGGTCCTATATTTACAACACTTACTAGCAATCCACTCTCCGTATTCGTAAGTGCATATTCTTCTTTCCAAAATAATGCAAACGCTCCAAAACCATACGTTATAAGTGTCGCTGTTGTTTGAGCAACTGTCGCAAAAATTAACATAACCCACTTATAAGTACTATTCACCCTTTCTTCCATTAACACAATAATCCCTCCATCCCCCTTTCATTGTATGAAAGTTCTGATATCATATAAAATAAAGATTTATTATGTAATCCATCAAAAAAAATGATACCTTTTATGGAGAGATGATACTTGGATATAAAAGATTTAACTGTATTTTACGAAGTTGCGAAAGAAAAAAACATATCTCACGCAGCGAAAAATTTAAACTATGTACAGTCTGGCGTAAAAATGCGTATGAAACAACTAGAAAACGAATTAGGTGTGCCTTTATTTTACCGAAACGGAAAAGGTGTAACTTTAACTTCTAACGGTGAGATTTTATTAACATACGCCAAACAAATTATCCACTTAATAGATCAATCTGTTAAAGCAGTTCAAAGTAATGGGATCGAACCAAGAGGCACTTTAAAAATTGGATGTACAGAATCTACAACCGCTGTAAGACTTCCATCTATATTAACAGCCTATTATGAGAAATACCCAAAAGTCGAATTGATTTTAGAATCAAATACGACGGAACAATTGATTAGGCTTGTATTAGAACGAAAACTGGACGGAGCGTTTATAGCTGGCTCTACTCAGCATACTGAACTTCATACAAATATATTTCGTGAAGAAGAATTAGTTCTCATTAGCAAAAATCCTTTATCTTCCTTTAAAGACATCGGAGACATGAATTTACTTGCATTTAGTCGCGGGTGCTATTATAGAAATTTATTAGAAGATTGGCTTCAAGAAGAAGGAATTTCACCTAAGCGAGTATTAGAGTTCGGGACAATTGAGGCGATACTCGCATGTGTAAAATCAGGTATGGGCATAGCAATTATGATGAAGTCTATTTTAAATGATCATAAACATGACATATCATTCAACCCTTTACCAAATAGCTTCAAAAAAGTTCCTACTACTTTTATTACTAGAAAAGATATATATCACTCTGCTGCATTACAAAAATTTATGGAGATGACTCACAATGCGTGAAAAGAAAATACGTGGTATGAAACGAAAAACAAACACTTTAATAAAGCGAATTGAGGAACATACAAAAACGTTCCCTTCTATTTTCTATAACGATGAATATTGGAATATGCTATTGCCAGTTTCGCAAACTTTTATCGACTCTCGTAAAACACCTAGAAAAGTAAAGCGATTATGTATTCAAACCTTATTAAATCAAGCAAATCATTTAATAAATATGAAACCGAGCGATACACATACATATCGAGTTGTTGTTTTAATTTCTATAAATAATTTGTGGGGTTCGCAAATCATTATATTTAAAAATGAGGACTACTTTCATAATTTTTTTAATAGAAATAGTGAATTTCAAAAATGGATTCTTCTTTCAAATGAAATTGATTTTTGGGAGAAATTAGAAATTCCAGTTTGTCATTCCTTCGAAACGCTTCGCTTTCAAGAAATTATTTATGATGAAGATGAATGCTACGAAAAAGAGATTCTGTTTATCGGGGAGTTAAATTAAAAAGGGTGTACCTAAAACACTGGTATACCCTTTTTCACTTATTTCCCCTTCAATACACTATGTAATCGATCCGGATAATTTGTAAACATTCCTGTAGCACCCCATTTGATTAACAGTCTCATATCTGGTTTCTCATTAATTGTATAAGGATGAATTAACAGTCCATTTTTCCTAGCTATTTTCATATATGATTCATCAATAATTAGTTCTCCGTTATCATTACGTAAATTTGGCCCAATACCAGCTGCATACTTTTTAATTTCTTGAAAATCATCATTCGTTACACTTTTCGGTTCATGTGTAATGCCAGACCATTCAACAATTTCATTGTTTTCATTTGGATAATACCAAAGCAATTGAACTAACGGAATATTTTCATTCATACTATGAATCTTTTTCAAACTATCTTTACTAAATGATTGAATCATAACACGGCTAGATGACATGTTTTGACCTACTAAATTATATTTATTTAACAATGCTAACAATTTCTCTTCCATTCCTGGATACACATCTGGTGATTTTGTTTCAATGTAATACTTCATGCTTCTTCCATACTTTTGGAAGATTTCTTCAAGAGTCGGAACTTTTTGCCCAACATACTCTTGCTTAGCCTTTTCTGGATACACTTTATTAAACCACGTTCCTGCATCTAAACTCTTTATTTCGCTTAACGTTTTATCACGTACTTCGCCTGTTCCATTTGTAGTGCGATCAACTGCTGTATCATGCATTGCAATTAATTGGCCATCCTTTGTTAATTGAATATCTAACTCTAAATAATCCGCTTTCATTTTTTTCACTAAATCATAAGAAGCAAAAGTATGCTCAGGTGCATGTCCACTTGCTCCGCGATGTGCAATATTTAAAAACTTATTCGTATTCCATTCATGCTTCCCTTCTGCTTTCGCATGAACAGCTCCCCCAGCAAAGATACTTCCCGTCATAAAGAAAATAACTAAAACGCTAATAATCTTTCTCATCCTTCTAACCCTTCCTACGTTGCAAATTTCAACAAGCTAATGAGATTTACAAGAAATAGAAGACACACTTTCATTATTTTTATAAACCTATATTAAAATTCCAATCTTACAAATATACTTTATCTATATTATTAATATAGAAAACTAGTATTATCCTATTTAATTCCTATAGTCCTCCTTTTCACATGTAACTCTCTATTTTGTACGATTCATTCAATAAAAAAAGCCATAAATTATTTAGAATACACTCCTGTATCCCTAAATAAATTTATGGCTTTTCTCAAATATCTCCGGCCTCTATTAACTTGTCGAATTTAATCATATCAAACCTATTGAAATTTGTGAATATTTTTTTCAGTACAGTGAAGCACATAAAACAATATTTCTGTAGTTACTTAAAAATCACATAATAAATTCCTCATTACCTCTTCCAATACTATATCTGGATTTACTACCGTTTTTTCCGAACGCCATCCGATAAAGCCATCTGGTCTAATTAATACAGCACCTCCATTCTCTATACCATATAATTTGCTAAAAATATCTTCTGGAACAACAAAGTCTCCACTTAAGCCAACACGATACCCTTTTATATTTATTCCTAATTTAGCTGAAACAGCATGTGCTGCCTCAGCCCAAGAACTATTTTCTACTCCTATAAGTAATACAAAACTGTTACCGAATAAGTCTAATGTAGAAACTTTCTTTCCTTCATACGTTCCCCATAAATGCGGCGCTCGCGTTCCAGGTCTCCCGTTCAACTCTATGCTATCCATTCTATGTGGAGTGACTGAATTATCTATAATCGCCTCTGAACAATACTGATATCCAACTGTAACAGCTAAAACATCCATATTATTCAAACTGCCTTCCTCTCTATTCGCAGCACGAAACAGTAAACTACTTGCATAAGCTGTCGTTAATTTTGCAACAGAGTGTCTCTCTTCATGATATGTTTCTAACAATTTTGGTTTTGCCTTCCCTTTTATAACAGCCGCTAATTTCCAAGCTAAGTTATGCGCATCTTGTATTCCTGTATTTGAACCAAATCCTCCTGTTGGCGGCATAATATGTGCTGAATCTCCAACTAAAAAGGTTCGATTTCCTTGAAATTTCACCGCTGTACTTTCGGCCGCTTCCCACGGTAAAACACTTAATATTTTTGATTCAACATTTGTACTTCCAATTGCTATTTGAATAATTTGTTTACAACGTTCTATAGTGAAGTCCTCTAGCCCCTCTCCTTTTAATGAATCGTAGGCTACATGATAAATCCATTTTTTTACGTTATCAACTGGGATAAGTGCACCAAGAACCTCCGGATGAAGTACCATCGAAAAACCGAATGCGTCTCCTTGTATAAACTCTCTTAAATCAGCTTCAAAATAAATATTCATATAATAGCCACCAATGGTTCCACGCCCCTCAGTTTTAATCCCTAACTGCTCACGTATTTTACTTTTCGCTCCATCCGCTGCAATTACATAGTCACAATGTATGACACTTTCTTTTTCTGTTTCACGATTTCGAATCTTTGCTTTTGCCCCGTTTTCATTTTGTTCAAATGAAACTAATTCATGATAAAAAGATAGTTGCCCGCCTAGCGTTTTTGCTTCTTGTAACATCATCTCTTCTAAAATAATTTGATAACATGCAGTTTGTTTTGATGGACTAATCTTTTCTATTTTTTGAAGTAACTCTTCATCGTTTCTGTATTGCGTCGCTCTCATTTGTTCCAATTCTTCTTTATTCGCCTCAGCTATTGTATGAACCGCTATTCTTCCTCGGCAGTTCTCTAATGCTTTACCTGCCAATTTAATTCTTTGTTCCAAGCCTAATTCTCGAAATAACTCCATTGTACGTAAAGTAAGACCGCCTGCTTTCGGATGAATGGCAGTAGACGGATGCCTTTCAATAAGTAAGTACTCAATGTTATGTTTTGCAAGAAATAACGCAGACGCTAACCCAGATAATCCCCCTCCAACAATTAAAACTGGTACATAATTCGATTTCATATATTTACCCTCCACATCATTGTTCTGAGCTCAGTGACATAAATATAATCAAAAAAACATTAAAATATAGACTTATATTTCATTTTGAATTATCATATAGATAGATTACGCCCCAAAATCCCTTTTACCTTTTCATACAGATATAATCCACCTGAATTATATCTGTATGAAAGTGTAAAACAAAAGAACGTACTTTACGTTGAACTATGTTCTATCGTAAAAATCAAAAATAATAAAAACATTATAAACGGTCGTAACCTTATGGATTATACAAGGTTACGACCGCTTATTTTATTGTTACATCATTTTTTGTTTTTAAAACTTCATCTATTGTGTTATGTAGTCCTTCCAATCCCTTTTCTATCTCCCTATAATTTTCAAAAATAAAAAATTCATTCGTCTCGATTTTCTTTCCCAATATTGCACCTCATACAACAATCATGTAGCATTACCGTATCGAAGTAATGGTTCGTTATCTTAAACCTTTCGACTAATTAGCAGGAGGCAAAGTGATTGAAATGAATAAACAAGAACAATTAAATATTATAAAAAAAGATTTTATTGATTCTCAAAAAGTATTATTGGCAATTGGTGATGAAACACGTCAAGCTATTTTATTAGTGCTAATGGAAACGGAATGTCAAACAGGATTACGTGTAGGAGAAATCACGAAGCAAACACACCTTTCCCGTCCAGCAGTATCACATCACCTTAAGATTTTACGAGAAGCTGGCATTATTTTAATGAGAAAAGAAGGTACAAAGAATTTTTATTATATTGATATACGTACAAAATTAGGTTTATTAAAAAATCTTGTATTAGATATTGAGAAGCTATTGCAAAACTTTTATTAAAACTTGGAGGTATAAGAAATGAAAGCAATGATAATTGATAGATATGGAAAAGTCCCAATGCGTATGGCAGAGGTACCTACTCCTGAAATAAAAGAGTATGAGGTGCTCGCAGAAATTCATGCAGCTAGTATTAACCCAATTGATTTTAAAATACGCGACGGAAAAGTAAAAATGTTACTGAAATATGAAATGCCCCTAATCCTTGGTAATGACTTTGCCGGTGTCATCACGAAGGTTGGATCAAAAGTAACTCGTTTTAAAGTTGGTGATGCAATATATGCTCGTCCAAGAAAAAATAAGATTGGTACTTTCGCGGAGTATATAGCCATTCATGAAGATGATATAGCTTTAAAGCCGAAAAATTTAAGTTTTGAGGAAGCTGCTTCGATTCCACTTGTTGGCTTAACATCATATCAAGCATTACATGACATCATGCAATTACAAAAAGGACAAAAGATTTTAATTCACGCTGGATCCGGTGGTGTTGGTACTTTCGCAATTCAGTTAGCAAAAATAATGGGTGCTACTGTTACAACGACTGCTAGTGAAGCTGGTGCAAATTTAGTAACGTCTCTTGGCGCAGATGAAATTATTAATTACAAAACAGAAAAATTTGAAGATATACTAAAAAATTATGATGCGGTATTTGATACAATCGGCGGTGCAACACTTGAAAAATCATTCAATATTATAAAAAGCAGAGGAAACATTGTTTCCGTTTCAGGTATGCCGAATGCACGCTTCGGTAAAGAATTTGGTTCAGGATTCTTTAAAACTCTCTTATTTTCATTAGCCAGCAAAAAACTTACTGCACTTGAAAAAAAGCATACTGCTCAATATTCATTTTTATTTATGAAGCCAAGCGGGGATCAATTACGTACTATTGCAAACTATATTGAAGCCGGAAAAATCAAACCGGTAATCGATCGAGTCTTCCCTTTTGAAGATGCGCAAAAAGCAATGGAATATTCAGAGTCTGGAAGAGCAAAAGGAAAAATAATTGTAAAAATTAAATAATAATAAAACCTCCATTTTCTTAAAATGGAGGTTTTAAATTTGCTGTTAAATAGACATAGTGCAATGAAGTCCTTACAATAGATTGCAAGGGGAAATATTATATTATACTTTTAGTTAACTTTACAAAGAATACATACGTACAAATACATAACTTAAAATACAAAAAGGAGGAGATACAATGACTAAAAATAATGAAACAGGTTGGAATTTAGATAATAGTTATACGACTTTACCACAATCATTTTATACAGAAATCCCCCCTACTCCCGTAAGTTCACCGGAGTTAGTTAAACTAAACCATTCATTAGCGATATCTCTTGGCTTGACCCCTGAAGAACTGAAAAAGGAAGCTGAAATTGCTATTTTCGCTGGTAATGCACTCCCAGAAGGAGCTCATCCATTAGCTCAAGCATATGCTGGCCATCAATTCGGACATTTTAATATGTTAGGCGACGGTCGTGCTCTTTTAATTGGCGAACAAATTACTCCTTCAGGTGAGCGTTTCGATATTCAACTGAAAGGTTCTGGCCCTACTCCCTATTCACGCCGAGGAGATGGCCGTGCTGCACTCGGTCCGATGCTACGTGAATATATCATTAGTGAGGCAATGTATGCACTTGATATTCCGACTACTCGCAGTTTAGCAGTTGTCACAACTGGTGAAGCAACATATCGTGAAACAAAGTTACCTGGAGCAATTTTAACTAGAGTAGCTAGTAGCCATATACGCGTCGGTACATTTCAATATGCTGCAGCTCGTGGTTCAATAGAGGACCTGAAATCACTAGCTGACTATACGATAAAAAGGCATTACCCAGAAATTGAAGCTCATGAAAACCGATATACTGCATTACTACAAGAAGTCATTAAAAGACAAGCCAGTCTTATCGCAAAATGGCAACTTGTTGGATTTATCCACGGTGTAATGAACACTGACAATATAACGATTAGTGGCGAAACAATTGATTACGGTCCTTGTGCATTTATGGACAATTACAATCAAGGAACCGTATTTAGCTCTATTGACACACAAGGTCGTTATGCATATGGAAATCAACCATATATGGCCGCATGGGACCTCGCTCGATTAGCAGAATCTTTAATACCAATTCTGCACGAAGATGAAGAAGAAGCATTAAAGATCGCCCAAGACGAAATTTCGAAATTTAGCGTACAGTATGAAAACCATTGGTTCCTTGGAATGAAAAAGAAATTAGGACTATTTAGTACCGAAGAACAAGATCAACCACTTATTGAGCAACTTTTAAAAATGATGGAGAAATATAAAGCAGATTATACAAATACATTCCGTTCATTAACTCTTGATGCTATTGAAAATATAGCTCTATTTGAAAGTCCTGAATATAAAGATTGGTACAAACTGTGGCAATCTCGATTAAAAAGACAAGAACAATCGAAAGAAAACGCCTACGAAATGATGAAAAATAATAACCCATCAATCATCCCAAGGAACCACCGTGTAGAAGAAGCACTAGAAGCAGCTGTTACAAATGACGACTATAGCGTAATGGAGAAACTTCTTGAAGCTTTATCAAACCCTTATGCGTATTCTACAGATCAAGAAGAATACTGCATTCCGCCTGCACCGACGAATCGCCCTTATCGTACTTTTTGTGGGACTTGATTAAAAATTTGTTTTTATTTTAACCCAAAATTTATTAAGTTAACTATTAATCACAAACTTAAAAGTTGCTTTCAATATTGAAAGCAACACATTTAGTATCCAACCTTAAACAAGTCACAAATTATAATTTGTGACTTGTTTAATTACCCACGTTCAATAGAAGATTTGTTTTGCAGGCATCGTTGTATCTTCAGAGACAGCATATGGATTTTCATTAGGTTTTATAATTATAAACATTCTACCATATCCACTGTGAGCTAATTTATTGCAAAGACCTTCTACCATAAAACCCCATAACTCCAGCTGCTATTCCCATTATAGATAATCCAAGTTTTTTCTTTATTTTAATGCTTCTTTTTCAAATATTCTCTTTTTTATTTCATAACTCATAAAAAAATACTTTTCTGCTTTTTCTATATTACCTACCTTATGAAACTCTAATGCCAGACTTTCGGTATATTCGTGAATATACTCCGATAAATTTTTTCTTTCAAAGTAAGAAAAACCTTCAAGAATAATTTTTTCTATTTTTTCTACCTCTAAATGCTGACAAAATCCCTTTAGAATTAAAAAGTGATATCTATATTCATCATTTTTTAATTCCTCACAAACCTTCAATCCACTTTCAATTAATTCCTTCGCTTTTTCTATTTCACCTAATTTATAATATTCTCTTGCCTCTAAAAAGATTGCCTTATAATGAGTAGGCATTTTTTTAGAAACCTCAGATAAGTGTCTAATTGCTAAAACTGAAAGATTTTGACTCGCATACAATAAACCTAAATTATGTCTGATTCTTAATACTAACATTTCAGCATCATTTTTTTGTAAAATGTTTATTGCTGACGCAATATATTCCTCACCTTTATCATGCTGCTTTAATTCCGAAAAAGATAATCCTAATATATTTTCGCACAGCGCTATGTTCACTTCATACCCTGCTTGTTTAACAAAGATATCTCTTGCCTTTGAAGCGTATTCAATAGCTGAATATGCGTAATGCAAGTGGTATTTTAATATAGCAACTCTATAATTAAACTCTGCATATTCAATTTCATCTGAAATATGCTCTAATAACCCTTCAGCTTTTTCAAAATAGTTGCTAGCTTCACTATAATTAGTAAGAATTGTATAATGAATGGCTTTGAATAAATAATAATAATAATTAGAATATTCATCATTCGGTTTAGGCAATGCATCTATTTTATCAAAAGCTTTTTTCAAATTACCTAAACCATCTATTAGCACTTTATATCGAAATTCTAACAGATAATAGTGAAATGAAACCTTTACATCTGATTCGATAATATAAAGCTTTTTATCGATCTCTTCTTTTAATTTTTTTGCTTCACTTATACGTTGAGCTCTAATATCTCGATACCAATCATTCAGCATCTTATTAATTAATTCATTGCCAGTGATTTGTATATTCATCAAATCCACTCTCCTTCTTTTAATTATCATAAAAATAACATAATTCGATTATTTGTATCTATCTATATATATATTTCTCAACAATTGAACAAAATTCATTCACTGAATTTTGTTCAATATTTTAATAGACCCGCTGTAAATATGAATACTTTTTCTTATAACCTCTGAATATGAGTATCCTTAAAATCCGTCTCATATTTCAATCCATATCCAAACATTCGATCCATTCCAATATGTGCTGTCCATATTAAGCCAATCATTATAACGGTATCTATCTTAAAATAGACACCTATTAGAACAATTAATATGGATATGATATATGTGTGACATACATTATATATTTTCGCACCAACGTGATTATTAATCCCATATGCTAACATTGATAGATCCGGCGCTAAAAGGAATACAAAAAATATAATCCAACTAAACTCATATATCGAATACATATAAATCGCGGCTAAAAATACAACCATTCCTTCAAAATGTACAATACGTTTTTGCATTATTTATCATTCCTATTTTTCTATATTTATTAATACATTTTCATCGCTAAAAGTATTCTTTTCATTTTTTGCATTTTTTGACCAGATGGTTGCTAATATTGGCCCTGCAATGTTATGCCATACTGCTGCTAATACACTTGGGAGTGCAGCCGCCGGTCCAAAATGCGCTGTCGCCAGTGCAACACCTAAACCTGAATTTTGCATTCCTACTTCTATTGAAATAGCCCTTCTTGTCCCTTCGTCTAGTCCAAGTACGAACGCAGTTATATATCCGAGCAAAAAACCGGAAGCATTATGGAGCATCACCGCAATAAAGATAAGAAGTCCTGAAGAAGTAAAGCTACTTACATTTGCTGAAACAACTGCAGAAACAATTATGATAATTGCTACAACTGATATTAAAGGAATAACAGTCATTCCTTTATTAACGATATGAGGGAAAAACTTTTTCACTACTAGTCCTAAAATAATAGGCACAATAATGACTTGTACGATAGAAAGAAACATGGACATAGCATTTACTGGCATCCATTGCCCTGCAAGTAATAGTAGAATGAGCGGTGTAGCAATTGGTGCTAGTAACGTTGATACTGAAGTCATTGCAATAGACAACGCTAAGTTCCCTTTTGCTAAATAAACCATAACATTTGATGCAGTGCCACCCGGTACTGAACCGAGCAACACTAACCCAGCTGCTAATTCCGCTGGCAGATTCATAACGTAGGCTAGTACGTATGCGACAAGTGGCATAATAATAAACTGAGCACATACACCGATAATAACTGCTAATGGTTTTGTAGCTATGATTTTGAAATCAACAGCCTTCAATGTTAATCCCATCCCAAACATGACAACCCCAAGTAAAATCGTTATGTAACTAGTTAACCCGAGAAATGGCGCGGGAATGAAATATGCAATAGCTGCAATACAAATAACCCAAAATGCAAAATACTTTCCAGCTATATTACTTATCGCTTCTAGTACTTTCACCCGATCAGCCCCTATCTTTTAATTGAAACACCTTATTCGGATTCAAAATATTTTGCGGATCAAGAGCTTTCTTTATTTTCTCCATTACACATAATGCCGCCCCATGTTCTTCTTCTTGATACTTTCGTTTTCCGATTCCAACGCCATGTTCTCCTGTACATGTTCCTCCTCGTTTAAGAGCATACAGAACGATACTTTCGTTTATTTCGTCTGCCTTCTTTACTTCCTCTTTATCATTTGTGTCAATCATTAAGAGTACATGGAAATTCCCATCTCCAACATGACCTAGAATACCGCCAATAAGCCCTACTTTATCTAATACCTCTTTCGCATGTTGAATCGCGCCAGCTAATTCCGAAATTGGCACACATACGTCTGTACTCATTAGCTTTTTACCAGGATAACTATGCACGTAAGAGTACGCTAAGTTATGCCTTGCATCCCACAGTTTATTTCTTGCTGCTGTTTCCGTCTCAAACGCAATTTCTTTACATTTATGATTAAGAACGATTTCTTTCGTAAATTCAATATCTTGCTTTAACCCTGCTTCATTGCCGTGAAACTCTAAAAATAGTGTCGGTTCTTCTCTGTAACTTGTTTCATTGTAATGATTTACTTGTTTCATAGATAATTCATCAACGAGTTCAATTCTCGCGATTGGAATACCTGCTTGTAATATGTTAATTACAGCTTCTACTGCATCATTTATAGTTGGAAACGATGCCCTCGCAGCCATAACATGTTCTGGTATACCGTATACTTTTAAAGTTAACTCCGTGAAACATCCAAGTGTTCCTTCTGATCCTACGAAAATACCATTTAAATGATAACCTGATGATGACTTCGCCGCTAAATTCCCGGTATGTATTACCCCTCCATCCGCAAGAACGACTTCTAAATCTCGAACTTGATCACGCATTACACCATACTTTACTGCTGTCGTTCCGCTCGCGTTTGTAGCAGCCATTCCTCCTAACGTTGCATCAGCTCCTGGGTCTACACTAAAAAATAATCCATACTTTTTCAATTCTTTATTAAGCTGAGAGCGCGTCACCCCTGGCTGTACTCTCACAAGAAAATCCTTTTCTCTTATTTCAAGTATTTTGTTCATAAGAGAAAAGTCCATTGTAATTCCTTTTTCGTAAGGAATTACATGTCCCTCTAAACTGGACCCTACTCCAAATGGAACGACAGCTGTTCCGTGCTGAATCGCTATTTTCATTATCGCGCTAACTTCTTCGGTCGTTTTTGGAAAAACAACTACATCAGGTAAACTACTAGTATGATAAGATTCATCTTTACTATGTAACTCTCGTACTGTCATATTTATTACTACTCGATCTTCAGGAAGTATGCCTTTTAATTCATTTACTACATGTTCAATTGTTATTTCCATAATCAACGCTCCTTTTTAATTTTAAAACAAGTATACCATCTTTATACAAAATAATTAGAAAAATAAGATTATTAAACCTGAACATACAAAAAAGAACCTGCAGCACACGCTACAAGTTCTTTTTCACTACATTTTAAACGATTTCTTTATTAACAACATAAACCAAATTAAAGTAACTGCCATCAACGAATGAGAAAATCCTACAATATAAGTTAACCCTTTAAAGTCAGCTCCATTTAACTGAAGAAGCCCTCTCGCTGCTAGCGAACCTAACATTAATGTTAATGCAATGTTATGTAAAACAAACCACTTATTAAACCCTTGTACTTCATGAAACGCGAATACTTTTGCTAATCCTAAAGCAATTAAAAAGAAGAAAAAGCCAAGTACAAGTGTATGTGTATGCAAAAGATTTAACAAAGTAGATCCTAAAATCCCTTTATACTTACCATACTCCCTAGCGAAAATCCCTGATAATAAACCGATAATCAAATACGTAAACGATGCATTATATAATTTCTTCATTATGTACCTCCTTGAGTAGAATGTGTAGTGTGTCATATTTAGCAATAATGATAGTTATATAGTAAAAATTCCTAGTTACCTAGGAGTCATTGTATAAGCATCTCACTCTTTACAATCAATCCTAATTATAAAATATCTCTCTATACAAAACAAACGAACTTTATGTGAACACCCCCCCATTAAAATATGTTGCACTTTTGTTTTACACAATCCATACTAATTGTTATAACTTTTTAAAGGTGGTGTAATCATTGATAGTTCTTAAAACAGAACGTCTTAACCTTCGTTGGTTTGATATAAAAGACGCTCCTTTTATTCTTGAGTTAGTAAACGATCCTGCATGGATTCAGTTTATCGGTGACAAAGGAGTTAGAAACTTAGAAGATGCAAAAAATTATATTGTAAACGGTCCCATCGATATGTATAACAAACTCGGATTTGGCCTTTACTTAGTAGAACGAAAAGAAGATCTCACTCCACTTGGTATGTGTGGCCTTATTAAAAGAGATTCATTAGAAGACGTTGATATCGGATTTGCCTTTTTAGAAACATTCCGTTCAAAAGGATATGGCTACGAGTCAGCTTCTGCAATAATCGAATACGGTGTACAAAAGCTCGGCATGAATCGAATTGTAGCAATTACTTCTATAGATAACATCGCCTCAGGAAAGCTTTTAGAAAAAGTAGGATTACGATTTGAGAAGATTATTTCAGGGTCTGGAGAAGATTTAAAATTATTTGGGTATAACGCATAGTAAAGAAGGTCGCCGTGAATGGCGACCTTCTTTACTATTGTAATAATATTTTCCTACACATTGAGATTGCTTGTTGTATAAGGAAGCCTTTCTTTTTTCCATGCAAGAAATCCTCCCTTTAAATTCACTACTTCCTTTATACCAGCTCTTTGTAAAATACTAGCTGCTATAGCGGAACGTAATCCGGTTCGACATTGCAAAACTATTGGACAATCTTTCGGTATATAATCTAGTTGTTCAAATAGATTACCTAAAGTGATATGTATTGCATCATGAAGGTGTCCTTCCTCCCACTCTTTTTTACTACGCACATCGATAACCTTAACGCTTCCACCTTTTATATGCGGATATAATTCAATCGATGTTTTTTCTTTGTAACTTTCAAATCTATCAAGTCTTTGTATTACTTTTAAGGGTGCAAAAGCAATAATATTATCTAACCCAATAGATTCAAATTCTCTAATAATTGCCTCCACTTTAACCTTTTCCTCATCTAGAATTATTAACGTTTCTGTTTTATAATCTAATAACCATCCACACCAAGTTGTGAAAGAATTGTTATAAGGTATGTTAATTGACTTCTCGATATGACCTGCAGCAAAACTCTCTACATCCCTTATATCAACTATTTGATGAACGCTCTTCAAAATTTCTTGAAGTTCTTCTACTGTATTAATAGCATTACTTTTTCTCTTCTTACGAATTGGCGGACCATACTTATTTAAATTCTTCATTAATGAAAAATACTTTGGAGGCTCTGGCTGTCCCGTCAATAAAGTTGATATAAAATCACTTTCTTCATTACACTGAAATGCCCAATTGAACATCTTTTCATAACCTAATGTAGAAGTTGGAATTGCTCCTAATGCTTTTCCACATGCGCTTCCCGCACCATGTGATGGCCATATTTGCAAATAATCAGGAAGTATTTTTATTTTTTGTATAGAATCAAATAATTGTTTCGCTCCTATTTTTGCAGTATCTTTCATACCGACTGCAGTTTCTAATAAATCCGGTCTTCCTATATCTCCTACAAATATAAAATCACCTGTGAATATCCCTATCGGTTTATCATTCGTATAATTATTTTGACTTGTATCAGTCACTAAAAAAGAAATACTTTCAGGCGTATGCCCTGGGGTGTGAATTACATTAAATTTTATATGACCTACTTTAAACTCTGTGCCCTCTCTAACCAATTTGTATCGACCTTCATTAAGATATTGATATTTCCAATCACAATCTCCTTCATCAGATACATATAAATTTGCATGATAAAGATTGGAAAGTTCTCTAGACCCAGAAAGAAAATCAGCATGAATATGAGTCTCAGCCGCAGCAATTACTTCCATTCCCTCTTTCTTAGCAAATTCTATATATTGTTCTATATAGCGACCTGGATCAATTACAATTGCTACGCCTTCCTTCTGACAACCGACTAAATAGGAAGCATGTGCTAATTTTTCATCATAAAAATATTTTAAAAGCATAGCTATTCCCTCCAAATAGGTATTTCAAATTGCTTTTCAATTTTTATAACCACTTTCTATCTTCCCCTATAGGATCCCTTTCAACATAAAATTCCAATACATATATGGCAACATAAATCTTTTAAGTAAAAACATACTATACCTTTCTTTCGCTTGATTAAACGGAAACGTTTCTTGAGGCTCATGTTTATAGTTAAATTCAGCGAGTATAAGACTTTTATATCCTGTAATAATTGGACAAGATGTATACCCATCATATTTAGCCTGCAAATCTCTTCCACTAAGTACGTCCATAATATTTTGTTTTAAGACAGGTATTTGTTTTCGAATTGCCGCTCCAGTTTTAGAAGTAGGTAAATTAGTACAATCTCCAAGTCCGAAAATATTTTTATACTTTACATGCTGCAAAGTATAAGGGTTTATATCTACCCATCCCTGATAATCACTTATTTCACTCTCTTTAATAAAATTTGGTGGCCCCATTGGTGGAACAACATGTATCATACTATATGGTATGGTTTCTCTTTTCAGCGTTTGCGTATCTTCAAAAATTGCTTCTCTCTTTTCGGCGATAATTTCTACTAAGTTTTTATTATAATTCGTTATAATTTGCTTTCTTTCTAGTACTTGTTCTAAAGTATTTGCATATCGTGGAACCTGAAATATGTCAGTGTTTGCAGAATAAAACATTACTTCACTTCTGTTTCTTACACCACTATTACAAAAATACTCCTCTGCTAAATACATAATTTTTTGTGGAGCACCACCGCATTTAATAGGAGTATTAGGGTGGGTAAAAAGCGCATTTCCTCCTTTAAATTTTTCGATTTCTCTCCAAGTAGAATCAACATATGTATAAGAATAATTGCTACATACCCCATTAGTCCCAATAGATTCTTTTAAGCCCTTAATACCTTCCCAATTTATTTGTATACCAGCTGCTACAATAAGAATTTCATACTCAAGCAGCAGTCCGTCATCTAACAGTATCTTATTTTCATCCGGAAATAACTTAACAACACTTTTAGGGATCCACCTTGCCCCTTTTGGAATAAGCGATTCTTGATCACGCATTGTACTTTCCTTTGAAACAATTCCTCCCCCCACTAAACTCCATAGTGGCTGAAAATAATGTTTTTTTGACGGATCAATAATCGCTATACTTTCTTTCAATAGGGGGATATTTCTTAATAAATGTGCAGTAGAAGATAGTCCTGCAGTCCCAGCACCAACGACAATAATTTTATAACTATCTCTGGTCTTCATTATCCTCTTCCTATCTAAATTTAATTTTTAAATTAACTAATTTGTGGCCGTATTTTCATCGTAGTAAAATTATTATACGTTAAAAACATCACATTTTTATCTTATTAAAATGAAAATTCTGTTAATTTTACCATCAACATTACTTTATGCGTAAATTCCTTATGTTACTTCTTTAATTTGTTTCAAACACTACAAACTTTATATTTTTCAATATTATACTGTATTCTAGCTACGTTTAATTACATCACATGCCAATAGACATTGGATTATAAGTCACTTGAAACAAACTACATAGAAACATCCAGTGTCCACATATACAATAATAGGATGGTTTTATATTAATTAATCACTTATATAATTTTTCCTTACAGTTTATCCTTGTCTCAATACTCTCTCAAAGTATCCTTTGTCACTTATAAGAACCGGAATATTCAATTTGGCAATGCGAAAAGTTTGTTTTCAAATATTTTTGTTTATATAAATTTACAAATGAAATTATGGTTATTTAGTTTATATGTATGCAAATCCATCCTGTTGAGCTATTACTCTTTTAAAAACCTCATATGTATTATTTTTATTTAATTTTGTTTACACCCTTAAAAAAAACGAGCATATGATAGTATATACTAATCCGAAAGCCCTATAGTCTACTTTCTAAGAGCACTGATTTGTGTTCTTTTTTTTAATGAAGATTATGTTCAATTTTTGTTACATTATTAAAACTTCCATTTGTTACTCTGAAAAATTCCTCACTTTATAATTCCTATTCACAGTATTTTGACCTTGGAATAGCTAATTACTATATCATAGAATATCTTTTTCATTAAACCTTCTGACCATATTGTATTTATTAAACCTTTGTATTGTAGGATTTAATAGTTATCTCATTGATCATAAAGAGATAAAACCAGAAAGTGATTTCTATTAGTCCAAGCACTTCATGTTACTCCCACATACACTATAAAATGTTTGGACTTTATTACTTCAATTAAAACTTAAAGTTAGGAGGATTTATTATGGCAGATTGTACAGGTTTAGCTTGTTTTCTATTCTCTTCGTGGCCAACGGGAACAGTTGTTACAATTACTACTAGATCAGGTCAAATTATTGGACCTGCTACTTTTTCACTGTTCTTTCCGAATATATGTGCAGTAGTATTGGAAGAAGAAGATGTGATAACCCCTTCATCTACCAATACTACATTCATAAGTTGTGAAGATATAGAAAGTGTTACTTTAACCACTCTTTAAAATGATTCATATTTTTCTAGCTTAATCCATATTTAAGACATTCTAATGAATGTCTTTTTTCATGAAAAATCTAATCAGTATCCCCTGAGATGTAACATTCTATTGACCTATTATTTCAATAAATTGCTTTAATTTAAATTTTTTCTCTTCTAAAGGTTACTTGTCTACACATCGTTCTACAAAACTTCATATAATATAGTATATTGTTTAAAGGAGGAATAAATTTGTTCTTATGCAATTTATTTGGTTGTTCAGGTGGAGTATGTAGTATTTTTAAAAATTTACAGCCAGGCGAAGTCGTTACTGTGACTGGTAAATCTGGGAATATTATTGGACCTGCTATTTTTACAAATTTTAACCCTAATACTTGTATCGTCACATTAGAAGAGGAAAATTCAGTTACTCCTCCTACTACAAGTATTACTAAAATTAGTTGTAAAGAAATAGAAAGTGTTACGTTTATCTCATAATATATTTTAAACCTAAAGCAGGGGTTGAAATATGAAACTCTTATACATTACTTCTGGTTACTCAAAAATTTATCAATATCTAGATCAAAGCATACAAGGAACACTTATAGATCAAAATTTCGAATGGTTAGCGATACAACCGAGTGAATTAATACAACAATTGGATTTCATTACAACAACTTTTCATCCCGATATTGTATTCACCTTATTAGGTAATCATCTACCACAAAAAGCAATTCAATATTTTAAAAAATGGAACATTAAATTAGCTGTCTGGTTAACTGAGGATCCATTTTATATAGATACTTCTCTTCTTCTATTAAATAACTTTGATTTTATATTTACTATTGATAGCGAAGCACTTAAATATTACACAGCTTTAGGATATACCAATGTATATCACTTACCATTAGCAACTAATATAGACGTATTTAAACCTAGTCTAAAAAATATAAAATATAAAAGTGAAGTATTATTCATTGGCTATCCTTATCCAAACCGAGTAAAATTAATACATTTCCTTTTAGAAAATACCCCCTATCACTATACTATTATTGGCCGACATTGGAGAAATAAGTTATTAAAAAAATGGAAAAATCACCGAAGAATTAAAATTATAGAAGAATGGATTCCACCTCAAGAAGTTGCGCTCTATTATAACAACGCTAGTCTTATTTTAAATCCTCATCGTAGTCATCTATTTCCACAAAATAAAAATAAAAATAAAGTAAAAAATAATACTATTAATAATCGTACGTTTGATATTGCCGCTTGCCAAGGCTTTCAAATTATTGAAGAAAAGTCTGATCTTTTATCGTTCTTCAATAAAGATGAAATTATATCCTATAACAGCTTTGAAGACTGTTTAAATAAAGTATCTCTTTATTTGGATGACACGATTTCAAAAAGATTAATGGTTGAAAAAATTCATACAAAAGTGATAACACAGCATACTTTTCATAAGAGAATCCACTTTATAACAACTATTTTACAGTCACAGCTTTATTAAAATAGAAATCCCCTTGTGCATATAGATGCACAAGGGGATTTCTTCAAATTAATCTATAACATATTCTTAACTTTTATTTCACTTGAAACATGTATTTTTTATAATTTTTATGCACCGATAAGATAAGCCCGATCATTATCATATTTGAAAACAGTGAACTTCCTCCATATGATAAAAAAGGAAGTGCAATTCCTTTTACTGGCATTATACCAATATTTTCGAAGATTCGAAGTGTTAGAACACTAATTGCCCCGCACATAGTAATGTACCAAACAGATTCTCTGCTGAATATGCAATTATAGTTACTCGATATATAAGAAGTAACAAGACCAATACAACGAGAGCCGCTATTATAAATCCACCTTCTTCAGCGATGGTAGCAAAAATAAAATCAGTATGCTTTTCAGGAATATATACACTTCCTTGACCAAATCCTTTTCCATGTAATTCGCCACTTCCAACAGCTAAAAGAGATTGTTGCGTTTGATACCCTTGATCTGTATTTTCAGCTGGATTCAGCCAACCTATAATGCGTGATTGTTGGTGAGGTTTTAACCTAGTAACTAATTCTTTAAAGAAAAAATCTGAATATCTTACGTATGTAAATATTAATGTAGATAGTAGAGTTACCGGAATGAATGTACAAAATGCAATTAATTTCTTTTGAATCCCTGATATGAATAAATACAATAGATGCTGCGTATAAGAACACCATCCCTGTATCTGGCTGGCTATATACCAGAGCAATAGGAGGAATTGAGACTAACATAATTTTTCCAACCAACAGGAAATCAGTTTTATATGTCCGAATCATATATTTAGCGTTATGATTCATTACTAAATTTGCGACAAATATAATTAGTGCAATTTTGAAAAACTCCGATGGTTGAATTTGAACAATAACAGGAAATTGAAACCATCTTTTTGCTCCCAATTTAACGGGAGTAAATGTTGATTCTGGTAGTATTTTTAATATAACAATTGATGCAAATCCAATAATATACATTGGACAAGATACATTTTGCCATTGATCCCACTCAATACTTGCAACTAATATTAACAGTACAAAACCAATTAAATAGTTCCTACCTTGCTGAAATGCAAAGTTTGTGCTTCCATACTGGCCAGTTTGTTAACTACCATTTTATGTTTCATCGTCACATTATAATGAAATAGTCATATATTTTCTTGAATTTTAAAAACCTAATTCACTTTTCAATATCTCATTTCTTCCTTAAAGAGGTCTTTTTATAGATGCTCTTCTTAAGTTTTTCAGCATAAAACTAAACATTCCGTCAATACTAAAGATAGGCGAAAGCCAGAACTCATTTAAACGTCCCTGTAGTTCTTCTCTTTTCTTTATTAAGCAGCTAGCTTTCACTAGCTGCTCTTTTATTTACATATATCATAAGGATTTGAATATATTATGTTTGAAAGTACGCTGTTTTATCAAAAGGTGATCCGGTGACAATTTCTTTTTTATTTCTACAAAATAAATTTTTTACTAGATACCTTTTCGTATAATATATGCAAGCTTGTTAACACTATAAATGTAACTTTAGGTTACATATCTATTACTTTCAGGGCCTAATTTTCTTTTGTGCAACAAGTGTTTAGCTAGCTTCGCTGGCCACTTTGTTGTACCGAATGAACTTTTTATTTCTCAACACCTAACATATGGTATCGATATTCCAATAATGGTAATATGAAGGTACCTTCAGTTGTTAAATATTATGCCCTTTTTAAAGGCCCTGTTTTTAAACAGGGCCTTTAAAATTTATTCTCTACTTAAATAGTATTTTTGTTATAAATCTTTCTATAAACACTCTCATTTCCTCGATATCAAATTAAATCCCATGAAACAGGCGTCCCTTTTTCGATATCCTTATTCGCTTTTTTCCCAATAATTTTGGATATGTGTTTTGGTAATAAGCCATTCCCTGGTCTAATAGCTTTAACATTTTCATTTGTAAAGAATTCTCCCGCTTTTATGTTTTCTACTACATATAATGATCTTCTAAATTTTAAAGAATCTTTTTCTATATCAGTCGGTCCATAATATACATTCCCCAAAGATTCCCATGCTTTTTCAGTTTCGCTTACTAATAATTTAAATTCAGCTGGTTCCATTGAAAATTTAGCGTCAACTCCTCCATCCAACCTCGAGAGCGTTAAATGTTTCTCAATTACTGTGGCCCCAAAGGCAACACTCGCTACAGATACACCTACTCCCAGTGTATGATCGGATAAGCCCACCTGACAGTTAAATAACTCTTTCATATGAGGTATAGTAACTATATTTGTAGATTTCGGAGATGCAGGATACGTACTTGTACATTTTAATAGAATTAGTTCTTTACACCCTTCTTCTCTCGCAGCCCTTACTGTTTCATCTAGTTCAGCAATTGAAGCCATACCTGTCGAAATGATTATTGGTTTTCCTGTTGCGGCTACTTTACGTATGAGGGGAATATCAGTATTTTCAAAAGATGCAATTTTATAACATGAAACATTTAATGTCTCTAGAAAGTCTACAGCTGTTTCATCAAAAGGCGTACTAAATGGTATCATTCCTAACTCTATACAGCGATCAAAAATTGGTTTATGCCACTCCCATGGTGTATATGCTTCTTTGTATAAATGATAAAGTGATTTGCCTTTCCATAAACTTTTCGTATCATGAATTAAAAAATCACCATTTTCTATATTTAAAGTCATTGTATCTGGTGTATATGTTTGAATTTTAAATCCTTGTGCCCCGGCCTCCGCAGCTGCCTCTACAATTTTCAACGCCCTATCTAATGATTGATTATGATTTCCTGACATTTCTGCAATAATAAATGGTGGCAAACTATTGCCAATCTCTCTACCTCCGATATATACATTACTCATTTTTGTCACCTTCAAGCTCTTTTTTTATAGATTCTCTTCTTTCCTCCCATTGTTCACGGGACAAGGTCATTGTAATGACATCAACATAATCATTGTCCCTATAAATATAATCTTCATATCTTCCCTCTTCTTGGAAACCAAGTTTCTGATGGAAATTTAAACTAATACGGTTTGATTCTATTATTTCTGCACATACTTTGTGTATGTCTTTGATTTCAAAAATAAAATTTAATGCTAATAAACCTAATACAGTTCCGGCACGTCTTACACTTTGCTTTTCACCTATATAAAATCCCCAATAACAAGTTCGATCCATTTTATCTATTTTTGTAAAATTAACAAATCCAATTGGTTTTTCTTTATATGTTAATAATCTTGCAACCTTTGTATCATCCATTACGAGTTTTTCATACCACTTTAAATGTTCATCTATTGTTATTTGATGATTTTCATACATAACCGAGCGAATTTCTTTTGTATTCCGCCACTTTAAAATAAGTTCTAAATCTTTCTTTTTTAACTTTTCCAATTGAAAATCCCCAATATCTAACATACTATCCTCCTAAAATAATTTTTGCTATTTCATTTGTATTACTGGCACACTGTATAGAAAGAGCTTTATTAGACATTTCTTTCACTATTTTAGAATCTGATAAAAGTTTGTTTAGACATTTCGTAATTGCTTTATCCGAAACACTTTCAGCTGTACCAATATTCCATGTAGCTCCAACCTTCGCTACAGCCTTTGTTACTTCAATTTGATTTTGGGCAGTTGTAATTGTTATAGAAGGTAATCCAAGAAAACATCGTTCCCATGTGGTTGTGCCCCCAGCTCCTATCCCTAAATCCGCTCGTACGAGAAGCTCTTCCATATTCTCTATTTGACAATAATATGAAGCGTTAGTAACACTCTTACAATAAGTTTGAATATCCTCTTTATGAGGATTTTGGCTACCTACCACAACGTCTATTTTTAAGTTATCTTTATTTATATTTTGTAAAGCTCTTAACGTTTTTAATGTCTCATTTGTTACATCATGGCCACCAAAAAAAATAAAAATCCTCTCAATTTTTCCTGTTCTTTTTCGTGAAATCTTCTTAGCTGCATGAAACTCTGGTCGTAATATAGCGTATTTAGGCCCCAATTTTACTAATGAGTGCTCTGGTATTAAATCTTTATAGCGACCATCAAGGTTATCATATAAATTTTGGTCTAGTAACAAATCACAGTCATGCATTCGATTTGCAAGATCATCGATTACCATAATTTTTCTTACACTTTTTCTTAAAGCAGACTCCCACTTATTATCTAATCCATAATGATCAACAATTAACCAATCACACTTGGGAAGTTGCGACAAAATATCATTGGTCTGTTGCGCATCAACAAACCAATGATATTTTAGCCAATTTAAATACCTCCCGTTTTTTGCACTTAAGAAATTCGTATTTTCACCATCTCCATCTAATACAAACACACGAAATCCTTTATTTAAAATATATTGATGCAAATCACCTTGCAGCTTACGACAAATGAAATATACTTGAGCACCTTTATTTCGCAATTCTTGGGCCAGTGTTAAACAACGCATAATATGACCGGTACCTATTTCAATAGATGCGTCGGCGCGAAAGGCAATTTTTTTCTCAAGCAAGATACTCCCTCCTCACTAAAAGCACTATAACTTATTAACTTATAATTTCGTTTCTCTATTTAGCTCATCTACTAATGATTGTTGATTTGCCCATTTCAATTTCACATGATTATTCATTTCAATAAGTTCAGGATTTCGAAGGATGTAATCTTTTATTTGATGAAAAAATAAAGGTTTAGATTTTACATTCAGACCTTTATAAAGTTCATTGAACATATCTAAATCCGGTTGTTCATCTAATGTTAACCTCCAAGTAGGGTAACAAAATGGTTGAGGAAGTTTCACTATATTGATACGAAATAAATGTGGATTATTAATAAAATAAAATGGAAGGTATTCTGCATAGGTTAAAGGTTTTGGGGTTTGTAGTAGTCGTTCAATTGCCTCTAATGTAAAAATATCGCCTGCTGTTCCGACAGGTAACGTACTTAACTCTGCCTGTGTATAATCTGCACCACTTTTCAAATGTTCATCTAGTAAAAAATTATTAATTTCTGGTGACACAGCTGGGCAATCTCCTGTAATCCGCATGACAATGTTTGCATTTTCTTGTTTTGCAGCTTGGAACATGCGATCAGCGGTATTTTCTGGATCACCTCTAAAAATCTTAACCTTTCCATCTAAATTAAATTTTTCCAAAGGGTCATCTTGTGCAATATCTGAAGTAGCAAGTATGACCTGATGTTTTCCTGGAATAGCTAATGTATTTATAAGACATCGTTCAATGGAAGAAACTCCGTGTATTGGCAATATGGCTTTTAAAGGTAACCTAGTAGATTTTAAGCGGCAAAGTACAATTATTACTACCTTAGGAGGTTCAATAACCTCTTTTGTTAATGGGGTACCTGCAGACAAATTATATACAGCTACCTGAGGTAATAATTCCTCTGCTTCAAGCTTGTTCAGCGCATTTTCTACAACATTTAACTCCATTGTTACTTTATTAGCTGTAATAATCTCTCCTTTTTTAATGTCAACTTTTGTAACTGCTCTTAACAATTTCTGATTTTGCAATTTTATTAACCCCCCTTTCATTTAATTTTTAGCAACACTATAAAACAAAAGAACTTTTCTCACAGCTTGTATTACATCCCACACATCAGCTTCTGTCATTTTAGGAAATAGAGGCAGCGTAATAATTTCCTCATATACGTTTTCTGCTTGCGGACAAATACCTTTTTCATAACCTAATTTTTGATAAAACGGTTGTAAATGTACGGGTATATAGTGCACATTCACACCGATATTTTCTCTTTGTAACGCTTCGTAAAATTCTTTTCGATTACATTTTAATAACTTAGTATTTAAACGAATAATATAAAGGTGCCAGCTCGAACTGGTTTGAGGCAATTGCTTTGGTATGATGATTTCAGATAAACAACTAAATTCTTTACTATAGATGTCTACATATTTCTTTCGAATCTTAATAAAAGAGTCTAATTTACTTAACTGTGATAAACCAAGAGCAGCTTGTATATCCGTAATTCTATAGTTGTAACCTAAGAATTGCATTTCATAATACCAAGGTCCATGATTTTCAAGAAGTTTTTTGGGGTTCCTTTCAATTCCATGTGTACGGAATTGAACAAGTTTTTCATAAAAAAGAGGATTATTTGTGGTAATTACTCCGCCCTCTCCGGTAGTAATATGTTTCACCGGATGAAAGCTAAACATTGTCATATCACCAATTGAACCAATCTTTTTATTTTTATAAGTGGCTCCTAATGCGTGGGCTGCATCTTCAATGATAATCAAATTATTTTTTTTTGCTATTTTTTGTATTGCTTCTAACTCTACAGGCTGTCCAGTAAAGTGTACGGGAATAATGGCTTTTGTTTTGTTTGTAATCTTTTCCTCTATAGATTTAGGACTAATGTTATATGTTTCATTGTCAATATCGGCGAATACCGGCTTTGCACCCTGGTATAAGATACAATTTGCACTTGCTACAAATGTCATTGGAGTTGTAATTACTTCATCTCCCTCAGTTATGCCAGCTGCATAGCAGGCAGCATGCAATGCAGCTGTACCATTTGAAAAGGAAACAGCGTATTTTGCTCCCACATATTTCGCTATAGCCTCCTCAAATTGTTGAACCATAGGTCCTGTTGTTAAAAAATCCCCTTTTAATACGTCTACAACAGCCTGAATGTCATATTCATCAATTTGTTGCTGACCATATGGTAAATAAGTTTTTCTAACAGGCTTTCCTCCATGAATACCGAGAATCCCCCTTACCATTACTCTTTCTCCTTAGGGTTAATTTTTAAAGATTTAATCCACTCTTCTGTTTTAATAACTCCATCTTCTAAAGAAACTTTCGGTTCCCAGTTTAATATTGTTTTTGCTTTTTCATAGTTACATAATAATTTTTGGATTTCACTTTGCGGATGGATATGAGTAACATGTTGAATACTTACTTTATTTCCCGAAATCAATTCTGCTAATTTATTAATGGATATATCTTGTCCTGTTCCAGCGTTGATAATATGACCATTTGCTTTTACAGAGTATCCTGCTGCCACAACAAAATCTGCACAATCTTCAACGTATAAAAGGTCTCTCGTTTGTTTTCCATCCCCATATATATTCAATGGTACATTATCTAATTTATTATTTATAAAAATGGCAACAACCCCACCTTCCCCACCTGTTTTCTGGAATGGACCATACGTATTAAATGGACGAATAACCACTACAGGTAGCTTATAAGCATAATAGTAAGATAAAACCATGTTTTCAGCAGCAATTTTTGATCCAGCATATGGAGAAGCTGGTTTAATCGGGTCTAATTCTGATATTCCTTGTATATTAGTAGCTTTATCATATACCATACAAGTACTCATAAAGACCATTTTGACGTCATACTTAAGACATTGTTCTAACAAATTAAAAGTACCTATTGTATCATTTTCAAAAGTTGATCTAGCATCATCTATACTATCTTGAACATTGATACTCGCTGCTAAATGATAACAAAGATCAAATGAATTATTTTTAAATAATTCAGCAACTAATTTTTTATCTTTAATATCTCCTTGAATGCATTGCTTTAAATTTAGATCGTGTGCAAACTCGGTGATATTTGCAGTAGTTGAATTTGCTAAGTTGTCTAATATCCATACTTCATGCTTATCCTGCAATAATCTCTTTACAACCCACCTACCAATAAAACCTGCACCACCAGTTACTAATATTTTCATAGTTTCTCCCCTCCTGTTAATAGTTGCTGGTTTAATATTAAATTTCTAAGCTCTTCTTTTGAAATCGCATTTTGATGATCAGAACGGTAAAACCCAACCTTCGCCCTTTTTGCATTTTCATATTGAGTTCCCTTTTTTAAGGGGCTAGGAATGATAAACATATCTGGTAATTCAAAAGCCTGTAAAGATTCATCATGCGTCATAAGTTCTTCATACATTTTTTCACCAGGTTTTAACCCAATTTCTTCAATTTTTATATTCTCCTTGGGCAACCCATATAACTTTGTAACTTCTTCTATCATCACTTCACTTAAATCTTTTAATAAAATAACTGGCATTTTTAATATAAAAGTTTCGCCACCCTTTGCTATTTTCATTGCTTCAATTGTTAACATAGTTGCTTGATTCAGTGTCATCATAAATCTACTCATACTAAGATCCGTTACAGTTATTTTTTGGTTTTCTTTAATTTGATTTTCAAATAAAGGAATGACAGAGCCTCTTGATCCCATCACATTTCCGAAGCGAACACTTGTAAATGTCGTTTCACTTGAACCTTTTGAATATTCCGCTGACGTAATCAATCTTTCAGCAGTCAATTTTGTTGCACCGTAATTATTTGTTGGTGAAATCGCTTTATCAGAACTTGTAAAAACTACCTTTTTTACTTTCTGAGCAATTGCCGCTTTTATTACATTTTGTGTTCCAAAAATATTGGTCAAAACTGCTTCAAACGGATTATATTCACAAAACGAAACATGCTTCATCGCGGCCACATGAAATACATAATCAATATTTTCCATCGCACTAAATACTCGATCATAATTACGAATATCCCCAATTAAATAACGAATATTTCGATTTTTATCCCTAAATTCTTCTTGTAATACAAATTGATTGTATTCACTTCTACTAAAAACTCTTACCACTTTTGGCTTTTCCTGTAGAACATTAGAAAGAATGCTTTTTCCAATTGTTCCTGTTCCACCAATAATTAAAACATTTTTATCTTTAAAAAACATGAAAATATATACCTCCTCATATTAAAAAATAATTTTAGCAAAAAAACTCTCTTCAACTTGTTTGTAATTCCATAGGCAATCCATTTGTTGAGAGATAAACTAGTTTGCCGGATATAGAAACATACGTTTCTATTGCAAGTTTAAAATACATATTAATCATTGAAAACTGAGGATATAATCTTTTACTTCAAATATTTATAAATGGTGACGATTTTAATCTTTTTCAATTTGAATTAAATTTATTAATCTTTTTGTGCATGCTTCTTGCGGATAGTTTTCATTAATAAATTTTCTTCTTAATTCTTTTGCTAAATTTGATTGTAAAGGATTATTTAGAACCTTTTTAATCGTGCTAGTCATATCCTCCATAGAATGATTTACAAGCCAATCTAATGTATCGTAATATTTATAATCCCTTTCCTCTAATAAAGATTTATAAACAACTACAGGTATATCTAATAACATTGCCTCTAATCCCACTGTTGAATTTGAGATAACCACAAGATTTGCATGTAAAATAACATCATATATGTTTACTTCATTTGTTATATATTTAACATTAGGATATAAGTTACTTAACTTAATATATTCTCCCACTAAATTACGCCCTTTTTCCCAAGGATGTGGTTTTATAATAACCGTAATATTTTTGTCTTCCACTAACTTTTCTGTCAATTCAGTATAAAATGAAGTTTTAAATGGCTGGGTTGCAATAAAAACCACTTTTGTAGAGGGGTCTATTTTTAATTTATTAAAAAGATTCTTTTTATCCATATATACTCTATCAAAGATCTCATCATATCTGGGGTGCCCTAGTATTTCGATTTGAGATTCACTGACCCCTTTTTGAAGGTACCAATCTTCTTCATATTTCCCATATACGACCTGTTTTGTTGCGAAAACCGGAAAGTATGCTTCTTCCCCCATTACTGCACCATGCTGCAGACAATAACTCGGTATACCCTCACTACTAGAAAGAAAAGTAAGAGCTCTACTTGTTATATCTTCCGTAGTACCGACAATCACACCAGAAATATCTTGTTCTTTAAAAATAAAATGAGCCATATTAAGTTTCTCAATCATGATAGGAAGGTCGCTTAGTAATTTTTTTTGAAAAAAGAGGTTTGAAAATAGTGGGTGCTTATTAAACTTTAAAAAGATTTCTTTAGCTTTTTCTATAAAAACATGTGCGGTATTAGCAGATTTATTTATATAATCTGGTGCACAAACTGTAGGAAGACCATAGAGTTCGGTCTTTTTTGATCTAGTTAATATCTTTGTTTGATTTGGATTAAAGTGAGTAAAGTTACTTACTGAAAAACGGAGATAATCTGAATTTAGGAGGATTGCTCCATTTTGGTTTTTTCTTTTTATTTTTGATTGAAATACAGACATTATTTTTTCAAACTCTAACTGTAACTTTGTTTCTGCTATTGGCTCAATTGACAATTGCTTGTAAAAATTATTATCTTTCATTTTATTTTTTATATCTTCATCTAAATATTGATAAAAATTACTCAGTAATGGTAAAGGAATATTATAATGCTTTAACCTTGAAAAAATATTTATATACTCTAAATTTAATAGCCAGTAATTTTTCAAATAAATGTCACTCAATTTTTCACCCTCTTTTTCTTCTTAAGTCTTCCCTTAATTCTTTGCATGTTCTTTGTGGTGGTAATAATTGCACAAATTCATTTTTTTCTTCTGCAAATAACTGCGCATGTATTGAATGGGGAGTAATATAATTGATATCTAAAATTTCATCTAAGGGATAAAAATCCCAATAGTGATTTAATCTCCAAAAGAAGCGTGCATCTCCTATCCGGTAAAACTGAGGATCTTCATCCCAATAAGAATTCCACCTTTTTTCAAGAATTGGTAAAACAGATGCTCTATGCATAATAGAACAATGATCAATTGTACATGGAGCATTATTCGTAATTTTTTTTGCAGGTCTCTCAACCGTTTTAATAGGCATCTCTGTTTCATCTATATGAATCGTTTTTGATGCAGAATAAATAATTTGAACATCTTTATTCTCATCAAGATAACTAGACATCTTTTTAAGACGTTCTTCTTCATATTGATTATCATCTGTAATATAAGTTATATATTCTCCTTTAGCATGCTTAAGTGCCTCATTAATTAAAGCGGCATATCTTACTTTTTTTGTCCTTTCAGAAATATGAGCTACATTACTTTTATAAAAATGTACATTTTCATTATTTATGAATGGTTGAATCACCTTCTGGGTCATTTCATCTGAATCATCATCCATTATAAAAAGCTCGAAATCTTGAAAGGTTTGGTTTAATACACTTAATATAGATTTTTCAACAAACGCAGGCTTATTGTAACTTGTCATTATAACTGAAATTTTAGGCAAATCTCTCTCTCCTCCTTATCAATAAATACAAAAACAGTTACGTTATTATATAAATAGAAAGGACAAACCGTTCCGATAATTTTAAAAAAGGTTTCTTTATCTATAAAAAATTAATAGCAGTATTTATATTCACCCATGTCTCTTTTTTCTCCACTATAGTCCATACCATATCTATGAAAAAGTCATAAATTATTTAAGTATAAAAAAGAAAGTGTCGATAAAGCTTTAATTATTAGATTTCACTAGAAAAACACATTCAATATTCTCAATAGAGGTGAAGACTTTGCAACCCCAAATATCAATTATCCTTACTAGTTATAATAAGCCATCATTAATTAATCAAGTTATTGAAAGTGTTCTAATGCAAACTTATAAAGAATGGGAACTTTTTATTATGGATGATAACTCCTGTCCAGAAACTATAAATGTCATAAAAAATTATCTAGAGGATCCTCGAATTACTTATACGAATAGTTTTATACAAGATGATGAACGATATAAAACTACAAGATATGCAACACTTATTAATGAGGCACTACCATTAACTTGTGGGGATTATATTTGCTATTTAACAGATGATACTATATACCTTCCAAACAGATTAGCTGAAATGTTGTCTTTCTTAGAAAAACATCCTGAAATTGATGTAGTCTACTCTTCCCAATACGTAAAATATGTTGATTATAACCTACAACCTACAAATGAATTTGTGAGAGAAGCTTCGGAAATTTTATATACAGCTGCTAATGTTGTAGATCATTGTTCAATTATGCATACTAGAAGAATATTATTAAAAGTCTATGAAAAGTACTGTGGATATTGGGATACAAATCCTTTATATTGGTTTGCTGGAGATGCAATGTTTTGGAAACGCCTAAATACATTTCAACCTTTTTATCCCATTAACAAAGTGCTCGATATTACTTTTAAAACACCATTCTCTTTCCAAAACCTATATGCTAACCTCCCTTCAAAAGATTTAAATGGTATTTTATTTAGTAATTCACAAGGTAAAGTATTTTTAATTGATAACTTTAAACGCAGGCTTATTTCGAAAGATATGCTTTCTTACTTCAAATATAATCAAAATGAAATTGTCTTAATTCCCGATCCATTTATCTACAAATATACAGAAGGGCCCCCCATAACCCTTACAGAGTCAATTCCAAATCTACGGGTTGTGCAAAGTGAAAAAGGAGAGTTATTTTATATAGAAAATAATCAAAAACGTCCATTTATTGACACCATTGCATTTCGCAAATTTAAATTTTCAGTTCAAGAAATTATTAAAGTTTCACAACGTAGTTTAAATCAATTTTCAGATGGACCACCTATTTATCCAAATTTATCTCGTCACGCGGTTTTACCAGAAGGAAAAGTATTTATCTACCATCACAATTATTTCATCATGACAGATTATATGCTTCATCCCATAGATAAAGATATATTACAAAAACTATATTTATTAAAGAACTGTATACCGATTTCAAAGACCAATTTATCCTACTTTAAGATGGGCCCTCCTATTTCAACATACCCCTCTTACCTAGCTGAAAAATACTTAGAATAGTACCAAGAAAGAGTATTATCAATAAAACAATAGAAGAAGGTTCTGAACTAAGTACTATGCTTGCCTATAGTATTGAATTAAACGAACTGTTAGAAAATGAACTAAATAAAAGTCCATATTGTTCTACTAGCATCTCCTAATAGGGTGATAGAATTTATTTAGATGATCAAAGATTCTTCTTAACTTGTAAAATAAATTATCATAAAAAGAGGACGCAAATAAAAATGCGTCCTCTTTTTATATCAAATCAAACTAATCCATTAAAATCCTTTTCATGAATCCGAATAAGTAATGTTTTTAAGAAAAACAAGATCTAACATCTTAGCTGTTACACTAAATAGATTTACATAATTCACAACTATGACAAGTATTACATATCGCTTAAGTTTCGTTACCTTTTTCTGTATATAATGATAAAAAAATTGTGAACTTTTATCGCATTATGCAAGACATTTAATATCAAATATATTACTTTTACTATGAATTAAATGTGTTTATAGGACTTTTCTAGATAAACAAGGTGCTAAATTAATTCTTAAGAAGTCATTACTATTTCATTTATCTAAAAATTGAAAAAATATGTGTAGATAGATATCATCTTAAATACATATATAATTAACTTTAATTTTCTGACAAGATTTCACATAATTCTTAAACTAATTTTTTACGTGCATTATGAAAAAAATTGCACCGTGTCAGTCTTTAAAAGATTATATATCATAACTTTAAGAGAGGAAGAAAAACTATGAAGATGAAAAGAAAAATCATTATGACAACAGCACTTGCCGCTACGTTAGCTACAGGTGCACTACCTACTCCCTCGGTGTTTGCTGCAGAAAAAGAGGCTCCTATTCAACACAAAGAGGCACAATTGAGTATTCAACCTTTGGCACAAAATAATTTGGAAACAGCCGTTCAAGCTGCCTTAAATGGTCCAGAAGTCAAAAAAATTAAAGTATTTGAACATGAATTTAATGTAAAAGAAATAGAAGTAGTAAACCTAGGTGCAGGAAAAAAATATGTTAAGGGGCAAATTTCTCATCATTTAAGTTTTCGTCCAGATGATCAATTTTATTATGAGTTTACAGTACAAGATGGAAAGGTACTAGATAAACCTGTATTTAATATTGATAGAGGTGGTTGGACACCATTTGCCGCTCCACTTTTATCAATTCTTGCTGCGTATAATGGAATTCCAGTTAATCCAAATGATTTAAATACACTTGGTCAGCAAATTGGTAAAGTTATAGATGGAAGCTGGGAACATGCAGCCCAATCAATTGCAACTGTAGTTAGTCTAAGTTTTAATGAGTAGAATTTTTCAATTTTTATTAGCAGTGTAGAGATCCGCTTTTTGTAATCAGCCTTGTTATAAGAGATTCTAAAACAGCTATTAATAAATTTTTACCACTCAATCACATTATCTTGATTTGTTTACCACCTTATCATTCATTATATGTCACAAAATGGAAGTCTTTTTTAGGACTTCTGTTTTGTTTGTATTCAATGCAATAAACAGTTGTTTTTTTGGGAGGCTATACTTCGATTTTTCAATAATCCATTTGGCTATTAGAGACAATTTATAATAACAAATTATTAAAGTCTCAAATAACTTACTCCCCCTATTGTTAATTATTTTCAAATACAAAAATTTATTATCTTAAGAATGAAAAACAATAAATATAGTAAAAAATCATCTAACAATTGTTTAAAGGTCAGGAGAGAAAAAATGAACAAAATAAAAATGAGAAATTTCTTTAAAATTAGTATCATTACTTGTATTACACTAGCAAGTTTAAGTACACCATCTACTATTTTAGCTAATAGTCATCCAGGTTACTCCTATGAATCCAATATAGGGTATCAAAATCCATCGTGGATGGCGAAAATAGAAGATTCAACAAAAATAAGTGAAATATCTATTCCAGGGACTCACGGTACAATGGCTTTACATGGAGCAAGTTTTATTGATGAAAATTTGACAAGAAATCAAACTATGAGTTTATCCCAACAATTAAATTCCGGAATTCGATATGTAGATATGCGTGTTAAACGTGTAAAAGATTCTTTTGCAATGTATCATGGTGTTGTAAATCAAAAAGCTGTGTTTGAAGATGTATTGAAAGAGACCATTCAATTTTTAAAAGCTCATCCAACAGAAACAATATTAATGCGCTTAAAAGAAGAAACTACTCCTGAAAATGGATCTCTATCATTTGAGGAGATATTTTTAAAATACAAAAACGTTAATGCTTCATATTTTTGGGATCCTAATTCCGTACAAACTTCAGATAGAAATAATCCTACTTTAGGAGATACCCGCGGGAAAATTGTAATCTTACAAAACTTTACATCCACTCAATTGTACGGGATTGATTACGAAGGTTTGAATATACAAGATAAATTTGAAATTGGAAGCGGACCAAACGAAATATACACAAAATGGATTGCGATAAAAAACCATCTACAAAATACAAATACTAACTTTAATAATGGAAAAATTCACCTCAACCATTTTAGTGGTACGGGGGGCGCAGCCGCATTTTTAAATAATGTATATCCTTGGTTTGTTGCAAGCGGAAAAGAAGGCAGAAATACTGACAGTAGTCCTAAATTGATTCAAACGAATTCCACTAATGCGTGGAGTGATTTCCCTCGCGATAGAAACGGACAAGTATACTATGGGGGGATGAATATACTTGGGACCGAACTCTTACAACAAGGCGCAATTAAACATTCTGGTATCATCGCAGCTGATTTTCCTGGTCCAGGTTTAATTGATAGTATCATTAAATTAAATGGTATACATTCAAATGAAAAAGAAATATTAATTTCGCAAATAGCATCTGAATCTAGTCCTTTATCAGGGCAACAAAATCGATCCAGCCAAAACTTTAAAATTGATAGTTTACCTGTAGGTACAAAAGAATTAAAATGGGTTATTGAGCCTTCAGAAAAAGATTATCCTTCTACTATTTCTTTCAATGTAATGATTGATGTTTCCCTGGGAATAGATTCCACTCGTTGGAAGAATATTTCACATGAATCTAAGACTGAAGCTTACACAAATACTAAATATTATATTGCAAGTCCAATTGGTGCCACTAGCAAATTCACAGTGAAAATTTACGCTATTACAAATTAGAAAAAAAGAATCCCAATGGAATTCCATTGGGATTCTTTTTTTAATTTCATTTCGTAAACATTAGGATAGCGATTAAATTTTATCCCGCGTTAACGGGCGCCCGTAAAAGCCCGATTGGTGAGGGCTGATAATCAGTCGGGGATGAACAAAACCTCCACTGATTACAGTTTCACTTTATTAACATATCATTTAATCCATTAGATAATTATATTTGGAACAGCCCTTAATTTTTAAAGAGCAATCCAAAATTGTAAACTATCTTTTTCAGCTTATCATTTATTCAAAACTGGCTTCCAAAGCGATAAAGCAAAAATCCAATTTGAGTCGCCATTTCCTTGATGATTTTGAACCGCTTCGTACACTTTCCCCTCATGTACTACTCTATCACCTTTAGTATATGCTTTTCTTGCATCCCATTTTTCATATGCGGAATTCTCTGACTTTGTTGTTACATTCAAAACATCACTTCTACTAGATTCATTTCCAGCTAAATCAACCGCCGTCACTACATAATTATACGATGTATTAGCCTTCAAATCTTTATCCATAAAGGATGTATTAGCCGCTGTTCCAATTTTATTCATAACCCCAGCGCTTTCTCTATATACAATATAATGGTCAACACCTACATTATCTTCTGACGGACTCCACATTAAATCAACAGTTGTCGATGTTGTACCCATACTATGTAATCCTTTTGGTTGAGTTGGAGCCTCTATATCGGGGATTGTATGTGTTGTCTTAACCTTCAGTTTTTCACTTTCTTTTGATATGTTTCCAGCAGAGTCTAATGCCTTTATTGTATAAGTATATTCCGTATCTGCTTTTAATTTTTTATCAATAAAAGTTGTACCTGGTACCGTATCAATTACTTCTCCATTACGTAACACTTGATATTCTTTTACACCTATATTATCAGTGGAAGCCTTCCATGTTATTTCAACACTATTGGCAGAAACTTTAGAGGCATTTAATTCAGTTGGTTGACTTGGAGCTACTGTATCAGGAGTTTCATTATTTACTAAATTTACATCAACTACATTATAAAAAGCATTTGACGTATCTGCTACATCCCATACAGCTAAAATAACATGATAACCATTACGATCAGTTGGTACATTAATTGTATGTGTTAAATTATTTGATGCAGCCGAACCGTCATGTTTCACAGTTCCGATTGGTTCTAATTCAGCACGTGTTAATGGTTTGTTAGGATCCCATCCCTTTTTTGTAATGTAATAATGCCATTTACTTGTAGAATGTGCTGCTGTATATTTCCATGTAAATGTATTTACTCCACCTTTAATTGTGTTTTTGAACCAACGATTTGATGTTTGTTGGTCAAGAATACCTCCAAACAACCCTCCTGCCGAAGCGATTTTCCCATCAATCGGTCCACTATCTGGAAATCCTTTAGGTGCTTCTAGACTTTGAGGTTCGTACATTACATTTCCACAATTTAAATTTAATACCCCATAATTCTGACTACATAAAGCAGCACGACTACTCGGCTTTTCAACAAACCCATGTGCATACGCACTTTGAGGAGCCATTGTGATTGCCGTCATGCCTGCAGCCAAAACACAAGCACCAATCCCCTTTTTACTTGTTCTTAATCTTTCCAATTTAGATGTTAATTTCAATTTCATTTTTGTCCCCCCAATATATTGCTTTCGCTAATATAATAGCAATATAAGGATAAACGAACAAATCATCAATTAATATATTAATATCTCTCATAAATTGGTGCATTTATTATTATTTTTAATCTCCTATAAAAATAAAGTAAATACAATTACGCAATTTTGTAACATTATGTATTAAAAGAAGAATAAAAACTCCGTTTAATTTCACAAAAAATTCAAATATTAAAACAAAAAAATTCCTCATATAGGAAAAATAAATTTTTTATATTACAAAAAGCAAAAAAGTCTGGAA
>NZ_NTVM01000020.1:69518-289383 GCF_002558005.1 Bacillus sp. AFS012607
TTCCAGACTTTTTTGCTTTTATACCACTCACAAATCCTTTAACCTTAAACATATACACTTGAGGTTAAAACACATATAATACCCCTACTAATTCAAACTAACGCTTAATTACTCATAAAATAGCTTAAGGTATCTAGCTTAACTGTATTTTCTTTATTAATAGCTATTTTCTATCCTGTATTTCCTTACTTTAAACAAATTATCAAGAGATTGTTAACGTTTAAGAAAAGAGAAAAGATTTAAAATCCCATTTTTAATTATCACATTTTAACAATTTATTATGTTATTTTTAGCTAATAAGGCACAGAAACAAAGGATGAACTTCAGTGTGCTTGAGAACGATTTTAGGGTGAAACGTTTAAAGGGTATTTTAGTACTGAGTTTTTATTAAATGTTCCTGTACCTAATATTTAAATTAACGTATGTCAAAATATTTTACAATACGAGTATTAAACGTTACATATTTTTATATGAAATGATACATTTCATCAACACACCTCTTCTGATCTTTATGATAAATATAGAAAATTCAGCTCTTTAGGATTTAATTTTAGAATTCTCATAAAAGTATATAATAGATTAGACACATAATTGTCACAAATTAATAGTTTATCTACTTTATGATTACCTATGAAAACTTTATTACCACTTCAATATTTACTGCTAAACTAAAGCACTCTATACCTACAATTTCTTAAAACCCTTTTAAATAATCTTTCAAAAGAGTCGATAGTTTTATATTTTTTATTTTTTTATTGTACATTTGTACATTTGATGTTAGGATTATGCCTATTAAAATTGAATCCTAACGATTCTTCTTTATAATCTCCATGTTTTAATTGTTAAATAAAAATATAGATTCTGATATATATTTAAAATCAGAACGAAAATGTCGTTATTTTACAATGATGTCGTGGAATACCTTTAGAATGGAAAGATATATGCAACAACGTGTTAAGGGGTTACAGGGGGAACAAAAATGAGAGACTTTTTTGATGATAAGTATAAAAATATTGAATTGAAAAGGAGGTTAATAAATTTAATAAGTGAAATTAGCGAATTCAAAGGAAAATTAGCTGCTTATCAGGAACAAAACAAGGACATATTTAATAGCTTAGAAAAAACTATACCACTACATTACATAAAAAATTTCACAACTATTTACGAGGATATAAAAGTTCCTAATAAAAGATTAAAAGAACTTATTTTAGATGATATCGTACCTCAAAATATTTCGGAAGATGCTATTTTTTGCTATTATCAAACACTTTCTTTTGTACATAAAAACTCCTGTACTTTATTAATCAATCCAGCAACTATACAGGAATTACATTTTCAACTAATACATTACATTACCTCTGACAGTGCCAAATGGCGTGAAAAACCTTTTATTATTCCAGGAATTCCAGAACATGGAATGCACTTGAATAGTTACCGCATTCTTCCACATGAACTTATTCCACAGTTTATGGAGCAATTATGTGATCAATACAACTCATTAAATACTAGTAAGGGGCTTCATTCACTTTTATTAATAGCTCGTTTTATATTAAATTTTTATTGCATAGTCCCTTTCAATCAAGGTAATAACAGGTTGGCATTTATGTTAATGCAATTGCTGTTAATTAAGAGTGGACATACATTTGTAAAATATGTATGTTTGGATAAATATATTAAGAAACATGAATCTGATTATTACAATTCGATTTATAAATCTTCGGTGAATTGGTACTGCGAGGAACATAATAATAGCTTTTGGTTAAAAACGTTTTTAACCATTATATTAGAGGCTTACAAAGATCTTCATAACACAGTTCTAGATTCTATATGTAAACATACTAAAGTTGAGAGAATTCAGGATTTTATACTTAAACAAAAACAACCCTTTACTAAAGAAAGTATTCGTAACACTTATCCAGACATTGCAGAGAGTACAATCAGTAAGGCTTTAAATTCCTTGCAACTGTTTGGCCATATTAAGCTAGTTACAAAAGGAAGAAATGCAAAGTGGATTAAAATTTGACCATACTTTCAAGACACCTGAGGTTCAAAAATTCAATAATAACTTTATCATTGAATTTCATTTTAATTTTAAGCTATTATTACTTTTTTAGTTATTTCTAATTCCAACAAAACAGTTTATAGGAAAAGGTCCGCTTCCCTCCGCCTTTTCCTATAATAAAATTAAATATAAACATAGAATAATTGTCGAAAAAAGTCGCATTTTAATATTTTTTCTTTATTTTCTGGTTGTAAACGTTTCACTTTCATGTTACCATCTTAATCAAACAATAGATGGTAACATGAAAGTATTTCTTTCCCTTAGAAACATATAAACGTACGGTAATATCAAGAAAATAAGGCCAAAGAAATATTTGATACCTACCAAAATAATTAATAGGAATTTTGTTGCGCTATTTTTTCTGATAATTAAGAAAATGCATTTTGTCCCTAAACAAAATTTGTTAGTGCGCAAAATTCAAATACACTAGAACACCCAAATAAATGAAAAATGAATTCTTCCTACAAAATTTAGCTGATTAACATAAAGACATCTAAATTACTACCTTTATCGCCATCTATTGTTGACAACATATTTACCAACTAAAAAAGAACCTATCAAGGGTTCTTTTTATTATAATCATTCAAATTTCAATTCTATCTTAATACTTAAATTTCCACACAAATTACATCTGCTTTTTGCTCTCAATTATTGAATTAATAATATAGCACATCAAATTTATTAATTCTTATCTCCAATTAGTTTAAATTAGTGAATAAAATTCAATCATATAAAAATAATAAATACAACTAATCGTTATATATTAAAGAGGTGTCAATTTTGTCCTTAAATGAAGAGACCTTAGAAACTAAGACAGATAAAACCATTGAAAAGATTCAAACAAGTAACTTAAAACAACTTAAAAATACACTAGATAATATCTTTGATATTAGTGCAGATTTAATTGAACATCCTTTGCAATTAAAAACAAACACGAATATTTTACTATATTATTTTGAAGGCCTTACAGATGGTGTTGCATTAAAAACCAATGTTGTTACACCATTATTACAAGAAGTAAATGAAGACAGTCAAATATTTAATTCTAATATTATTGCTACTCATACCAAAATAGTATATACATGGAATGAAATTAAAGAAGGGTTACTTGAGGGGCAATGTGTACTGTTTATGGAGGGAGAAAAGCGGTCACTTCTAATAAACACAAAAGGCTGGGCAGAAAGGGCGATTCAAGAGCCAATTTCAGAAGTTACTATTAAAGGATCCCATGATGGATTTATTGAAAATGCCACAAAAAATATAGGTCTTATTCGTCGATATATTCCTTCTACAGAGTTAAAAATCAAAAAGCTGACGATTGGAGAACGAGCCACTTCTATAGTCTATTTAATTTACTTAGGTGATGTAGCAAACGCAGATGTAGTCCAAGAAATAGAAACTAGAATCTGTAAAATCAAAACAGATGCGGTATTAAGTATTGGAGAGCTATCTAATTATACAAAAGATCAAAATTGGACTCCTTTTCCACAGGCTTATTTAAGCGAACGCCCAGACGCCATTTCAAATCATATACTTGATGGGAAAGTAGCAGTGTTAATGGATAGATCACCTGGTGCAATGGTTGTTCCTATGAATTTGATTGGATTTTTTCAAACCCCAGATGACTATAATATTCATTGGCTCATCGCATCATTTTTTCGCTTATTACGATTTGCAGGATTTATTATAGCTATTTTTTTACCCGCATTTTATATTGCTATAGTCTCTTTTCACTTTGAAATTATTCCTATAGACTTATACACTTCTATTGCAACATCAAGAGTCAAAGTCCCTTTCTCCCCCTTATTGGAAGCTTTTATAATGGAAATTACACTAGAAATGCTACGTGAAGCTGGCATTCGCTTACCACAACCAATTGGACAAACTATTGGAATCGTTGGAGGGATTGTAATTGGACAGGCGGCTGTTCAAGCTGGTCTTGTTAGTAACGTTATGGTTATTATCGTATCTATTACAGCCATTGCTTCATTTATTGTTTCTAATTATGATTTATCAAGTTCTATACGCCTTATCCGTTTTCCAATGATGTTATTGGCTTACTTTTATGGGATTGTAGGTATTGTTAGTGGATTAATGCTTTTATTTGCTCATTTTGTTTCACTAACTTCCTATGGTTCACCATATGGAATGCCAATCGCACCATTTCGTCTCCAAGAGTTAAAAGATTCTTTTGTAAGATTTCCTATTTCGATGATTACCACCCGCTCGAGTACAGGACAGCCGAAACAAAGAAAGAAAAAAGAAGGTGGTTAACATGGGAAATCTTAAGTTCCAAAAAGTAACTTTATTCGAATTTATTATTTTCATTCATTCGCTTCAACTTGCATCTGGTATGTTAATTATGCCAAGCCCCCTTGCTACTAATGCTGGCACAGATGGCTGGATTTCGATCATTCTCGGATGGATAGTTACTTCTATAATCGGGGTATTTATTATATTAATGTTACAAAAAAATCCTAACAAAAATTTCTCACAAATCTTAAAAACATACTTTGGTAAATGGATAGGGACAATTCTTTTTCTTGCATATGCCTTTTATCTATTTTTTGCTGGATTTAATACTTTATTAAAGGCAACCGATATTGTAAAAGTGTGGATATTCCCTTCCACTCCTGCTTATCAAATCACCATATTATTACTATTACCTTTTATTATTTTAACCCTGAGTGGGTTAAGGGCTCTTACTAGTTATTCTATGCTTGTTTTCTTCTTCACTACTTGGATGCCACTATTTCTTCTTTTTTCACTAAAGACTAACTACAATCCTTTACACCTACTACCTATATTTAAAGAAGGATTATACCCTATTGTAAAGGCAACAAAAGAAACCATTACTCCTTATGCTGGCCTAGAAATTGCATATTATATATATCCATTCTTACAAAAAAAGCAAAAAGCCATAAAAGGACTACTAATAGCGAATACTGGAACCATGTTTTTCTATCTATATGTTACTATTCTTTCTTATATATACTTTAGTCCAGAGGGGATAAAAGACGTAATCTGGCCAGTATTTCATCTGTTAAAAGGGGTTCGTTTTTCTTTCATGGAACGATTAGAAATTATATATATCGCTTACTATTTAATTGTATTTTCCACTACGATATATCCGTATTTATTTTTCAGTTTTGAATCTGTAGCCATTTCACTTCAAAAAAACGCCCGCAATTGGGCGCTGCTTGCTTTTATGTTATTTATAGTTGGCCTATTTATTTTCCTAAATCCCGATGTGGATCAATATTTGTTTATATATTCTCTTATGGATATCTTAAATGTCGTTTTCTTTATTCTATTACCAATCTTATTTTTCGCTTACAGTATTCTTTTTACTTGGATTACTAGGAGGAAACAACTTTGATTCGAAAATGGATATGGATTGTAATTTGTTGTGTATATATAATTGGTTGTAGTCAGAGAATTCCTCTTGAGAAGGTTTCATTAATCCTGTTAATTGGCTTGGATAGAACCCCTAATGGAGACATAAAAGTTGGAACAAGCATACCACTCTTTCATCATAAACAGCAAAAAAGTACTATAGAACATTGGACACAAGCATCAACTGTATATACTGGATTCAGTAAGATAGATACGAAGTTAACGGGCTTTATGACAGCTTCCAAAGCTGAAATCATTTTAATTGGAAAAAAATTAGCGCAAGAAGCAAATTGGTTGCAGGAGCTTGATTCTTCTTACCGTGACCCTTACGCTACCATTAATGCTAAAGTAGTACTTGTAGATGGACCTGCAGAACAAATTTTTACAATTCATAAGCCTAGTAAACCATCACTTTCATCTTATATAAATGGTGTAATCGAATCGTCAATTCAAAATAACCAATCCGTCTCTTCTACAATTCAACAATTAATGAGAGAACAAAATGAAGAAGGAATGACGCAAACTGTTCCAATTATCAAAAAAACAAAGAATGAAATCGATACAGTAGGAATTGCATTTTTAAATCGAAAAGGGAAATATTTAACTCATATCCCTAAAAAAGATGTTAAATTTTTCAATCTTATAAATAAGCAAAAAAGTAGCGGGCGAATGATACTACACCTTGCGCTTCCTCCTAAAAAGTCCAACAAAAAAACAAACACTTCCATATTCGTACAGAACGCGACAAGGAAGGTAGTTGTTAATTTTCAAAACGGAAAGTTTGTATTTAATCTCGATATTTACGCTAATGTAGCTTTAATAGAAAAAACCAATCCGAATTCAATTAAAGGGCACTATGATAATAAAAAAAATATAAATAATTTAAAAAATGCTATTCAAAAAGAAATTAATAATAATTTACAAAATATGTTATATGAAATACAACAGAATAAAATTGATCCAATCGGATTATCCCAATATGCTAGAGCATTTCAATATAAAGAGTGGAAAAAAGTAAAAGGAAATTGGTTGCAAGCGTTAGCAGAGGCTAAAATAAATGTAAAGACACACGTCAAAATAAAAGATACTGGAACCATTAGAAATTAGACTAGTCTATTCTTCTGCTTAAAATTATTTCTAAGTGGAATTTTCCATCTTCTATAATTATTATGTAAAAGATAATAACTCAAAGAAAAATCTACTGGTTAAATGCTAACCAATAGATTTTTCTTTTTTATCTAAGGATTCTTTTAAAGGCACAACAATTTTACTGTAGTAATCAAGAACTGGTTTCTAATTTAAGTTACTGGAGAGTATAATCCCTACCAGCTTTCATCCCAATAGCAACTCAATGATATAACATTAAAGATATAACCCCTTAACTTAGGGATTTTGACTTTTCAAATTTATACCAATGTCTTAGCTCTATGTACTTTGATATATATGTCCACATCAATATGTTATTGCATCATATACTGAATAGATAATTTAAATTACTTTTAAAAAGGATGATGAGGATGAACCTAGATGATATACAAAAATCCTATGGCGTAATTGTAAGTTTAGGAGGCTTGTGTCAAGTCACTAACCAAATCAAAAGGCACCATTTAAGAACATTTTCTGGACCTTTAGATTGGTTTTATTATCCATCGCTTTCAGATGTAAACAGATTACTTCAAAATCGATTTGAAAAATTTATGAAGTTGGAAAATATGGTCATAGAAGGTTCAGAAAGTTACGGTCTTATTGAATCAGAATTTGATAATCAAACTAAATGGGCAGAACGAATTACCTATTGTATAAAGGACACTTATTATAATTGTTTTTCAATGCATGACTTTCCTATTGACTCAGAAAAGGATTGGAAATCAACCTATCCTTCTTTTAAAGCTAAATTAGACACTAGAATTAATCGATTCCTTGAAAAAATAAATAGTAGTGAATCAATTTTATTCATTAGGATTTGGGGAAATCGAGATGAAGCGGTTGAATTAAAAAACGTATTATCCGAAATTACAAATAAAGATTTTAATATTCTTATTGTCAATTTTAAGGAGGATATATCTAATATCGTTGAACAAAATTGGGGAATATCGAGGGTTTGTTCAATTGAACTCCCACGTTATCAGGATAGATGGGAAGGTGATGATTCCGATTGGAATTATATTTTAAATAAAATAACATTAACTTAATACTTTTCTTCTTACTTTTAACATGATTTTTCCAGTAAATTAAAATAGGTGTAGAGAAATAAAATTCCCATCTAATTGATACACACTTAATTAATAAACCGTTCATATAATAACTCATAAGTCCTTCTTTATTGAATAAATGGTTCTTTACAAAATTGATTCCATCACTAGAGCACCTTTATACGGTGCTCTTTTTTAAATTTGTAAAATCTACAATGTAATATTTGTTCACTCTTCCTTTAAATAGTTAATTTCCTTCTTAGATTTTTCATTATAAGCTTCTTTAATTCCCTTGATTCCCCTCCCCTTCTTTTATCTTACAAACAAGTAATTTCTTTCATTAGTATTAAATAAAATAAAGCATTGATTTTAGAATAACCTAATTTACATAAGATTGAGAATAAACTACAGTGCGTATTCTTCACGTTTAATCAGCATTTGAATTATAAATCTAACATATATTTTTTAGTTGATTGTCATTATGGTACAACCGTGTATACATTTATCAAACAAACTACATAGTTTAAATTAGTAAAATATATAGAGAGGAAGGAAAGAAATTTATGAAAGTCATAATTTTGTGTGGCGGAAAAGGGCTTCGGATGCAAGGAATTTTAGAGGACATTCCCAAACCATTAGTTCGAGTTCAAGGAAAGCCTCTCCTCTTGCATATAATGAATTGGTATAGAAAATATGGACATTCTGATTTCATTTTGCCCCTAGGATATAAAGGTGAGAAAATTAAAGAATATTTTATGGACTTTAGCTGGAAAGAGAATGACTTTAGTTTGAATTTTAAAACCAATCAATATACGCTACTTCAGGAATTAGAAAATTGGAATATACACTTTATAAATACAGGAATTGATACAATGACCGGGGCAAGGCTAAAAAAACTTGAACCCTTTGTACAGGATGAAACCTTTTTATTAACTTATGGCGATGGATTAGCAAATATAGATATTGATCAACTAATAGCATTCCATAAAGAAAAAGGAAAAATTGCTACATTAACTGGAATTAAAAAAAATAGTCAATATGGCCTATTGACGGTCGAAAATGGAATTGCTATTGATTTTAAAGAAAAACCATTACTTGATGAAGTAATTAATGGCGGTTTTTTTGTATTTAACAAAGAAATATTCGATTATTTAGGTGATAGTGATGATTGTGTTCTAGAAGAAGATCCTCTTCGCAATTTAATAAAAGACAATGAGCTCGCAGTCTATGAACACAATGACTTTTGGGCTAGTGTCGATACACCTAAAGATTTAAAAACTGTAGATGAAAGTTGGAATCCTAATAAATTTTAGTGGAGAGGACTGAATAAACATTGAACTCTAATGATAAAAAAATAAGTTTACCTCGATTGTATATCCCCTCTAATGAGAAAATAGTTAACCCGCTTTCAACAGGAATTAAAGCTTCAAATCTCTCCAAAAAAAATACTCAAAAAAGAATGAATCCCCAATTCTATAATCAACAACATGATCTAAATAATCATTTCTGTGTCATTGTAGGTAATGAATATGTCTTGAAAATCATTGCTTTACAGCAATCATTAATACAGTACTCAGAAAAATTCACATTGTGGATTTGTTGTATAGACCCTTTTGCATATTCACTATTAAAAGAAATGAATTTAATTAATGTAAACCTTTTACAAGTTGAAGAATTAGAAGATAGTGAACTAAAAGCAATTAAAAGAAAAAGAAAAGTAAATGAATATTGTTGGACTTTAAAATCTGTCTTGATAGAATATTTATTGGTCAATTATGATTTACCATCTATTCTATATTGTGATGGTGATTTATGCTTTTTCTCTGATCCTAATATTATTTTTGAGGAATGGGGTGAATACTCTATTTTCCTTACCCCCCAAAGAGATCGTGATTGGGTAGAAAAAATGTATGGAAAATATCAGGCTGGGCTAATTGGATTTAAGAATGATCTCTATGGACTAAAAAGTGTAAGATGGTGGAAAAATAAATGTCTAGATTGGTGCAGTGCCGAGGCTGAGGAGGGGAAATTTGGAGACCAAAAGTATTTAGATTATATCCCTATATATTTTCCAAAAGTAAAAATTTCAAATAACTTAGGTATAAATGCTGCGCCTTGGAACTGTATATATAATAACGATTATAAAATTGACAAGACTAAAAACGATGTATTTATTGAAAACGACAAACTAGTTGTTTACCATTTTGCATGTATTACTATCTTTAATGAAAATGATTTTGATCTTTGGTCTTTAGGAGCAATTTCAATACCCAATAATATATTAAACCATATTTACACTCCGTATTTAGAGAGAATTCAATTTGTTTTAAATCAATTAAAAAATAAATTCAATAAAGATACTAAACAATTTTTAAGTAAAAAAGATATAAATAAAGCTCAAACCTTATATAAAGATTCACAATTAAGAAGAAAAATGAATCAATCCAATCATTTTATGAACTTTTCCATGATTATAAGTAAAGAACGATTAATTCAAGGATTGACCTCTTATTATTCCTTAGAAAATTTCAACGCTAAATTTACTGTATGGATTTGTTGTATGGATGATTTAACTTATCAAATATTAGAGACATTAAAATTAAAGCACGCCATACTAATTCCAGTAAAAGATATTGAAAATCATGAACTCCTCAGTATAAAAAATGATAGAAGTTTACAAGAATATTGTTGGACATTAAAAGCGCCCCTATGTCTACATGTCCTTAGTCTTTATCCGGAAGTTGATCACATTATATATTGTGATGCTGATATGTATTTCTTTACAGCACCTAATATCATTCTTGATGAATGGTGGAAATACTCTGTATTCCTTTGCCCTCAAAGAAGCTCTACTGAAATTGAAAACATACACGGTATATATCAAGCTGGTTTAGTAGGCTTCAAAAACGATCAAAATAGCAAAGAAATTTTAACATGGTGGAAAGATAAATGCCTAGAATATTGCAATAATCATTATGATGTTGAAATGAATAGATGGGGTGACCAAAAATATTTAAATCACATTCCTAACATCTTTTCTAATATAAAAATCATGACTCATAAAGGTATTGATGCAGCACCTTGGAATGTCATTTTAAATAGCAGTTCTATATCAAAAACAGATAAAAAAGTTTTTATTGATCAAGATGAATTGATAGCTTTTCATTTTGGAAGTATGCAAATTATTAATCCAAATGAGTTCGATTTATGGAAACAAGAAACTTTAGAATTACCTCCAGAAGTTTTAGATTATATATACATTCCTTATATTGAACAATTGAACAAGACATGTCTTACCCTTCATAATACTTTTCAAAAATCCCCCTCCTCTTTATTTGCTGACCAAATTGATACAACGACAATAAAAAATTATTTTAAATACTCCTCCCCTCATTACAATTAAGACTGATACTCTCCTTATTTAAAAATAAATCTTAATAAAGGATAGATTTTCACTATGATTACTTCATTTAAAAATAAAACTTTCCTTATTACTGGTGGATACGGTTTTATTGGTTCTCACTTGGCACGAAGACTTTTAAATTTACAAGCACGAATTGTTCTTTTCATAAGAACACCATCAAATTTTTGGAGACTAAAGGATATTATAAAAAATATTGAAACCTATGAAATAGATATACGAGATAGAAAACAAGTACAGGATGCAATAAAGAAAGTTAATCCGGATTATATCTTTCACCTGGCAGCCTATGGTGTAAATTCTGCCCATACAGATTACATGCATGCTATAGAAACAAATATTATAGGGACATGTAACATTATTCAAGCAGCAAAATTGGTGAATTGTAAAAAAATTATCAATTTTGGGAGTAGTTCTGAATACGGTAACAAGATGGAACCTATTCATGAAAATATGTTACTAACTCCTGTGGATATCTACGGAAGTACCAAAGCTGCTGCTACTATACTCGCCCATCAAATTGCTAGCGAAAACAGCATTAATCTTATAACATTAAGACCTTTTGGCATATTCGGAGAAAGCGAGGAGCCACATAAAATTTTTAGCTATATAATCTTGCAAGTATTACAAAACAAAGATGTAAATTTAACTTTCTGTAATCAATTAAGAGATTATTGTTATATAGAAAATATAATAGATGCCTGTATCCTAGCAGTAGAGAATACTACTGTACAAAATGAAATCTTTAATATTGGGAGTGGCACTATTTACCCCTTGAAACATTATGTAGAATTATTATTCAAACATTTGAAAACCAATTCCAGACCAAATTACGGTGCAATTCCATCTAGAACGAATGAAAGATGGGTTCCTGAAGCAGATGTGCAAAAAATAAAAAACTCTCTTTCCTGGGAACCTAGAATTAATATTGAAGAAGGAATTATAAAAACTGTTAATTGGTATAAAAATAATAAACATTTATACCTAATCCCCTAAAAATAGGGTACTAAAGGAGGTGGACTAATTGTTAAATCAAAACTTTAATAATGCTTTTTACGGAAAGACAATTTTAATTACTGGACATACTGGTTTTAAAGGTTCTTGGTTATCCCTATGGTTGAATGAATTAGGTGCTACTGTAATCGGATATTCATTGGATCCTAAAAATAAAAATGATAACTTTAACATTACTAACCTTCAAAACAATATAATTGATATTCGTGGAGACATTAGGGATTTTAATAAATTAAATAAGGTTTTTACAGATTATAAACCTGAAATTGTATTCCATTTAGCTGCCCAACCTCTAGTTAAGTATTCATATGAATATCCTAGAGAAACATACGAGGTAAACGTTGTAGGAACTATGAATGTACTAGAGGCAATTCGATTACATGAATCAGCTAAAATAGGAATTATGGTGACAAGTGACAAGTGCTATGAAAATAAAGAATGGCCTTGGGGTTATCGTGAAATTGATCCTATGGGTGGCCATGACATATATAGCTCAAGCAAAGGATGCTGCGAACTTTTAATTTCTTCCTATCGAAATTCTTACTTTTCAGAAGAAAACTTTTCTCACCACAAGAAAATAATTGCAAGCGTTCGAGCTGGTAATGTAATTGGTGGTGGTGATTGGTCAATAGATAGAATTATTCCTGATTGTATACGAGCATTAGAATCAAACAAAAAGATTATTATTAGAAACCCTACTGCTATTAGACCCTGGCAACATGTACTAGAACCCTTAAGCGGGTATTTACTCCTTACAGAAAAAATTATAAATAATGGTATCCTTTATTCAGGAGCATGGAACTTCGGGCCATCCTTAAGCAATATTGTTCCAGTAGAAAAATTAGTGACAAGTTTACTAGATATTTGGGGCTGTGGGGATTGGACAGCAGAAAATATAGGCGCAATAAATTTTCATGAAGCAAATTTACTAAATCTTGACATTAGCAAAGCAAAATTCAATCTTGATTGGCAACCAAAATGGTCCCTACAACAGACTTTAGAAAATACAATAGAATGGTATAAACATTATAATTCTTACACCAGTTCTGAGATGATAAATCTATGTATTAGCCAAATCAAACAATATTGCATGCTTTGAACTACTCCCACTTACTCATACTTGCTGTGAGTTCCTTATGGAGGGAGTCTTCTTGGTTAAAATAATAAAAGACACATTAATTTTTATAGTCTAAATTATAAACCTACTATACCTAAAATGATGTGATTGTCCATTAACAAAGATTTTATTTCTTCGATTATTTCAAATCAACTATTGACATTATACTGAAGAATAAAGGAATCACATATTTTTCTAGTGATTCCCTTGTTATGAGAAAATACTGTCTTGCTTTAACGACAATACAGTATATGCGATTATTAATTTATTTGTTCTAGTTATGAGAAAATCTATTCCTGTCAAAAGAGCTTTCTTCAAAGAAAAACTTCCTATTTTCTTCTACTTACCCTACCCGAAAAGTAACTAAGTTGAAAATTCCAATAATTATATCTACTATTATAGAATTATACTGAGCTTTAACAATTTTATAATTATCCCCTTCTTGTAGCTATTCCACTAAAGTTCATGCTTATGATTCTCTTATTTATTATCACCAATGTCGATGAATTCATGCATTGCTTATTCTATACACAAATTGCTTTTTGAATTATCTTTTCAGAATAAGTAAAGAAGGCTTTCTCTTTTATGCACTTCTCCCCTACCAGTCTTTAATTTTCCTTTAATCAACATTTAGAACAAATCTTCCAATATAATAGTACATCTTCTATAAAACAAAACCATAAGTAAGATAATTTCACTATTACAAATAATGAGATAGTCTGTTTCACCTTTTTACATTATCCAAAAGAAGAACTTGTAGAAATTCTTACAAGTTCTTCTTTTGTTTTCTTTATTCTTTTCTTATTTACATACGCAAGATTTATACATTTGGTGGTGATACATACTATATGTATCCGATAAAATAATTTAAAAATTAATACGTAATTGATCCGTTTTAAGAAAAGAAAATTTCATAAATCTTCAATCACAGTTTCTAAGTTCACCTGATAGAACGTATAAAGACTCATATTATCTTTTGATAATTTTCGGATGTTTTATTATGAGTATATTCGACATAAATTGATTATTTTTTCTGAATTTTCTTGAAAAATATTGTAATATCACTCCATTTTTTCTTCTATTTTGTTATGATGTTTATAATTAAATTGGATTAGGATTTTTTTAGAAAATGGGGGCGTATATTATGAGTGTTTCAGTAAAGGGAAATGAGCAATTAACCTCTCTATTGAACGACTGGTATCGAGCAATGCTATCTCAACAAGTTATAAAAGCTACTAATCTAAAAAAGAAAATTGATGAAAAAATTAATAAGTTAAGCATTGAACCGGATCAAGAACATCAGGATCAAAATTTGTTACTATACTATTCACTACTCGAATTTCGTTACAAGGTCTTAACAGATAGCCTTGGTATTCAACAAAATAGTTTTGATACTATTAGCGATTATGATATGCCTACAGATCAATTTCTACGATTTTATTATCACTTTTTCAAATCCATTCATTCCACTTTTATATCAAATTATACTGAGGCAGAAGAACATTATAAACTAGCAGAAAAAATATTGGTAGCTATACCAGATGAAATTGAACATGCTGAATTTTACTATAGAATTGCTACTTTCTATCACCATACCTATAACAATCTCGCTTCTATCGAATACGCAAATAAATCGAGAGCAATCTTTTCAAAGTATGAAGGTTATGAAGTAAAAACAGCCTTTTGTAATAGTTTACTAGGTGGTTGCTGCATCTATTTAAAACAGTACGAACAAGCAGAAGAATATCTACATTGTGCAATTGATTTACTACAAAAAAATAGGGAAGAAGATTCCTTGTTATATGTAAAAAATACTATGGGGTGGCTGTATTCTGATCAAAGTATGTCTACTTTAGCTATTCGTCACCTTTCAGAAGTAACAGAGAAAATCCCTACACACTTCAAGGCCATCTTCCTACAAGCTAAGGAACATTATAAATTAGGAGAACAATCAACGGCCAGCCAACTCATTGATAAGGGATTACAGATTTGCAGAAAAATTCATAACGAAGAATACACACACCACTTCTCTATTTTAAAAAGATTAAACGAAAATATTCCATTGGAAGAATTAGAAAAAATCATTCAAGAAGGAATCTTATACTTTAAGGAAGAAGAATTATGGGAATATGTTGTCGAATACGCTGAATTATTTGCCACAAAATGTAGACAATTAGAGAACCACCAAAAAGTAAGTGACTATTTCCATATTTGTTATCAAGCAAGACAAAAATCAATTGCAAAAGGAGTGTTAAAATAATGAAAAAAATTAGCTTATTATTATCAGGCATTGCTTTTATTGGGGTATTAACGGTGGGAATTTTTCAGTTTTCTAAAACAGATCAGCTTGCTACTCATGGGCATTATCCTGCTCCTTCATATAGTGTTGGCGATTATGGTGGTGCACCACCACAAATTTAATGTAAATGTATTTAAAAACCCTCCAAATGGAGGGTTTTTAAATGGGTTTTCTGCCTGTTCAATACGCGCATAGAGAGTATATATTATACTTATTTACTATGCATTTCCACTCTGTAACAAGATTCTAGCATTCTCTCCTAGAATCTCAACTTAAATCTTAAATCCACCAATTAACTCTTGAAGTTCTTCTGCCATCTGTGCTAATTGTATTGCTGAAGAATTTATCTCTTCCATAGAAGCATGTTGTTCCTCAGATGAACCAGCAATCGTTTGCATACTTGAAGAATTCTCTTTTACAGCCATAGCTATTTGATCAATCGATGTATCGACTTTCATTGCATCAGTAGTCATTGTATTAGATAGTTCCACCATACCATGCACTTTTGACACAATATCATTTGCAGATTTTGAAATCTCATAAAAACTTTGCTTTGTATCGTTCGCAACTTTAATTCCCGACTGTACCTCTACTCCCACTTCATTCATAGCTTTTACAGTCTCATGTACGTCTGCTTGTATTTCCTTAATTAAGCTTCCAATTTCCATCGAAGATTCGGATGATTGCTCTGCTAGCTTCCTAACTTCATCCGCAACAATTGCAAACCCTCGATCCTGTTCTCCTGCTCTAGCTGCTTCAATTGCTGCATTCAATGCTAATAAATTTGTTTGTTCCGCAATATTTTGAATCGCTTCTAATATACTTCCAATTTGTTGCGATTTCTTATCTAATAATTTTATTACATTATCGGATTGAGAAACAGAGTGATGGATAGACTGCATTTGTGCTACAGTTTGTTCTACTAATTGTTCACCTTCATTGGCTTTTTGTTTTGTGTATATGGATGAAGCCGATACTTCAGATGCATTCTCAGCTACATATTGAATATTTCGTGTTACCTCACCAATTAATTCAGCTCCAGACTCAACTTCATTATTTTGAACTTCTGCACTGTTCGAGATTTCTTCCATCTCTTTTGTAATTTGTTCTGTCGCAACACTTGCTTGCTCTACACTAGCAGTTAGTTCCTCAGAAGACGCAGCTACATGTCCTGCAGATGTGTTAATTTGAGAAATAATATTACGTAACGACTCTGCCATTGTATTGAAACTACCACCTAATTGACCAAGTTCATCCTTTGAACGAATATCTATTTTCTCGGTTAAATCTCCTTGACTAATTCTTTGAGCTGAAATGACTAATTGTCTTAGTGGAGTAATTATAGATCTGAGTATGAATAGAATTACAATTCCACCTAACAATAATGAAGCCCCTATTATAGTGAACGTTTTATAAAAAATAGGATTAGTAGCTTCTTCAATTTCTTTCGTAGGCATTACGCCAGCTATTTTCCAACCTGTTTTTTTATTTGTCTTAAAGCTTATGTTTCGATCTTCGCCATTGAGGCTATAAGTAATTACTCCATCTTCTGTCTTGTACAATTCATCCGCTAAAGTTTTCTCTAATTTCTCTCCAGGCTTTAGTGATGGATGAACAACTATAGTTTTATCTTGACTAACTATAGATACAAATCCTTGCTTTCCAATTTTTATCATTTTGGATGTTTTTACGATATCTGTAATATTCAAATCTACGCCAATGACACCACTTTTATCTGCATTTTGCTTTGCAATTGCAATTACCATATTTCCTGTAGACTTTGATTTATAGGGAGATGAAACAATAATCTCTCCATTTGCTTTTACTGCATCCTTATACCAACTACTTTCTAACGGATTAAACCCTTCTGGTATTTTGCCAACAGGTGCATGAATAAATTGATTGTTACTGGATGCCGTATAAATCGTTTCTATCTCTGGATGTAACTGTATATATTGATCAAATTTACTCTGTACATTTTGCGATTGTTCAGGATTATAATCCCCTTGTGTGAGTACCTTTGCAAAATGAGTGACATCTGTATGCTTATTTTCTAATTCATCATCAACAATCTTGTCTAAAATACTTATATTATCTTTTGCTGATTGTAGAATTGTTTCATTAAGATCTGTTTTTGCTTTATTATAAGATGATACTCCTACGATAAGGCTTGGTATAATTAATATTGCTATAAATGCCATAGACAACTTCGTTTTAAGCTTTATTTGTCCCAATCTTTCTTTTATATTAAACACTAGATACTTCTCCTTTTCATTTTTACTACTTATATAGTTTATTTAAATTTTATCCTATATTTTTCCATATCCATTTATGGTACCATTCGAAATGAAATCACAATTACATCCTATCATCCACACTTTACCATTTAGCGATTTAAATTTCACAGGCAGAGTTTTATCTGTCCTCCTTTCGAATATGTTTTTTTCTAGATTCAGCAATTATTAGACTACGAATTATTCCAAATAAATTGGATACAACATATACTTCATTTTAAAAATAATTATTGGATTTGTTTGGATAAAAATCTAGTTTAGCGCTAATCCAATCAGATGAAATCCTTACCATAATAAATTAACTAAAACATAAATTCTAAATAGCTGAATAAAATAAATTAGAGAATCACATTGTAACACGTATATACAAGTTTGTAATATTAAAATTTAAAACTTTACTATATTTCATATGCAATATTACATGTGAAAAGCCCTATTTTTTTTGTTATACTATGCATGTGGATTTTTCATTCAAAAATCTACCCAAACGCATATTTATGTATATGCCACCCTAATTGATGAAAGTGAGAAGAATGTTTATCATTTTTCTCACTTTTTTATATTTTAACTGTTTGGTTGTACAAAAATCTTTAGACATTTTATATTTAAATCTTAATAATCTACACCTGTGAATAGTATTATAAAAATAAACTTACAAAGAGAATTAAACTTCTAAATTTAATCTTTGGAATCATTTATTTTCTAAAAAACAATCCCACATCTTTATCAACTCATTTTAGAATATTCAAACAATAATTTTATATACATTACCTGCATAAATTATTCTTTTTCTTTTATATAAGACTTACTTTTTTACTTCTGATAAGTTATTAAACATTGGATTATTATACACGTCCCCAAAAACATGAGGTATTTTGTAGAATTTTGTCTATCAATATGTATGTACACCCTTTTGTAGTGGATATAGACTGTGAGGTGTAAGGAGATACCTTACAAAATAATAAAAAGGAGATTATAGAATGAGTAGATTAACAAAATTCTCAAAGTTAGTATTTGCAACTTTAATCGCGGGAAGTAGTTTAAGCACAATTGTTTCGTCACACAGTGTACAAGCTGACACCTTAGATCCTAATTACCAAGACACTGTAAAATTTATATCACCTTCTAGTGCTAGGCCAACATTGGAACAAAAAAACACTATTGTTCCAGATGCAAAAGTTGTTAAAAACCATTATGTAAAGTACTCTAAAGCACATTTCCAAACTAAAGAAAGTATACCAAAAGAGATGTATTATTCTTCAGAAGGCTTTAAGGGCTATATACAGGCAAGTACCGTTTGGGATATGGGAGATCATTTCGCAACACTATATTCCGGAACCGTTATTCGATGTTAGACTTTTAATCCATTCTCTCCTAATGCTTAAAATGATCACTAGCTCACTGCCAATACTGTAATATCTATTGTTCAAAAAATAAACCACAAAATCCTTCGATTTCATGGTTTATCAAATATAAAGATAATGCTAAACGAATACTCTAACATTACCTTCCCCAAAGTTAATTATAGAGTATTTTCAAAAAAAAGACACTCTTGTAGTGTCTTTTTTTTATTATTTAAAAAATTACACCTACTAACATCTTATTGTTGAGACTATTCATTTATTTCAATATGATACTTTTTCATCTCGTATATGCAATAGACAATGATAGCTAAACTCCAACTGACACCATAATAATCATGTGTGTAGAAGTCATATCCCGCCTTAATACCTTTCTCTATTACAACAAATGTAAATCCTAAAGCCACCCATCTGTTAATTTTCATCTTAATAAACGTTAAAGAGATAATTATTAAAAATAAAATATTTGTAAGATGATTTATCATTAGCTCATATTTTTGAATGTATACTGCCATCATACAAGCAACGATATTAGTCGCAATGCCAAAGGCAATCATCGCCCCCCAAACCCTGTCCGAAAGTCCCATTCCTGAGTCAGTCCCTTCCTAAACAAAAATCCTTTTATTTAATTCGTTCCTTCACCCTATTCAAGGTATGCTAAATTATCCTTGTCTGATGAATATCTATTTATCTTTTCATATAGAGCAAACAAAATCTTTACTCATAATTTTTTCTTTATTAGGAAAACTATGTATAAGCCGTTTGAACTAGCGGCTTCACTCTTCTGGTAATGGGGTAGCAATTTATTGAATTGACTAACTCATTCAACCCACTAGCACCGGCAGGCAACAAAATAGTTGTCTGCCATTTTCATGTATACTTTTTCTAACTTTATTACAAACCAAGTGTGTGTTGTACTAATTTCAAAAAGGACAGAATGTCATTTTTGAAATTGTAAAAAATAAGGTCCTGTCTACTTTTGGTATAGGACTTTTTCTTTTCACATATACTATTTTTGAACCTGTTTACCAATACGTGTCCTATTGGTATCTTGAATTCCTCCTAAAAAGGGCTGCAGATACGAATGCATGCCCTTTTATTTACATTGCTACTCTATATTCGATAAAATAATTAAAAACTCAAATATAATATTACATATTTTTCTATTTAGAATTATATTAAGATTTACTTCATAGTCGAATTATGGTTTCGTGTATAATTCAGCAATATGTAAACTGTTTACCTAAAGAAAAGGCACCCAAAAGTGCCTTTTCTTCTTTTAATCTAAAAAACATTTTGCCTTTTCAGTAAGATCCAATTATCCCTCTAATCTAAACCTCATATTTAATCACGGTACTCAAGAGTTTCCATCTATTTCAATATGCCTTATAGTTTAATTTCAAATCAAATTTCCAGCAATATATTTGCTTTCTTACAGATTTCTGTCTTTTTCTTAATTCTGTCAAAATCCTCATGTAGCTATACAAAGAATATATGCTATTATGATTTTGAGAAACTATGCGTTCCCTTAACCCTGTATTTGACCCTGTATTCATTACAGGGTCTTTGTTTATTTTATTTACTTTTAGTTAATACACACCCAATTTCAGTTAAAATTGTTTAAATGTTAATTAATTTTTAAAATAATATATCTATAAGCTCTTTTAGTAAATAAAATATAATATTAGACATATATAACCAACTTGTGGCCATTATTAGTTTTCTAAATATGCACTTCATTAACACTATACAAATAGTGCTAACTATCTTAATTGAATATTAGTAATAGTAAGTATAAACATTATCAATTTACTATATATTACATTTATGTAAAAATAGATGTATGTTAAGCTTATTCAAAATCTTTCCCCTAATAAAGATTTGAAGTAGCATTTCATGATTCTCCTTACTGTTAATATGCCTTGAAAAAGAACCCTATAGGGTTCTTTTTCTTTTCATTATAACCTCAGTAAGTGCTTATTTAACATGCAAAAAGAACCGCTAATTATTTGCAGCCCTTTTACACGTTAATATACACTTGTATTACATACTTAACAATTTATTGTATTAGGTATTTATACAAACTAAACATGCTATTATCATTTAGATATATAACACTTCAAAGTTTAGAAGTATACAATAACAAATCTTTCCCAGCTTCCAGCTACATAACTAGTAGCTGTTAATTCTCTACCACCATTTGCTGATATATATCTACCATTACTTAGTGCTTGTAATACATATATCCTATTGTCTCCACCATTATATAAGATAAACTTTTCCCATGCACCAATTGATGTACGATCTGCTACTACTCTACCATTTGGCTCAAACGAAACATACTTCCCATTACTTTTAGCTTTTAAAGCGTACGTATATAATTCCCCAGTCGAAATTAATTCAAATTTCTCCCATTCATTAACTGCATTACGATTTGCTATTATATTTCCCGAAGGCTCAGCCGAAACATATTGTAAATTTGCTGCCTGTATAGCAACTGTCCAACTTCCATTAAATAAATTCACGCCTTTTAGTGAACCTGCTTTTGATAGATTGGCTGCCGATACATCATTCGATGGTGTAATCATCACTATCATTAAAACCATCGACAACACCATTAAAACTAACCTTTTTGAGATTGTATTACTACTTGCACGTGTTATGAACCTTTTCATTCCCATTCCTCCCTTAATATACATAGAACTCATATATATCATACCAAATATGTAAAATTTTGTAACACTTGAGAGGATTTATCAACAAATACCTTACTATTCTGTTTCTTTTTTCTCAAATCTATAGCAATTAAACATGTATCAATTCTCAAGCACATTTTTTAAATTATTTTCCCCCTGATAAAAAAACGTAGAAATTTTTGGAAACGAAAGTATATACAAAAGAGAGAGTATTTTCATTTCACCTTTCTTTAAATAAAAGCCAAATAGCCGTTCATAATGAACGACTATTTGCATCCAACTAATACTTAGAATGTTTTTCATGTTAATCTATTTTGTTTAATCCCGTTGAAGTAACTTGATAGGTTCTTTTTTTGCCCATATATTCTTGTTTATTATTCTCAAGATTAATAAGTGTAGCGCGTGTTTTTTCCTTTACTGCTTCCCCTTCTATATGGGTAAACTCAATGTAATCTCCCACTTTTACGGGCACGGTTTGGCTTTCAGCAGTTTGTTGTCTATTCCCTACTATTTCCTTATTGTACACAACACCACCATTTGAATTCTTTACTGTAATACTTGCATACGTATTATTAAAGTAAGAATGTGGTACGCCTGCTTCTAAATTCACCTGCATTTTCTCTGTTGTCCTATTATAATCTACTTTTGCGATTTCTCTATCACTATATCCTTTTAAAGACCACCCAAAATGATTTCCATCTAAAACCGTTGTTTCTGGCATTTTTTCTACTTTCTTCAAGCCTTCTTTTGTAACTTCGTACATGCCTTTTTTTCCAAAACTTTCTTGTTTACTGTTACCTACATTTATTAAAGTAGCTCTATGCACACCTTCTAGATGTGTCAGCTCAACATAATCCCCTATTTTAACTGGAACTTTTTGCGATTCAGCATTTTGTTGTTTGTTCCCATAAATATCTTTATTGTATACTACTTTTCCTGATGCATTTTGTACTTTAATACTCGCATATGTTTCATTAAAATAATGATGTGGTACGCCTGCTTTTAAATCAATTTGCATCTCTTCTGTCGACTTATTAAAATTGACTTTTGCAAACTCGAAATCACTAATTCCTTTTAGTGACCATGCAAACTGGTTTCCTTCTAAAATATTATTTTCATTAGGCATATCTGGTTTAATTGGATTAGAATCCGTACTCTTCCAAATCTCTGCTGTTAAAATTGGATATCCTAATGCAGCTACTTTTTGAATAGTATCGTTATTTGGACGTAATCCCCACTTCTCAAAGAAAGGAATCAAATTTTGTTTGGCTACTTTTGATGCTGAAATCATAAATAATTGTTTTTTATTTTCATCAGTTTGTGGAAGTTCACTTGAAGGCATGTCTCTATACAATTGATGCAATTTAGGATAGAAATCCTCTCCATATGCTAGCTGTAGTTGCCAAAGCATAACAAGCTTAACAAAAACATCACTAACTTCGTCATAATTTTTATTAGGTTGTTCTAAGTATTGAAATGCCTTAGTATAAGCACCCTCTTGTTGCAATCTAAAAGGTTGATTAGATGTAAATGCTTTTTCTACAGAAAGGCTGTATATATTATTTTGTACTTCTGTCATATTATAAAATTTCCAAGGTGATTGCTGTCTCAAATGCCCTGCCTCATGCCATGGACCCCAACCATCTTTTATAAATTTATTAATATCTAATACATATTGAATTGCATCTCCTACATATGCAGTTCGATAAGAAGTCGCATACATATAATAATCGGGAGAATGATTTTCTTCTACGTAATGAACATAATGTTTATCTACTTGTTCTTCAGATAATCCAGCTACTTTGTCTTGAATTCGAGTAGCTTCATCCATCTTTTTCAAGAGTTGTACAGGATCTGTATTAGAACCCAACAAATATTTCTTAATACGTGCAGGACTGGCCGTAATTAATACACGTTCTCCTTTTAACTCCACTGCATGTGCATTTGGATATTGGTCCAGCATGTTAATTAAATCTTGTTTCGTATGCTTTCCTAGTTCAAAGAAAGGCGTAGTCGTTCCGCCTGTTGTAATTGTTGTTCGAATGGTACCACCTTGTTGTTTATTATAAAAATAAATCATCCCCCCATTTGGAGATTGGATTGTGTTTATACCTGGTTTTAATGTAAATGATTTTATCTTAGAATCTTCTCTCCAAGAAGCATCATATGAATACGTTCCAATATATACCTGAATATCTTGATTACCTTCTACATTAATCGTTATTTGTTCATTTGGTTTTGCATATAAACCAGTTGGTTCATATGGACTAAATGCCATACTTTTTCTTTCCTGTTGTTTTATTAGCTCAACATCCCCTTTTCCTGGGACTGTAAATGTTCTATTTTCTGATTTAACTGATTTTTCACTTTGCAGTGATGTCGATAAATTTTTTTGCTGCTCCTTTTGCTCCGCAAAGACATCTGATGAAGAAATCATTCCAGTCGCAAGCATAGTTACTGTAGCAGTAGCTGCAAGTATTTTTCTAGTTTTATATTTTGAATTATTCCCCATATTATCTCCTTCATTTTTCCTTAGTACTCTTAAGGATTTTTTGTTTTCTTCTTCATGTTTTTACAATCTAAACTATTCATACTATTTAAGTTGTATCTATTACTCTATATTTTTTCATAAACATCTCCTTTTCTTTATTTATTATTGTATATAAATGTTATTTGATGACACATTAAATAACAACTTTACGATAAACTCATCGATAACAGCTTATTATGTTTTGATTCTGTATTCTAAACTTCCATCCGATTGGAGAAATATATCCAATTGGAGAAATCAGTAAATAATTTTCAACATTTAAGGGTTGGAATCTCACAAAAAATTCATAAAAATTTTTCAGTTTAAAGGTCAATTCAATTGCAACTATATTTGTTTAAACTTCCACCTTTTTTGAAAAAAAGCATCTAATTCTACTTGAATTAGATGCTTACATTTAGTCCTTAGGACAAATATTCTAAACTATTTATGTGGTTGTAAATCTTTTTTTATTACTTCCCAGAGTGAATTATCTTGAGGCACCGGTTTACCCTCTTCATCCCATTTTATTTTTCCTGTTCCCAATTCATAATTCATCCCTGTCCATGTGTCTTCACGGAATGCATAGAATGATTTATGCCAACCTTTTTGGTTGAAGATAGAAATAAGATCTTGCATGTATTGGGTAGCTCCCGGAACAGTACGGTTAATTCCAAACTCCTCTGCAATAATTCGATTAGATGATACATGATTTTTCTTAGACCATTGTTGGATTGGCTTCAAAAATTTCTCTAATCCCTGCTTATTCCACATTACAGGTTTCTCTAAGTCTCCTACTTTTACTAATCCTGGATATTGATATTCTTTATTTTTCTTTTCACCTTGACTCGTTAATTCATATGGTTCATACATATGAAATGCGTAAAGCGTTTTTTTATCCTTTACTGGTTTTAAATATTTAAAAGCCCATGGAGTAGCATATAAACCTGAATCTAAAATAATTGGTGTTTCTTGGTCTACTTCACGAATGGAATTGATTACTTTTTGATACAATCTGTTTAAATCCGCTGTCGTTCCCTTCACTTTTGCATACCATTTCTCGTAATCTTCTGTCCAAAAATCATTATATCTATTATTTTTAGCTGTTTCTGGATGTGGTTCATTTATAATATTATAACCCACCACCGCAGGATAATCTTTTAATTCCAGAGCAAGGTCCTTCCAAAATTGACTTGCTTGTTCTTGATACCTCTCTTCTTCCCATATTCTGTCGTCATTCTTGTTATTATTAAATTGGCGCCATCGATCACCAGGTAAAGATAACATTGTAAGAACAACTTTCATTCCTTGTGATTGTGCGGCATCTAAATCCGCCTTTAATTTTTCTAAATCCTCCTTTACTAATCCCTGATAGTTATCTGCATTACCTATCAGAAAATCCTTTCCAGAAGTATCTGGTTTATCCTCAAATAGAAAATCTTTATCTTTTGCCCATTTATCAGGTGCTAAACGTACATATTCAATATTAGCTTCTTTTGCACTTTTATAGTTTTCAGGTAATGACGTACTATTCATGAAATTAGTACCCTTTCTTTTCGAATCCCAAAAACTAATTTTCGAATCGCCCTTGTGGTATGTATCAGCTCTTACATTCATTTCCTGTACTCCAAAACTCATCATGCCTAATAACGCAACAATTGGCAAAATTTTTTTCACAACTTTTCCTTCTTTCTCTTTATATTTAACACACATAACATACCTTTGTTTTGTTACAGGAATATGGCAAATTTCCATAAAAGCCTTTTTAGTTTATAAGATCGCAGCGTATTCATAAAAATGAATGAGATAATTAGAACATTGCTTCATTTTCAAAGAAACAAAAAAGGAATCCTTTACGGATTCCTTTTTGCAATTCACTCTTTTTCAAATGGTACATTTTGCACCTACTTTTAGTATACCTTATAATTCCCATAAAATAAATAAGATTAACTGAAATTCACTTCAAATTGTGATAGAAAACATAATTAAGAAGCGCAGATAACTAAATATTATCCCTTTTATTAAATAAAAAAGATTAAATAATTCCCCCTCCAAACTAGGACCCCTTTACACTTTTTACAAATATTGCTATAATTAGATAAACCAAAGCATTACCCCATTAACAAAGGGACTCCATAATTGGAGTCCCTTTGTTAATTAGCTATTAAAAATGATAGCATGTGATTATTGTATAATTTCTTCCTTTTTTAGATCTGCATATTCTTCTACGAAATCCCATAAACCTTGCTTTTCGAAGTAAGAAATACTTTTTCACTTCTTCTAAGAGTTTAATTGCTTCATCTTCATTAAGAGAACGTAAAATATTGAAATGATATACATACTCTTCATTTCCTAATTCCATACAAACTGCTAATCCTTTTTCAAATTGCTTTAAGAATATACAAGCTGGCTCTAATTCTTTTTCACAAGAAGCAACTTTCACCTCATATCCCATTAACCCAAAATACAAGAAATATAGATACTTATTTTACTTTCAAAGGCTGAAACCTTGCTGCATAACTCCTGAAAATAAAGTGAAAAGAGGTTNNAACCTCTTTTCACTTTATTTCATACATATACTGATTTTTCATTTATTCATTTTGTATTGTACTTAAAAAAACAATAAATTCATCATCATTTACAGGTTTACTGTAGTAATAGCCCTGAATTAGATAACATGCATTACGTTGTAACACTGTTAATTGTTCTTTCGTTTCTACCCCTTCTGCTATGACTTTCATGTTTAAAGTATGAGCAAGTGAAATAATGGTCTGTATAATTTCACCTCCATCAGTAGAAGTTCCAATCCTATTAACAAATTCTCTTGGAATTTTCAAAGTATCAATTGGATAAAGAGGTAAATACGCTAATGAAGAATAACCTGTACCAAAATCATCAATTGATAAATGTACACCAAATGATTTTAATGCTTTTAACTTTGATAAAGTTTCTTTTTCATCTACCATGGCGATTCGCTCTGTTAATTCCAAATTAATCGAATTAGCAGGTACTCCTATCTCTTCTATGGTATATATAATGGTTTGAACAAAATCTTTCTGTTCAAACTCTATAGCTGATAAATTTATCCCCATCTTTAGATTTGAAAAGCCCGCAGAATGCCATTCTTTCAGTTGTCGACACGCTTTCTGTAACGTCCACTTTCCAATTGAAATAATCTGCGCCGTTTCTTCTGCGATAGGTATAAACTCAAACGGAGAAATCAGCCCAAGTTCTGGATGTTGCCAACGTATTAAAGCCTCTGCACCAATAACCTTACCTTCCTTACTGTCAATTTGTGGTTGATACAATAAAAACAACTCATTATTTTCAATTGCATTTGGTAAATCCTGTTCTAATCGTAATCGACGGGTTACTTTTTGAGATAATGTCTCGTCATACATACAAACAGCATTGTTACCTTTTTCCTTTGCGCTATACATAGCGATATCAGCGTGTTGTAAAAGTGTAGTAGTATTTATTCCTCCAAATGGATACACTGCTATTCCTATACTAAGAGATAAGTAAAAACTATGCTGATTTACTACGAATGGTTCTTCAGTTATAAGAAATAGAGTTTTACACAAATTCAATAGCTGTTGTTCTGTTTGGTTATGGACAATGATTGCAAACTCATCACCACCTATTCTTGCTAGAGGAATTGTCGGTGAAAGACATGTCCTAAAACGTTTGGCAACTTCTTTTAAAACCCTGTCACCAATGGAATGGCCCAGTGTATCATTAATAGTCTTAAAGCGGTTTAAATCAATATACAGGAGCCCAAATTTATCCTGTGTTTTTTGCACACGCTTAATGGATCTATCTAATTCTTGTTGGAAGAATATACGATTTCCAATCTCCGTCACCGTATCATGGAATGCAAGGTAGTTTATCTCATCCTGTTGTTGTTTCATCCTCGTTATGTCTTTTACCATTACATAACTCCCAAAAGTTTGACCTTCTATCATAATAGGAACTATAGTGACATACCAAAACAGCATGTCCTTCTCATTGTTATTTTTCACACGCAACTGTAGTGAAGATGAACTACATCGTCTCCCTTTCTTTATAGCCGCTTCCAATTCAGATTTATCTTCATCTAAAAAAATAGAGAAGCACTCTTTCCCTATTAATACAGCACTGTCTTTTCCTAATAACATACTTCCAGCCTGGTTTATATTTAATACGATACCAGTTGAATCAATCGTTAAAATAGGATCCGGATGATACTCATATAATGACTTAAATCTTTCTTGATTTTTTACCAAATCATTAGATTTGTTTATTAAATCCCTTGTTCTTTGAGATACTGTTTGTTCTAATTGATTATTAAACACTTTTAATGTTTCAGTTAAATCTTTGTTTTGCATTCGTACGATTGTATGACGAATCAGTACAAATACAAAAGCAATACAATTTCCCGTAATCAATGTAGCTGAAGACGTTTGCTCTTTCAAAGTAAAGCCAATTAAGACTGCAACTGCAAGATAAGGGAATATGCCAAGAAGTTTCTCTCCAAATGTCGGATTAATAATAAAATAATTTCTTTTAGAAGAAGCATCCTTTGGAATTGTAGCAGCAATAGCAATAAATAATAGGAAAACTCTATACAAACACCTTAAAAATATAACTGAACGCTCTGACAAATCACCTTGTAAGTAAAAATACAAATAGTCCGTAATAGCTAATCCAGTTAATACTAGGATAAAAATATACAATTTGCTTTTTGCATTGAAAATAGCAGGTCGAAAGATTAGTGTAACTCCAAGTAATAGAAGTAATAAATCTATAATCGGAAAAATAAATGAGAGAAAAACATCTCCAATTGATAAGAATAAGATATTTGCAGAAGGTTTATTAAATAAATACCACTCTAATGTAAAAATAGCAGTAACAACAATGCATAAATCACAAAGCAAATATGCTTTCTCCCATTTATTACATTCCATCATGATTTTATAAAAGAACGCAAAGAGAAAGAAGAATAAGAAAAGCAACAAAAATACATCAGAGATATTAAAATTTTTTATTGGTAATTCTACATTAAGTACTTGAAAAGCAGATATAAAATTCCCTATCAAGAAACAACCTATCGCAATAATAATGCACACCCAGAATACTCCTAACTTAATTTTTCTGGATAATATAGAATACAGTAGTGAGATAAATACAGTAGTTTCAACAACTAAAGATGATAGTCGGATATTAAAATCTGATACGAAATAAAGACTTGGAAAAACAAATATAAATATAAAGCAAAAGCTTATATAAGCTATTAAAGCCAATATCAATACATAAAATTGCACATATGCATGTTTACGCAATGGACTCACCTTCTTGAGTTTTTTCTATACTTTTATTAAAAAAATGTCTTGATAGTGGCACAACTCCTACTAAATTTAAATGTGTGTTACCTATTATCCATATTATGACCTTTTTAAAAGATTTCTTTCTACATACAACAGTCTTGCTAACTTTTTGTAGATGTTTACAATTATCAATACTGAGGATTCCAAAAAGGATAAGCTGAAAAATGTAGTTTTTTAAGTATTTGCGCATCGTAAATTTGGCGGGTACAACTTATCTACCCTTTAAATATGAGATAGAATCTAATCCTCTATTGGATTATAGTTAGTTGCTACCTGTCACACTTAAAAAGGAATGAAAATATACTATCATTAACATAGCAATTCGAATTAGTTTACGGAACATACTGTAACTATTATAGTTACAACGAAGGTTGATGTCAATTTCATATCCTCCCTTTTTAACGGACAAAAGACATGACCTATTGAACAAAAATTTGATGTTTATAAAAAGAGAGGTAAAATTTTATCTCCTTACTCAAAGAATTATAAATGATCTAGGATTAGATGAAATTGAAGCTAATATTGCATCTCCCTAAAAAGAATGTTACTCTAAAAATAGAATTATGAAAGGAATGATGGATGAATAATGATTAACTAATTTATATTTTAAGTTGAATTTTATAACTTCAAACTACAAAATATAGGGTTAGTCTATCCATTTTTAAAATTCAGTTCATACTTTATTTGTCATGATTCAAATGATTAATAAGTACTTATTAAGTATAGACGAAAGACTAATCCTTCCGATTACAAATTGGGGGATTTTTTTATTCCCGTTTAGCTTAGTTGAAACTTACTAATTGTTAAATGTACTTCACAAATAAAGGAGCGAAAAAAATGAGTACTTCAGACACTATTGTTACACATGTAATGCTCTATATAAGTCGTTAATATCCATCAAACTTATATAGAGGAATTAAAAAATGGATGGATGTTCCGACTTTATATGAAACGTTTCGATATATAAAGGAGGAATTATTATGTCAATGATAAAGGTCCAAGACTTAACTTTTTCATACCCAGGTAGCTTTGATAATATTTTTGAAAGTGTAAACTTCCAAATAGATACGGATTGGAAGCTAGGATTTATTGGTAGAAACGGACGAGGTAAAACGACATTCTTTAATTTATTGTTAGGGAATTATGAGTATAGCGGGAAAATCCTTGCTTCGGTAGAATTCAATTACTTCCCCTACTCTGTTTCAGATAGGAACAAATTCACTCATGAAATCCTTGAAGAAATTTGTCCCCAAGCCGCAGATTGGGAATTTCTACGTGAGATATCCTATTTAAATGTTGATGCTGAGGTCATGTACAGACCATTTAAAACATTATCAAATGGGGAACAAACAAAGGTGTTGCTTGCTGCACTGTTTTTAAATGCGGGTCAATTCCTATTAATTGATGAACCAACAAATCACTTAGATACAGATGCACGAAAGATAGTCTCTAATTATCTAAGGAAGAAAAAAGGATTTATTTTAATTTCACATGACAGAATCTTTTTAGATGGGTGCGTTGACCATATCCTATCTATTAATAGAGCAAATATTGAAATTCAAAGTGGTAACTATTCTTCTTGGAAGTTAAATTTTGATAGACAGCAAGAGCACGAGAAGGCTACAAATGAGCGTCTACAAAAAGACATAGGGAGATTAAAACAGTCTTCCAAACGATCAGCAAGTTGGTCTCATGACGTGGAAGCTTCAAAAAATGGAACGAGGAATTCAGGCTCTAAGTTGGATAAGGGGTTTGTAGGACATAAAGCAGCCAAGATGATGAAAAGAGCAAAAAACCTTGAATCAAGGCAACAAAAAGCTATTGAGGAAAAGTCAAAATTACTAAAAAATGTGGAAAAAACTGAGTCATTAAAATTGGAACAATTGCAATTTAAATCAAATGAATTGGTTACTTTGGTTGACGTGTCCGTTAAGTACAATGACCAAATTGTGAATGAGCCGATTAGCTTCATAGTTGAACAAGGTGACCGAATTGTACTTGATGGAACGAATGGGAGCGGAAAAAGTAGTATCCTAAAACTAATTCTAGGACATCCGATACAGCATACAGGCTTAGTTACTTTAGGTACAGGACTCATCATTTCCTATGTCCAACAAGATACTTCTCATTTGAAGGGGTCGCTATCAGACTTCATTGAAGAGCACAAGATTGATGAAACCTTATTTAAATCCATCCTAAGTAAGATGGACTTTGATCGAATTCAATTCGAGAAAGATATATCTCATTATTCTGGTGGACAAAAGAAAAAACTGCTTATCGCTAAAAGTTTATGTGAAAAAGCCCATATATATATATGGGACGAACCACTAAATTTTATAGATATCTATTCCCGTATGCAGATTGAAGAACTTATTCAACAATTTAATCCCACAATGGTTATTGTTGAGCATGATAAAGCATTTCAACAAACAGTTGCAACAAAAACTATATCTATGTAGCTCAAAACGAATACTTGAAAATATAATCATTAACTTGAGTCCTTGAACTATAAAAACCTTAATGACGTGTTGAAAAAAGCCTAATTTCTCTACAATACATTGAGAAATTAGGCTTTAAATAGTAATAATAGAATTCATAAATACTGAATAATTTACACGTTAGGTTTATCTGTTAATGCAGTAACAATCCTGTCCACTAAGTCTTCTGGCATCCATTCATGATTTGTATCGTTCGTTTCATTTGGCCCTAAAGAATCAATAAACTTTTTAAACTTTGGAAATAAAACAATAGAAGTGATCCAATGTATCGTATGATTTATGGAGAAGAAATGAAAAACTCCTTGCTTTTCACCCTCCTGTAATATTTCTTTTAACTGTTCAAAATTACCTATGAAATACGGTTTAATCTTTTCTAATCGTGCACTTTCCTTAATAATCTCCTCATATGCCAATGATCCAATTTCAGGGTTCTCTTTTATATGTTTAGTAAAAACCGTTAAATATTCTCTAAGGGCATCGATAGGTTTAAATTGATTCTTCTCAAGAAAATTGGGTAGCTCATTAGCAAGACCATATTTCTTAAACACCTCATAATATAGGTTTTCTTTCCCATTAAAATAGTAAGAGGCCATAGCAACATTCACTTTCGCTTCTTTTGCGATTTCTTGTATGCTCGTACCTTCGTAGCCACGCTCTCCAAATTTTTTCTTAGCAGCCTTTAAGATATTTTCCATCGTCTGCTCTCGAGATTTCCCCATTTCACACACCTCAAATAGTATATATTTCACTTCAAAAACCCAATAAGGACTTTGAATAGAGTATCTTTTTAATGAAATTTAATTATATATTTAAAGTGGTAACTTAACAACCGATGAAGTTCTGATTACTTTAAACAATATCCCCTTGCGTAGCATCAATAGTTTTCAAATACTTTACGCTCTTTTCTAATTGAGTAAAAGAATAGACAAAAAACATCTAATTTTATCTTAATTTCGTGTGCGAATAAAAACATAATAAGGACCAAAGTTTATCCATTTTATAGATAAACTTTGGTCCTTTCGTTACATTATACAGATTTAAAATAAAATGAAACTTTAATCAGCCCTCACCAATCAGGCTTTTAGGTGCAGCAGGGCCCCCACCTAACTTCNNTCTTTGCTTCCGCTGAATTTTGAGGGTGGGGGTCTTACTGCCCACAAATAGCGGGATAAACTAGTATACTCGTAGCTTGATGAGAGAATTATCCATCAATCGTCCATCATTTTCTGACTAGATCTGTTTAATCTCGATATAAGGTCCTTTAATGTTTAATTTGTTAATATCATTAGATATATTGCCTACAGTTGATTTTTCATTAAAAGTATAGACCTTTTCACCATTTACAAAGATACCCCAATTCTTATCTTCATAACTGATACCATAACCAGCATTGCTAGACGTAGCTTTGAGTTGATTTCCATTCATTGAAAGAGATAACTTCCCTTTTCCTTTGTTAAGTTTATCATTCACGCTGTTGATACTATTCATTTGTTCTTCAAGGAATTTTTGGTTATCAAGAGTAACTTGATGGTTTTTCCAGTCTAATTTATAGTGGTTCGTAAAGAATTCATTATATGTATCTTTATTATTTGTTCCCCACCATTTTGAACTTACCCACTCAATATTGTACTGATCTGAAATTCTACGATTTGTTATTTTTAAATCTGATGTAGTTTCTGTTTTATCAGCAGTAATAACCGCTACTACGTTTGGAGAAAAACCATATCCTGTTAAAGCTGGTACTGTATCTTTTGAAACAAAATTATTCATCCCTTCATTATAACTACGTGATTTCATAAATAGTTGATTACCATAGAAAGTATTGAATGAATCACGATTATAAATTCCCCACTCTGGGAAATTAAATGATTGGAATCCTACTTTCCAATTTAATTTCTTATCTGTGTGAGTCTCTAATACCGTTTTATAATCTACTTGATCATAAGATACACTTTCTTTCCAAGCAAAGCTACCTGTGATACTTGCATCGGCATTTGGCCCTTTATCATTTACTCCTACTTTAACACTTCCACCAAGTGTATACCCTACCTCAGAAGTGACCTTTGCTGAAGTCATTGTATTAACTGGGGCAGCTTTATGGAACTGAGCACTATCACCACTTGTTATTTCTGCTTCAGTATGATAAGCTGATGGCCATTTTAAGCCTGCGTTATAGTATCCACTATTAACTGTATATTTAGCATCAATATTACTACCATCAGTGGTCACAATTGCAATCTTTTTATCTGCGTAAGGATCCTCAATAAAAGAAACCTTTATCGAATTTTTGATATTCTGCTTCATGTCATAAGTAGTTTTAAAACTATTATAGACCTTCCCACCATTTTGAAGATTTTCTACAGTTCCTTTAGAATCTGCAAATGCAGATGTTGCTTGTAAACTAAATGATCCAGACATAATAACGGACGCTACCGCAACACATTTAGCTATTTCTTTTGCTTTTTTCATACAGACAGCCACTCCTTCTTAAACATTTAAAAGATATAAATATATTATTTCTAGTTCGCAAAAATAGAGATAGATTCATAGCCATACAATATAGAAATTCATTAACTTTTATGACACTAACTAAAAACACATGTTTCACTAATCTTCCTCTCACTATTATTGATAACTATTATCAATAATATTAAAACATAAAATAAAAATTTAAACAATAATTTTAAATACAAATTTAAAATTATTGTTTAAAAAAATACAAAAAAATTATAGAATTCTTCATTTCGAGAATTACTATATTTTCAATTACTTATTACAGCCTATATTCAGATACATTATTTCCTTTCCATTCATAATAATCTAAAATTCCTTCATAAATGGCTTCTGCTGCAATTTGTCTGCCATCTTCCGTAGATAATTTACTGTAATCAATACCATTATCTATAAACGCCAGTTCCGTCAACACAGCTGGCATGTCATTTTCCCTTATTACATGAAGGTCTCCATGTTTAACTCCTCTGTCTCGTGTTTGAAGTGCCTCTACTAAACGTGTTTGAATTTTTTCTGCTAAAACACGACTTTCTTCCACATGAGGATTTGTTTTTTCGGATTTAGAAGATTTATAGTAATATGTTTCTGTCCCTTTTGCATTACCATTAAAAGCATTTGCATGTACGCTTATAAAGATATCACCCTGATTTTTCTTAGCAAATTTAACACGTTCCTGTAAAGAACTTTTTTGATCATGCCCCGGTCTATTATCAGATTGACGAGTTAATAAAACTGTAAATGGTGTATGCTTTTCAAGTAATTGTTGTAGACGTAAAGAAGTGTCTAGTACAATCTTACTTTCAGGTAATCCCTTTGTGGATTTCCCAGGATCTTCGCCACCATGTCCAGGATCAATAATGATTGTTTTGCTTTCTAATGGGTTTTGGGGACGATGTTGCATCATATCTGTTTTTGCAGTAAGTTGAGCAGCTTCAGCACGTGTTATAAATCTATTTGGTTGCCAACCGTTCTCAGTACCATTGGAAATTTTCAAACCGATTAAAATATTGGCATATTTTTCTCCCCAATGCCCTTTTAAATCTTCAAATTTAACCTGCTCATTATGATTTGCTGCGCTTTGTAGTTTATATGCATTTACTAGCATCGTAGCCATAGCAGCACGAGTTACTTTTCCGGATGGATTGAAGATTCCATTTCCCTCACCTTTAACAATACCAGCTTTTTCAGCAGCAGCAATATACGGAGTAGCCCAGTGGTTTTGTGAATCTGTAAATGATGGTTTTGCATTAGAGTCAATTTGTATACCTAAAACTTTTGTCATAATTTTTGTAGCCGAAGCTCTGTCTAATGAGTCATTTGAACCGAACGTTCCGTCTGGATAGCCATTCAATACCTGTTTATCAACTAAATAATTAACGGATTTGTCCGCCCATGCAGGAACATCTGGGAACTTATGAGTATTTGCAAATGTATTAGATGAGTAGGTTAATAGACTTCCAGCAAGAATTCCTGTAGCAATTAATTTGTATTTCAAAATGTAACACCTCTATCAAATTATTACAATTTGGTAAATATATCATTTATAATTAATCTTTAAATAATACGACCTTGAATAAAGAATAGATTAAGTTGTTTATATTAATATATATCAGATAATAAATTTAAAATCGAATTATTGCTCCAAAAATAATCCTCGGACATACACTTATAGATAAAGATTATTAAATATACTCACCAACATTGTGTAACCAGTATAGTTACTTATACATACAAGTGTCAATTAAAATAACCTTACAATTTTGTAAGATAATCACCTTAATAGTAAATCAAGTAATTATTAAATAATATAAATAGTTACTAGATATAATAAAATAACACTCTTAAATTTTGAACAAAAACTAATTGTTTTGATAGGAAAATAACTTATAACACCCACATTGTTAACAATGCTTTTGAATCCTACTTTACTCTATAATTCTCTGTTATATCCCAACGTGAATGCTCCTATAATATAGTCAATTGCTGCAATGAATATATTCCCTCAAAAAACATCTCCAGAAGCCATCGAAAGTAGCCTTTATTAATACACCTACACAATCCATCTTTTCACTCCCCTAAGACATCCTCAAATTTTACAAGGAATGAAAAAAGAAGAGGGATACCTTCCCTCTTCACTAAAAAAATTAAAAAACACCTTAATTTTCCCCTGCCTTTTATAATCTCACGTCTATTGATAGCCCGTTTAATTCTTCAATTCTATTTTCATAGATTCATGTATTCTTCTAAAGTCTGCTTTTGTTCATATATATTTTCAGCAATATCTCCTACATAGCGAATATGCCAAGGTTCATATGCATAACCTGTAATACTTTCCTTCCCCTTAGGATAACGAATGATAAACCCTGCACGATGCGCGTTTTCTTTCAGCCATTTTCCTTCCTTCGTATTAGCAAAAGATAGCTCTAATTCATTGTTCGCACTTTTAGAAGAAACATCCATTGTTAACCCTGTTTGATGTTCGCTATGTCCTGGTTTTGCCGAGAAGCGATCCGTATGCTCTTGTCCTTTTCTTTTCACATTGTTCGCATACAGTCGTTGTTGATAGTCATAGGAACGAAATCCCGAAACAGCATTTAACTGAATCCCCTCCTGCTTTGCTAAATCAAATAACTTTTCCAGTGCTTCTGCCGCCTCTTTACGGAGGTGGCTCTTTTCTACCGTTCCACTAAATGAGAATGGTACATTTGGTACAACTAAATCCTCTGGTTTATAGTCTTCGGGTAATCCATATTCCTTATTAACTACAGCCTGTATACTAGCAAAAGAACTTTCATTGTATTTTGATTGCCCTTTTCCTCTACTATCTTTCTCTTTATTTATGGAGTTTTCACGAGATTCATAGTTCGTCTTATCTGGTTCTTTACCAATAGATTGATTGGTGTAAATTATAAAAATACCTAACATCATAATTACACAACTGAAAATCCCTACTAATTTAAGTCTCATTATTCATTTCCTTCCTGCAACTCTTACTGTTTCTCGTTCATAATATCTCAACCATATCAAATTCATATTAATTTGAAGTGAACTTTTGTTCTTACCATATTTCTTAATAGAAAGACTGTATATCCTTCTATTTGTTTGACATCATTAAGATGCTCACAAATATAAATAAATTCTATGGCTACATATAGATAAAAAATCTAAAAATTTATATAACGAGATTAGAAGTGTAGCATATTATTGTTGAAGGGTCTTGGTATAATGCTAGGCATTAATGTAAAAAAAACAAATGAAGAGTTAATTATTTCATGGCAATTGGCGGAGATTACAATTCCATTACGTGATGTGATTGAGGTTACCGAAGATGCTACCTATGCTGGTGTTGAAGACGTAGATGTAATACGTATTGGAGCAGCTTATGGGACAACAGACCGTATTTTAATTAAAACAGTAAAACAAAATTATATATTATTTACTACAAATAAAGTTGCTATTTTAAATGCCATTCAGACTTAAATATAGGAGTTTTCTTGGCTAAAATGATAAAAATAAGCACATCTTGTTATAAAAACAGATGTGCTTATTTTTAATTTCTATGCATTTTTACGTTTTAAGAAAATCACTCCACCAACAATTAACAGTAATGCTCCTGCAGCCATAGAGATCCAACTTGTAAGATTAGTACCTGTTTGTGGTAACCATCCAATTTTAGATTGGATTTCTTTCTTAGGTTGTGGTTGTTCTTTTACTTGCTCGTTAGGTTGCTCTGGTGTTGGAGTATTTTCATCCGAATTCGGCTGTTCTGGTTTAGGTTGTTCCGGCTTTACCTCTTTAAATTTCACTGTTTGTCCCTTATCTTCAATTTCAGCGTGAATAGCTATTAATATATTATCTTGATACAGTTCTTCAAATACTACTACTTCTTTACCTTGTAATGCAGAAGCATTACATGTGAAATCTAGTATGATAGAACCATTCTTCTCTTTAGCAGTAAACTTAGATTCTACTGTTACCTCTTTACCATCAACTAATAATGGCTTGTTTGTTGCTTTATCCATTAGTTTACCTTTTACAACGTACTCTTTACCCACGATTAAGTCTTTGTATTCCACTTTATCTTGGATTGTTACAGATTTAGAAGCGTCTAACTCTTTAGAACCATCAGCTTTATTTGTAGCTGTCGTTTTAATAGAAGGTTCTACAAACCGAACTGTTTGACCTACATCATTAATGTCAGCATGAGTTGCAATTACTTGACCTTCATGTAATAAGTCTTCAAACACGACTACTTCTCTTCCTTGCTGTTCAGCACCAACAAAAGTAAAGTCTAATGTTACAAAACCGTTCTTTTCTTTTGCAGTAAACTTCGTTTCAGCTGTTACTTCTTTTCCATCAATTAATAATGGTTTGTTAATAGCTTTGTTCATAAGTTTACCTTTTACAGTGTACTCTTTACCTACAACTAAGTTAGTATACTCCACTTTGTCTTGAATAGTGATAGAATCCTTTGAATGAATCTCTTTTCCACCATCAGCTTTGTTTGTAGCTGTCGTTGTTACTGATGGCTTAACGAACTTAACTGTTTGACCTTTATCATTGATATCAGCATGTGTCGTAACAACTTTTCCGTCTTTCAGTAACTCTTCGAATACTACTACTTCTTTTTCTTCTAAACCAGTTGCATCAAAAGTAAAATCTAGTGTAATAAAACCATTTGCTTCTGTTGGTGTAAACTTCGTTTCAGCAGTTACTTCTTTACCATTTACAACTAATGGTTTATTAGTCTCTTTATTCATTAATTTACCTTTTACAGTGTACTCTTTACCTACTTGTAGATCTTTGTATTCCACTTTATCTTGGATTGTTACAGACTTAGACGTGTGCATTTCTTTTGTACCATCTGTTTTATCAGTAGCTGTTGTTTTTATTGAAGGAATCTTTTCATCTTTGACAATGTGTTTAATGATTTGACCATTCTCTTTAATTTCAAAAGAGAACGTTTCTTCATTTAATACATAACCTTTTGGTGCAACAGTTTCTTTATATGTGTATTTTCCAAATGGTAACTTTTCAAATTTAGCGATTCCTTTATCGTCTGTTTTTCCTTTTACTACTTCTTTTCCTGCTTCGTTATAAATCGTAAATTCTGCATTTGGAAGCTTGTTATTTCCATCAGCTACATCTACCTTTGTAATTTCTAGATCACCTTTGATAAGATGATTAACTGCCAATAACTCAATAATCTTTCCATGTTCCTTTATTTCGAACATAATTGGTTCTTTAACAAGAACATAACCATTTGGAGAAGCCTTTTCTACAAATGAATATTTACCATACGCTAAATCTTTGACGTTAATCTCACCATTTTTATCTGTTTTATATTCACCAATTACTTTTCCACTTGCATCTTTTAGCTCGAATTCTGCACCTTCTAATTTTTTACTAACATCTTCATTATCCACTTTAAGTAATTTTACACTACCTTTTACTTCTGTATTTTCCACTGTAAAAGTAAGTGTTTTATTGTGCTCTTTAATTTCAAAAGGATACTTTGTTTTATTTCCAATATATCCATTAGGTGTTTGTGTCTCTAAGAAATAATATTTACCATACGTAAGACCTTCAACGTTTGCAATTCCATTTTCTTTTGTTACTACTTTTTTCACTTCTTTACCATCTTCAGTGAAGACTGTGAATTCAACATTTGGTAAAACCTTTCCTGAATCACTAAGCTTTTTAATTTCGATGTTACCTTTTACTTTGTTATTTACTATTTGGACAGCTCCTGTTTCTCCTGTCTTAACTTCAATAGTTTGTGATTTATCATCTGAAACATAGCCTGTTGGTGCTTTAATTTCTTTTAATGTGTAAGTACCAATTGGTAAGTTGTTTAATTCTGCTATACCATCAGCACCAGTCGTGATTTTTCCAACTGATTCATTATTTGCATTAAAGACCTCAAATACTGCATCAGCTAAAACTTCTCCATTTTCTCCAACCTTTTTAATTTTTAAAGAACCAGCTGCTTCCCAATTTACTGCAAGATCACTACTAAGCTTTTCTTCATTTCTTTCTAATAGTACTGTAGCATTCTGAACAGTATCCGTACCACGGTAAGCAATTGCTTGAACTTTTGTTAAGTTTGCAGCAACACTTAGATTAAATTCACCTGTTTTAGTATTTTTAGGAATTTGGATACGGAATTTCTCTCCAACTGAAAGCTGATCTTTCACTTCTCCATTTTCACTAACAATTCTAACTCCATTAGGTGCATTTTTCGCTACCACCTTATAAGAACCACTCTTAGCATTTGTTTGTACTGAATATAGATTTGTTTCGAAGAATTCACCCTTTAATTCTGCTTTTTGCTTTTCAGCAGGAATCACATTCATAAAAACATCTTGAGTCTCCTCACTATTATTAGCATTACTAATAATAGCCTTAGCTGCTTTTTCAACATTTTTATTCTCATGTTTTAATTCATTTACATCAAGTTGACCTAATGCATTCCAAACTGCAAGCTGAGTTGCGTAGTGTGCCTCATTCTGATTAGCTACTCCCAACTGCTGAACACTTTTTTGCGGGAAACCGTTTAATAGGACCCTATATACTACATTATCTGTTTTCCCCATTTCAGGAAGATCTTCACCATTTGGTGATTTTAGTCCAAGAGTTAAGCAATAAGCAATTTGACCACTTGAATTTTTAATCATTTCAGTTCGAATGTGCTTTCCTAAACTATTACTATAACTCCAGTTCATTGAATATTTCTCGTGCGTCATAACCTCTGCACTAGCCCTAGGTAAAAATACATTAAGGAATAATGCCAGTACTGATAATAATGTAAAAACTCTTATAATGACTCTCTTACCCAATTTTGTAACCTCCCTAGAATAAATTAATCCGAGTATATATCGCAATATCTAAAACATTCACGATCGACCCGATTATCATTATAAAACAATAAATTACAAATATTAAATAATTTTAATGAAATAGTCAAAAAATTTACACATTTTATTATTTATCAAGTTTTTTAACGAATTTACTATATACAAATTCTAAAACACGCCTACAATTTAAAAGACAAATATGTATGTTAAATATATAAATAGCAATTCCTTTGCTCCAGTTATTAATCTTCTATTAACCTTCCCCTTATTAAAAATAGCCTTTTCATTTTCTTGTTAATCCGAGTAATTTATACACCTCTTTTAATCTATTAATTCTCTATTACGCTCCTTCATTGAGATATAAGGGTGACTCTTCATTCAAAGAATAAAGTAAAACTTTATTCAGCCCGATCCCCATCTAACTTCTCTGCTTTGAGCCTTACTGCCCACAAATAGCAGGATACATTATGCAACATTGCATTTGATAATCATTTTTAATGTAACTATAATGATTACAAGGTTGCTATTAGTCCAATATTCTACATGGAGGTTTTATTATGTTTAAAAAAATTATTGTATCTTCTATGGCGCTTACTATGTTCGGTGGAGCTGCAACTATGCTAGAGGCACCTACTGCTCAAGCAGCTTCTTATAACTCAACATCATCCTCTTACTTTGATGTCACTCCTGAAGAGGCCGTGGCTTTCTATCAATCTCAAGACTATAAAAAATTAAAAGTATTTTTGGATGACTTTGAAGCTAGAAACCCTTATGCCCCAGGTGGAGGCTACGCTCAAGGTAGTGTACGTATGCAAAAATTCAACGCTGCTCTTAGAGATGCCAAATTAACAAATGTCTACCAAGAATTTATTAGAATCTCTTACTACAATCATTATCCAGAACCAAAATAATCACAACGGATAAAGTGAAACTTTAATCAGTGGGGGTTTTGTTCATCCCCCACTGATTATTAGTTGAACCAATCGGGCGTTTACTGGCAGCCCGACCCCCACCTAACTTCTTTGCTTCCGCTGAATTTTGAGGTGGGAGTCTTACTGCCAGTTAATGCGGGATTAAATGTTTATTATTTCTATAACTTAGCCTAATTTTAAATGTATAACCTAAAAATAATTACTAAAAACCACTCATATAAGAGTGGTTTTTCTATTTCCCCATATAATTTAGCTGAATGTTACATCATCTTTATTTTAATATCTTTTATAGTAGACATTCTCTCGTTGACACAAACTAGTAGATTAGCAATGAAAATATCAAAATATATTTATAGGTGGTTGGAAGTAATTGTTTTCTGTTTAATAGCAAAAAAGAACACCCTCTCACAATTAGATAAGGTGCTCGTTTTCATTTTTATCGGTAATTCTCAATTCAATTTAGCTTCTTTCCAATAAGTAAAGATTAAATTAACTTAAAAACAAAGCGTTTTAAATTTAATTCATAGATCTTACTGAAACTTGGAATTGCCCCTTAGAACCATCATCATTTGAAACGTAAATTTTATATGTTCCATTCGGTAATGGAGATAAAGCATTCCGTACATTTGTAACATTAATTTGTTGTTCTCCAGGTTTTATATAACCACCAACAATTAGCTCTGTATTTGGACCTTTTACACTATATCCCATTGTATTTTGACCATTATTTTTCATAGAGAAGCTTAAGTCAGTACTCCCATCATATACGAAAGAAGTTTCAGCCTCGCCACTATAATCCATTGTTTGGGTTAATAATAAGTCTGCAGAAACATGTTCAACTACATGAATTGGATCATTCGTTTTGTGTACTTCTTCAGCATAAGTATTATTCCCTAACACACCAAGTGTTAATGCTGAAACTACTCCACAACTAAGCACTAGTTTATTTAACTTCATTTTAAGTTCCCCCTTGATGTTTGTATTCTATTACCATCATACATCCTTTTCCAAGTGCGTTTTTATGTAATAATTCATATCTATAAAACTATATATCTTAACTTTTTGTATTAACAGTTATTGAGAACCCCACATAGATAAAGCTACAATATTACGCTTCATAAAAAACATGTAAATTTTAAAGTCTTTTTCTAACAAAGTTTTATACGAGTAAGTACCAAAATACTCACATAAATAGCATTTCTATTTCAGATAAAATGTACTAATAAAATTTTTCTAAAATTTCACTTTGTAATTTGATATATTCCATGTTAATATAACGGAGGCTACAAAACAGAAGTCACCACGCATATCATTTTCACAGAATATTCATACTTTAAAAACCTTATTTTATCAGTAACTAAATCCCGATTTTACCCATACAAAAGTTAGTTGATAATTTCATATGTACATAAATTTAAATAGATTTTTTCTATTTTCCTTATCAATTTTAATACGAGTAATATAACAGCATGTTTTTCAAGTACCCTTCCTTTTTTAGATAAAAAGTCTACTAATACTAAACATCTATGTCCAACTCATACATAATTCTACTTACAAACTATCGGAGATGCAAAACTATGGGAATTTCTACTCTTTTATTAAATACCTTTATTATAATAATTTGTATCCTTAGCTATCACGTATTTTGGCTAGAGTTTAAAGAAAAAACAACATGTAATAATATGTTATTTTCTATCCTTTCCTCCATTGCTATTATTTTTTGTATGACTTTTCCTTTTCATTTACATGTGGGATTTATTTATGATTTACGTTTTATTCCTATTATATTAGTTTTTCTATATGGAAATACAAAAAACATTATTTTTATAGGAATTTTATATCTTTCTTATCGGTTTTACTTAGGCGGAAATGGCGTTCTTCCATCATTTATTATCTTCACTATTATTGTTGGTATAACAATGCTCTTTCGTTACCTATTACCTATGTATATTAAAGAAAAAAAAGTATTATTAAGCTTACTCCTTATTTTAGTATGTACAACTTCACTTTCTATTTGCGGTATTGTAACTCAAATAAATACAGGAGGGAAAATAGACTCTACTCTCATAGAATTTTTATTAAATTATATAGTCATTAATATTTTCACAGTATTATTATCAGTTTATTTAATAGAGGGAATGATTGAGAAATATAAAATGGAAGAAAAACTGCAACGGGCTGAAAAATTTTATATAGCTAGCGAACTAGCGGCGTCAATTGCACACGAAATCCACAATCCACTAACCACGGTACATGGATTCACTCAATTATTAAATGAAAAACATGCCTCTAAGCTATCTCAGGATCAATACTTAGAAATCATGTTAATTGAAATGCAGCAAATACAATCTACTATTAATAACTATTTATCTTTAACCAAACCACAGAACACCCTAAAAGAGAAAATAGATATTAATCACATTTTAAATCAGGTGAAAGATACTATTTCACCACTCGCTCTATCATACAAAGTTGAAATCAAACAAAATAGTACAGATTCCTTTTATATAAATGGGGACCCCGAAAAATTCAAACTCTGTCTAAACAACATCATCCAAAACGGAATTGAGGCTATGAAAAATGGTGGATTATTACAAATAAATATACAAAAAGTAAAAGGAAATATCATAATTGATATTATTGATTCAGGAATTGGGATGTCATCTCAACAAATAAAACGAATTGCTTTGCCATTCTATTCAACAACAGAAAAAGGAACTGGGCTTGGTACTATGATTGCTTATAGTATTATTAGAGAATTAAACGGAGATATAGAGATAGAGAGTGAATTAGGTAAAGGGACTCGCTTTTCTATTAGTATCCCTTGCTAATGTGATAAAAATTTTCTGTTTAGTTAATTATATAAATGAATTTTAAGAATCCCGCTAGCTAGCTTACTTATTAATTATCTTAAATTTATAAAATAATAAGGGTCAGAGCTTATCTATTGTTACAGATACACTCTGATCCTTTAGTTTAATTACAGTAAACGCACTTAATATTTATAACTTTTCTTACATCTGGATGAAATAATAGTTTATCTCTTTTACTAATTAGATTTGTTTAATGTAAATATAGCATCTCTCGACACTTAATTTGTTATTATCGTTAGGGACATTTCCTACAGTTGTTTTTTCATTAAAGTACAGACCTTGTGCCGTTCATTGAAAAAGACAACTCCCCTTTTACTACTTCACTTCCACCGTATAATTCCCTGTTCCACCACCATACTGATACACATGTAAATAATACTTCCCTGGATACGTGTAGTAACTACCTACTAGTTTATTCCCTTGTTGCTGAGCATACGTAACATAATTATTTAAATCTGCTTCAGAATAAAGTACCCAGTTCATTCCGATATTATTTTCATTCGTTACGTTAATTTGAAGATTTTTAGCAGTCTCCACATTAATTTCAAAGAAATCACTTGTATCTCCATTTCCTAAACTAGCACGTAAAACTTGATTTAACTGCAGTTTGTTTGCTGTTTGGAATGAGTTATTCGGTTCTTTTTCTAAACTGTTATCTTCTTTCTTTTGAACAGTTACAGTCGCTGTAGCAGTATTAGTTGCTCCTTTATCGTCTGTTACTGTTAATTTCGCTGTATACGCTCCTTCTTTTGTATATACGTGAGTTGGATTTTGCTCATTACTTACAGTACCGTCTCCAAACTCCCATTTATATGAAGTAATTTTCCCGTCTTCATCTTTTGATGCGTCGCTTTTAAATGAAATTGCTTCATTCACATTTCCACTATACGGACCGTTTATAACCGCAACTGGCGCTTTATTCTCTGCACCTTCTTCTGTATTAATACCGTGGAACACAACATCATATTCAAATTGTCCTGATGCATTCACGCGATAATTTACGAAGTATGCTGTTACCGTTTTATAGCCTGTCCATTCTTTTGCGCTTAAACGTTTTAACGTATCATTAACGTTTTGTGTAATTATTTTCCAATCTTCATATTCTCCTTTTGCTGCAGTTCCTGTATATGTTCCTTGTAGTGTGAATGTATTAAAGAACTTTGATTTATTTTTCTTCACTGATACATTTTTCAATTTTGCTTCCGCCGTTATTTCTGCCGCAATATCTGAAACTGGTTTCGGTGCATGATTTGCTAAATAATCGTCTGATACTAATGGTACGTTATATTTCTCACGATTATCAAATAGCATTTGCATATAATCTTGATATTCTTTATTTAAATTCGCATCTTTACTTAATGTAGAGCGATATGAATCATATGCTGTTACATCATTTTTCCTAATAAGATCATGTATTTTATCAAACATATCATATCTCTTATTGTACATATACGATTGTAAAGCAAAGGAATAATTATAGAAATCCCATGTTCCATACTTTGCATTTAACGTTCGCTCTGCCGTATAACGCTCTGCTGGGTTTGAAGATAATCCTCCTATAATACTCTTTCTCGGTACAACATTATCCGTTCTCGTTGCCCCTGCAAAAAATTCAGCATTCCCTTCTTCAAACCAAGATAATCTTTCATTTTCATATATTTTCCCTTGACCCCATAACCCTGGTACTTCATATCTACCTTGTAAATAATGCGTGAACTCGTGTCGGAATAATTCTTCTAAACTATAAATACTTTCTTCTGGCGTACGCTCATAAGTAAAGAACGTACCTGTTCCTTCTATATAAAGACCACCGTTATTCGTTTCATATCCGTACAATTGACGATTAAACTGATATTCTGCTGGGCTATTATAAATAACCATCGTTAATACATCATCAGGATTTCCTTTTTCTAAAGGTTGATCACTTTCAACCGTACGATGGAATTGTGCCTTCACTTCTTTTGCCGCCCAATATAAACGTTTTACTTTTTCTTCTGTCACTTTATCTCCAGCTTTTAAAACAATTGCCCCATCATCAAACATATACGTTTTTGGCAAATATTTTTTCTTTCCATCTTCTCTTATTTGATCTAAATTCACCACTTTACCATTTGCATCTTTTCCGCCATAATTCGTCGCGATTTGCTCAGCAGCTACGAAATATTGCTCCCCTAAATACGGATAAATTTTCATCGCATCTGTTACAACTTGTAATCCTTTCGTTCCTGTACTATGGAACGAACCGAGCCTACCTGTATAATAAATGCCATTATTAATAAGCCAACCGTTTTTTGCGGTAATCGTTCCCATTAATGCAAAACGACTTAGTTCATTAATATAACTATCTATTTTCTGATACCAAACTGTATCTTTCGGTGCTTTCCTCGTATCGTACAAATACGATTGAATGTCGTAATCAACACCTTGCATAATATCGTAAATAGCATTTCCAGCTGAAAGATTATCTACTAATGTAGAGAAATTATCATTATATTGTTTAAAAATCTTTGCAGCCGATGTTATCGTTTCCACATCACTCGAAGCGTTTCCTATTAACTTTCCGTATGATGATACCACTCTATTTTGCTCTAATGTACCCAGCTTGAAATTTGAATTGTTAGCTATCGCTTTTAATGCAGGTAAGCATTTATCATGATAACTCCGTTCATTTAATTTACTAAGTTCCGAATTATAAAATCCTAAATAAAATCCTGAACGTAATACCTCTACTAATGTCTCAATCCCTTTTGAATCATCCTTCGTATAGGCTTGTCCTTGCTGCTTCAATTTATCAATAATTGCCTGCATTCTACTATCATTTTGATAGAATGCTAGACTGTCTGTATTAAACTGAAATAGCCCCGTAATTTGCTCCCAATCAATGGTTATAAGTAAATCTACTAACTGCTGATTGCTTAATTGATTTAATTCAGCAATTGTATAAGTTTTCGCTACAGCTAATTGCTTACTTTCCTTTTTTACCTCAGGCGGTCTTTGTGATAAATCAGCAAATTGTATCCTTTGCTCAAAAGACTTGCTTTCGAGCAATTTCGATGAATGAGCTAATTCTTGTACTGGTAGTTGTACACCGACTGGCTCCATTTTGAGTACATTTCGATAAGAAACTTGCTCTCCCTTAGTATCTTCTGCCAAACTTACCCCTTGAAAACTCCCTAACATTAAACTAGCAAAACTTACCCCTACTAACATTTTTTTTGAATAGCCTTTCATACTCTCCCCTACCTTACATTTTTAGTGTCCCGCTCCATTATTTTACTATTTTTACTTTTTGTCCTGTATTGAGAAAAAGTAAGGGAACGTTCACATATGTATCCTTGCTGCGCAAAATTAGCACTTGACTTTATGTGCGTTTTATATCAAAAAAAGATAGATAATAGCAAAATTCCTGCTACATCTATCCTCGTTTTCAACACTATGATTTTAACTTTATAAACGTAACTTCCGGTAATGTTTGCATATACTGAATAAACTCATTCTTTTCTTCTGACGATATATTTTTCAGTTGCATCCCTACCTTATAAACAGTTTCTGTACCTTGCTGTGAAGCCTCCACCTCATATGAAACTATTGGAATGCCTTTCACTTGTAGCATTTCTACTATTTGTTGTACCGCTTCATGTTTATTTATACACATTTGCACCGTTATATTTTGTGGAAATAAAAATTGCACCTTAAAAATACGACTCACAATTTCTAAACCAATTAAAACGAGAATCGTCGCTCCAATCCCTACTACATACATTCCCGCTCCAATTGCTAATCCTATGCCGGCAGTAGCCCATAAACCAGCCGCGGTCGTTAATCCTTTCACCGCCTGCTTTTGAATAATAATTGTGCCTGCACCTAAAAAACCAACTCCACTAACGACTTGTGCTGCAATCCGACTTGGGTCTAGAGACGTATGCTCTTCATACACAATATCTGAAAAGGCATATTTCGAAACAACCATTATTAACGCACTTCCTACCGCTACGAGGAAATGAGTCTTTAATCCAGCTTCTTTCGATCGAATTTCTCTTTCAATACCAATCATTGCTCCTAACAAGCCAGCAACACCGATTCGTATAATAAAATCAAAATCTACACTCACGGGCACTTCCCCCTTTCATTCATTATAGATAGATAAAACAAAAATTATCACAAACATCCATTTATCAACATGAAGGAATACCACTAAAATACACTTAATACTCCGACCATTTTATGTTAATATTTAAAATATTAACATAAAATAAATAACTTCTAATTTTAAATCTTCACTAATTTTCTAAAAAATCAAAGGTGAATTACATGAAATTAGGTTGAGAAACTTAAGAAAACGCTTTCATTTTGTGTCATAATTTTTTTATAAATACTACATAAACAAAGGAGCTTACTAACAATGAACGTCTCGTTACTTACACCTACTACTGATTTACAAGAAGAATACTTAGATTTCTATAACGAATGGAAAGATAGCGGTGAAACAATGATCCCGTGGGTTATCTCAAAAAATCCTGCTAACTTCCCAGCTATGGTTCAAGAACTTCTCGATGCGCATAACGGAATAAATATCCCTGAAACTTGGGTACCAGATTCTACATATTGGCTCGTTACAAATAATAATAGAATTGTCGGAGCTGTTAATATACGTCATAGTTTAACTGAACATCTATTTAACGCTGGCGGTCATATCGGTTATGGCATTCGCCCTTCTGAAAGAAGAAAAGGTTATGCTACGAAATTACTAGCATTATCATTAGAAAAAACGAAGGAATTAGACATCACGAAAGTACTTGTCGTTTGCGACGCAGTGAATACCGCTTCTGAAAAAACGATTTTACATAACGGCGGGCTTCGTGATGATGATTTCACTGAGGAAGATGGGAATGTAGTAAGAAGATATTGGATTGAGCTATGAATGATCACAAATAAGCGAGAAAGTGATTATACACTTTCTCGCTTATTTTACACTGCTTCTATTTCAAACTGCACTGTAATACCACTTGGATCTACTACCGTAAACCCATTTGTAGTTTCATTTATTTCATGTTGTTTTTCTATTAATCTTTCTTTCACTGCATCTAACGCTTCTTTATGCGGTAGTACAATTGTATATACCTTTAGTCCAGTTGCATGTACTGGTGGGTGTGGATTATTTACTCCGTTCCACGTATTTGCACCGATATGGTGATGATATCCTCCTGCAGAAATGAATAAGCAGTCATCTTCACGTTGTTGCACTTCAAACCCTACTGTCTCTACATAAAACTCGTGTGATTTTTCTACATCAGCTATTCGTAAATGTACGTGCCCAACGACAGTATTAGCAGGTAATCCATCAGCCTCATAATCAACGAGTGTTGCCAGCTCTTTTAAATCTAGTGGCGTACTTCCTCCTGGTCCTTCTCCCCATTGATCACGCGGACGGTCTGCATAAATTTCAATACCATTCCCCTCTAGATCTTGCAAATAAAACGCTTCGCTATATGTATGATCACTTGCACTATTAAACCTTGAAATTGGTAAAATTTCATTTGAATAAGTATAACGCCCTTCTTGCTCATCCGGGCTGTCAATTACATTCTTATTACGAAGAACCCCAAATAGTGCAGAAGCAAAAGCTTCACGAGTCGGAACTAAAAAGGCTACATGATATATACCAGTCGTACGCGGTTCTTGCAGTACCCCTTCCTCTATCTTTTCAAGAACAAGTAATGTATTCTTACTACCTTTTCCTGCTAAATATGCTTTATTCCCCTCTTGCTTAATTACCTCTAATCCTACAACATTCTTATAAAAAGCAATTTGACGCTCTAAATCTTTCACTTTAAATTCAACATGACCAATACGTGTTTTCGGATGAATTCGTACCATGAATAACTTCATCTCCTTATCCCTATATTTTACCATTACATATAACCGTTACTATGAAGGATACAACTAAAATCATCCTATGTAAATAAGAAAAGTCAGAATTTACATACATTTTTATTTTCATAATAAAAAAAGCCTCCTTTTCTAACTTTCAGAAAAGGGGGCTTTTTAACGCTTATCTCATTTTATGTACTTCAGCAACTAGCTTTCCACCCTGAATGCCCATATAAAGCTTCACAGGTGCATCATTCGTATTTTCAAATACTAAATCTAAATATGGATATGCAATTGTAGCATCTCTTCCTTGAGGAACATAACCTACCGTTTTAGAATGTGTAGTTCTCTCCACCATTTTCAGGCCAGCTTGATCTGCTGCATTGTATAAAGTTGAAGATGTTTGGCAAACACCACCACCGTATCCATCTACTAATTTACCATCAACTATTTCTTTCCCTAATTGATATCCTTTGTCTGGTGTTGTATCACCGATTAATGAATTAAAAGAGAAACGGTCTCCTTTTGCTAACACAACTCCATTTATGCTCGCTGCTGACAAACGAATATTCTCAATACGGCCACCTGTTGAACCGCCTAAGTTCGTTTCATATCTACCAATTACCGTACCATTTCCTTGCGCATCACTTAATGTTGCGACTGGTTTTTTCTCCACGATCGGCAACTGATACGTAGCATCCCACATACCCACATTTAACAATTTATCTACTAATTCTTTTTCCATTAATTCATAAGAAGGTTTTCCTTCTTGCCAACTTCCATCAGGTGCTATACGTGAAGGAACCATTTTTTTGTCGACGCTTTTTCCAACCTCACCAACAACCTTTGTTACAGACTTTTTAAATTTCGCTTCATCTTCAAAATAGCCTAAACCAGATAAATCTAATTTTTTCACTTCAGTACCAGTTCGACCATCAACTAAACTAATAGTATCCTGCACTTCTGCTTTAGCCTCTACAGTGTGCCCACCAATATCACTTACCAATGCAACATCACTTACTTTTGTACCACAGCCACTCACTACAGCTACACATAACACCCCAACTAATATACCCTTTACTTTACGGAACAATATACTCTCTCCCTTTCCCCAACATCACTATTATGTATTTATTTCATTTTTATGTATGTTTTGTTACAATCATTTTACAATATGTTTATAAAATGTTACAAGTTATTTTTCACTCTATATAAATTACTCTTTTCTTTTACAAATGTCTATACATATTTACATAAAAATTTGAGTTTGATAGAATTGTAACTTTTATGTAAACTCTCCCTTTTATCCAGTATATACCATTAAGCAAAAGAAATACAAATCAAAAACCCTCAAGCTATTTTTTATAAAGAAAAATCCCTCAACATAAATAGGTATTTGCCGTGCCACCGCTCCGCTTTTGCACATACATTATGGTGAATTCAACCTATTTTAAAGAAATGGAGGATGTTATTATGTATCCCTACAATCCATATGATCCATATAATCAATATGCGTACCAACAACCACAGTATGACTTACAAGCACAATACCAATCTTATATAGATCAAGCAGAGCAAACGAATCCATATGACCAAAATAGACAATTCCAACTTCCAATCTCTTTTCCTGGCACTGGAAATCGTCAATTAGAAAGACGCGTAAATGAGCTTGAACAAAGAGTACGTCAACTAGAAAATACAGTTGAGCGCCATACACGTAGACTAAACCGCTTAAACCAACGTTTACGCACAGTAGAAAACAGACTAAACATTCCATTCGCAGCATTAGAAGACGGATTTTAATCGAGAAAATAAAGTGAAACTTTAATCAGCCTTCACCAATCGGGCTTTTACGGGCAGCCCGCCCGGCAAATAGCGGGATAAAAATTATATAAAGGAAGGGGCTCCCCCTTCCTTTATATAAATTGACGAAAGTTTTTTCCATCTCTATACTGATAAGAGTTAATGAAATGAAACAAGGTGATAAATATGGATTTTGAAATAAATTATCTTTCCTTTTATGTTGTACAAGTAGAAGGAAAAGGTGAAGCAGTTGATAAACGCTACAAACATTTTCAAACTTTAGACGCTGAAGAGTATGAAGATAGCTCCTTAAAAGAATTTTTGAATGGTGAGTTATTAAAAATATCGAAGCGAAAAGTAGAACGTCATGCAAAAACCGAACAAGCCCCAACAAAAATTGGTCGCTTTATTGTAGAAGAAGGGCACGAACTTGATTCAAACCCTCATTACAACCTTTTTAATCGTATTCGCTTTGCAGAAACAAAGGAAAACTTTAAAGATATGAGCGAACCTCTCGTTTATACATATCTTGACACAAGCGCTGTACGCGGTGGTGTATTTTTAATTGCTCAGGCAAAACTACGCAAATACTTTGATGATTCATTCGTATTTGTAATGAAATGCGACTTCGAACCAAAGGTGGCTTCTATTTCTGATGAATCAACACTGATTCGTAACGTTGAAATGGCCATCACAACAAAGAATATGAAATCTATCCAATATCCGTACATGCCTGAAGAAGGTATGGTCGAAGTGGGCGAATTAAAAATTCACCAAGCATCACACGCCCGCTACTTTGAAGACTTCTTAAAATTCGTCGAATATGAACGCTCTATGCCTGAAATTATGAAAACACAAGTAATGGACATGGTATACGACCAAATTGAAGATGTATTTGAAGAAGGTACAGAAGAACGCGAACAATTCGACCAAGCGATGGAAGTATGGGCTGCCAGTCCGAAACGCGAAATTATGGAACAATTTTCAACCGAAGAAGTAATGGAAGCTACCGCTCAAATCGTTGAGCATGCTCCTGAAGTGGAATTAAAGCTAAAAGCAGACCATATCTCTGTGAAGGCGTTACTTGCTGATTTCGGGGATCAAATACATATTGCGAAGGTAAATGACCGATATGTACTTATGATTGAAGCAGACACACTTACATTTGAAAAGGGCTTCTCTCCTATTGAGTTTCTGAAGCCAGATGAGCTGCAAGATGTGATTGAGCGGATTGAGAATAAGCAACAGTATTCGTATGATCCGAACGGGATTGAATAAATTCTTCCATATATCTGTTTTTATTGGGCGCTTTTAATAAGCGCTCTTTTATTTTGAGCTTAGTTGATGTTTATATTAAAAAACGATTCTTAATAGAATCGTTTTTCCTGATTTATAACAAAAATATGCTTATTTTTAAAAATTATTATTGATTCAAGATATCAATTGTCGCAGAATCAAGTAAATTCCTTCCTTGTTGTGCAAGCGTATTTCCATTAGAGTAGTCACTATGTATGTTGGTAAAATGAAAACTTCACTTCACTACCTCAAATTTATTATACTCGTAAAAAGATAATTGAAAACGATATTCCGGATGCTCTCTCACCCAATCGTAGGCTTCTTCTAAAATTTCCATTTTGTTTTGCAAGTCATTAAGTTCACTACATTTGTCCTTTTTCTGTTTGCACAGAGGGCAGAATCCATTTACTATGTCGGCACTTGTCGCCCTAATAGTTTTACTTTTTAAGTCAACTACTAAACGAAGAAGAAGAGAATGCTCAGCTTTTGTAGTCACCGTCATTTCAGCAACCCCATCCTCATTCCAAAAGACACCGTTTAATTCCATCTGTACGGTGACGTCTTTAATATCCAAGTCTATCACTATCACACCTCCCTTGTATAAAACTCATATTTTACTCTTCGATTTTAATCTTTAATACACCACGCTTTAAAGATATATTAAGCTTTTTCCAATTCTTCTTCTTTGCTATGAAAGGAAGTATAATTACTGCTGATAGCGTGGTAAATATTATCCCCAAAACTACAACTGTTACAATGTTAAAGATTGCTTCCATTTAACTGTATCCTCTTTCATTTCTATGGGCTCTAATTTTATGAATGTATTTAAAAATTCTTACCGCCCCTTAATTTTCAAAGCAATTATAATGGCCCAATCACAACAAATCAATTCCTATTTAATATGAATACTTTATTCATCCATCAATATAATGATGTTAAATTTATGTAGCTAGAAATAAAGGAGAATGTCATTTAACCTCTACATTCTCCTCCATCTCAGCCAAATACCTAATCTGCCGTTCTGCTTTTCGCACTGCCGTACGAAAATGTTTTTTCAGCAGTTCTACTGTATTTTCACTTATATAATATCTTTCCGTAATACTTTCCCACGTGTCACTACTTTCAAATGTACTCCATTCAAAAGAGCGTTCTGTATTTTTCTTTAGTTCTTTAAACACCCATTTTCGCATCTTTTTTTTCGCTTTTTCCGTTAGTTTCCCGTCCTTTACAAGTTCCAGTTCGCCATGTCTTTTGTACCGTTTATGAATATCTCTCTCGCTATATACTTTAAGAAGTATATTTGCTGTATTCTCAGCATCTGCTAGAGCTCGGTGCTGTTTCCCTTCCCATGTTAAACCGAGCTGTTCTACTGCAAATTGTAAACTTGGCGTATGTTCAAATAATTCTTCATACGCTTGGAAAACAAATTTTTGCAAATCAATTCTATTTTCTTTTTCTATACTTGGGCATTCAACACCATGTAATGCACAATCATGAGATAGAAAGCGATAATCTTCTTTTCCCCATGAAACAAATATACAATCTTCGCCGATGAACTGAATAAATTTCTCTACAATTTGAGGGAATTTTTCTACACCAATTAAATCTTCCTTTGTAATTCCAGTCAATTTTGTCGTATGACGAGTTAATCGTGCACTTGGTTTTACTAACTCCGAAAACTCTTCAATTATCTTCATTGTACCTATTTTTATTTTTACAGCTCCGATATCAACTATTTCTGACGGATCTTCTGATTTATACGGTCTGAAATTCCTCTCAATATCAAACACAATGAAATGTGTAGCGTTTTTCAATTTATTTACCTCTTTCTAAATTCCTTTTCACACAAACACTCTATTTTCAGTATTTATTTATTCATGTACTTTATACAAAAATACTCCGAATAAATAAATGAAAATTCAGTCTCGTTATGATATGTAAGTAGGAGGACATCTATAAAAATGCAAAAAAAAGAAGGGCGAGCCCTTCTTTTTTCAAAAATTACTTCTTGTTTACGTTAGTAGCTTGAGGTCCACGGTTACCTTGTTCTACTTCGAAAGTAACTTCTTGACCTTCTTCTAAAGTTTTGAAGCCTTCGCCTTGGATAGCTGAGAAATGAACGAATACGTCTTCTCCGCCTTCAACTTCGATGAAACCGAAACCTTTTTCTGAGTTAAACCATTTTACTTTACCGTTTTGCATGAAAAAAATCCTCCTACAATGTACCTATATGTACATATTCATTTTCAACCACCTTACAATAATAAGCCAGATATTAAAAAACTGCAACCCCTGAGGAGATTTAACATTGCTATCCTCCTCGGAAGTTACAGCTCATTTAAATCTCTATATTATTAAAAGTAAAATGGTTTAAATACACTATATCATATCAATATAATAAAAGTAAAGTTTTTTTCTTAAATTATTTTTTGTTCCCACTGCATTGCTTTTAATTCGCCTGATCCGGCTACTACATAACCATCTTTTTGATTAACAATGCGCCATCCGTGCCCTTTAACTGAATCACATACTGTAACAATACCTTCGTCAAGAAGCACACGGCACACACTACTAATACCCGCCTTATTTTGTGTTGAAGTTGTATATAAAACATGTTGATCTACACTTAAGTCTAAATAACTACTTGCTTTCTGCTCACTTTGACATGTATGCCAATATATTTTTTCACTCGCAATACTTTCATCTATTTTACAATAAGAAATATTCCCGCTAACTCCCTTGCACGATCCACTTGCCGCTACTAAATAAGAATTGTGTAAAGTCAACGCGGAGATCATTTGATTCATCGCAATTTTAATCCTCTTTAATTTACGTGTCTTCAAATCAAAGAGCCAAACACCACCATATTTAGCATGTATTTTCGTACCAATAAATAAGTAATGCTTATATAAAAATAACGATCGAATAGACGGTGCCGTACTGCCATACTCAAGAAACGGATGAATAGTCTCCCATGTCGAACCGAAATTATTAGAAAGATACAGCGTTTTTTCTCCATGAGCAATGACAGTTCCTTGTACATTGCTACATACATTCCAACTCGTTGCTTTTGTTGGAAAACGCTGAATTGTCCAGTTCTCTCCACCATTCATACTACGAATAAAAATCCCTTCGTCACCTACACCATAAACTACATTATCTTCGCTATGTAAATCCCTAATTCGTTTTTGAAAACCATTTAAAATTCGTTTCCATTCTCCGTCTTGTTCAATAAATAAGCCATTATATGTAGTAGCTAACAACAGTTTTCCATCTCTTAACTTTGCAATAGCAGTTGCACTTAACATTGTCTCCACGTTGACACTCCCATTCTTAGAACTTCTCAGCAAATGCAATTGCAAAATTACTGCATTTTTCAACATCCTCTTCATCTTCTGGAGCTAATTCAATTTTCAGCCCTTCTTGTACAAGCTCTGCACCGCGTTCTACAAGACGTTCTTCAAATATCGTTACCGCTTCACAAAATAGTTCATACGCCGTATCACCTGATCCGAATACCGCTACCTTTTTCCCAGCTAAATCTATATTTTCTAAGTCCTCATGAAAATCTTCCGCTTCAAATGGTAATTCACCATCGCCCCACGTATAAGATCCTAAAATGATTCCATCATAAGCTAATAATTCTTCAGCATCCATGCCTTCCATTTCTTGCAATACTACTTCATGATCAAAAGCATCTAAACTAACTTTAATTAAATCAGCAATACTCTCTGTATTTCCTGACATACTTGCATAAGCTATTAAAATTTTTGCCACTTTGGCATCCCCCTCTAACAATAAATGATTCTCATTCTCATTATATTAATAATGATAATCAATTTCAATTGATTTTTTCTACTTTTATTTACATTACTTATTTCAAATAAAGTGAAACTTTAATCAGTGGGAGTTTTGTTCATCCCCCACTCATTATTAGTTGAACCAATCGGACTTTTACGGGCAGCAGGGCCCTCACCTAACTTCTTTGCTTCCACTGAATTTTGAGGTGGGGGGTCTTACTGCCCGGCAAATAGCGGGATAAATAAAAAAGCACAGATGACTATACAATCATCTGTGCTTTTTTATTACTTTTTAAAAATACCAAAAGGCTTTCCTACTGGTAAAACAACTTTTCCAAAGTGTGTATTTAACACTGCTGCTGCTGAACCGTAGAAAGATAATAATGAAATAAGAAGTTCAGAATATGCTGCTAAATTATGCATTGCGTGCGGCATAACACCTAAAGTACTTAATGAAAGACCAATAAATAAGAAATCAATAAGGACAAAGATCATAAATAATACTTTATGTGTTTCCATTGCACCAATCGTCATAAAGATTGTGAAAATCAAATATCCGATAAAGGCTACACCAAGCTGTTTTGAATCTGCAGCTTGTGCTAATTTTTCGCCAAATACTCCAAGTTGAATTAACCAAGTCATTCCAACACCTAACCAAAATAGGCCGTACGCACCAAATGCTGTCGTACCGAATGTATTGTTATGCTTTGCATCGTGAATGCAAGCAAAGATTTGTGCAAATCCTCCTAAAAAGATTGCCCATGGTAATACAAGTGAAACGCCATCTGTTAAGCCTAACTTTTGAGATGATGCTACAAGTGTTACCATTGCTAATCCAAATAGACCAATTCCAGATGGATCCGCTGTTGTCATTTTCACATGATGTGTAGTAGTTTGATTGCTCATATAAACCTCCTGATTATAAACATACTCGAATACAATACTTAAATCAGAAGCCTATGTCAATGGTTTTTTTTGTATGTTGTCAGACGTTATATTTTATAATGATTAAATATATTTCCGACCACTTCATAAGGTTTTATATTCACTTTTTCCAACTCGTTTATCGGTAGCCATAACGGAATATAACTTCCTCTACCTTCCCGCTGAAATTCCTCAGCTGTTCCACTTCCGAACACTCCGCCTGTAATATAGGCACCATAATAATATTCATTTCCTTTATATTTTACCTTTGCAATAAGGTGCTCCACTTTTATATGTAGCCCTAATTCTTCATATACCTCTCTTTTCGTTGCCTCTTCAGGCGTTTCACCTTCCTCAACCCCTCCGCCAGGAAAAACATAATATGTTTCCTCTTCTCGAATACGTTTTATAAGAGCAATTTTCCCTTCCTGTACAATGATAGCCGCCCCGCGATTTCTTATCATTTTATTTCCTCAATACGAATCGCGACTGTTCCCCACTCTTTTTCTTGTTCTTTCGTATATATTTTGTATGTACTTTCTAACATTTCCTCTAAACTATCATTCTCACAATCCAATAATTTTTTATCAATTTGTTCATACATAGATTTAAAGCTCTCGTATCGCTTTATTTCCGTTACTTTTACCGTCATCATTTCTGTCGTCGTAAGATTCGTAAATACGATTTCATCGCCTTTGTTTATTAGTTGACGTTTTTTATCGTATAGGCGTACTTCATATACTTTTTTTCCTGATTGAATTGACTGAAACGGTTTATTATATAAACCCATTTCGTATCGCATACATCCCACTCCCTTTTTTTCATTTCACCTATTAATACAGTTCACATTACTACATCTTGCATATAATATTCCATACGTATCGCTTAATTGAGAAAGGAGGCTGAAGAAGCATGTTATATTTAAATCAAAAACCTGAATATAATAAATATGATATTGGTGATTATACTTATAGTAAAGTAGGGCCAACCATTTTTTCTTGGAACGATGAAACAAAATTAAAAATAGGTAAGTTTTGTTCATTAGCAGAAGAAGTCGTTTTCATACTCGGCGGTGAACATCGCGCAGACTGGATAACAACTTATCCATTTAATGCACTTTTTGATGAAGGAGCACATATTACTGGTCACCCTTCTTCAAAAGGTGATATCGTAGTCGGCAATGATGTATGGATTGGTTATCAATCCTGCATTTTATCTGGTGTTACAATTGGTAACGGGGCCATTATCGGCGCCAGAAGCGTTGTTACAAAAGACGTACCCCCGTATGCAATTGTAGCTGGTAATCCTGCAAAATTTGTTCGATATCGTTTCCCACAAGAAACGATTGACAAACTAGAGAATCTCGCATGGTGGGACTGGGACATTTCTGTTATAAAAGGAGCCATTCCATTACTACTCTCCGACAAAACCGACGAATTTTTCACCTCACCCGAAAATGAATCTATATGATTAAAACAGAAAGAGCATCCAATTATTTTTCAGGATGCTCTTTCTGTTTTTATTTTTTATGTCCATGCAAATGATTACACGGAGAACATTGAAATGGAATTTTATCTAAGCAATTAAAGTTTGTTTCACAAATTTGTTCAATCGTTGGAACAAATGGAATGACAACTATGTTACTTTCTACTATTTGTGTAACAGGTGGCAATACTGTGCCTACTTGATGTTCAAAACGAATACTCGCTTGATTTATATAATTTCCTGAGCCATTTGGCGCGCTCTGTACTGCTACTTGGAACGCAACTGTCCTTGCTTCACCAGGATTTAAAATTCCGATAAGAAACCCTACTGCCGGGCTTACATTCGGCACTGGCCTATTATCAACCGTTACACTTCCAGGAACAAATCGAACACTACTATCTAACATATCTTGAAAACGAATATTTTGCATTACAGTATCACCCGTATTTGTGATGACTGTCGTAAACGTAATGACATCTCCGATTGTTGCTGCCTGTAAATCTGCCGTTTTTACGACTGTCGTTGAGACATTTTGAGGAATAAACGGGATAACAACTGTATTACTATCACCTTCAACTACTACTGGCGGCTCATTCGGATTTACAGTTGCGAGCCCATTCGCTGTAGCGGTATTTGTAACTAAATTATTTACTTGCCCTCCTGTTATTACAACTTGGAAATTAATAATTGCTGCATCATTTGGCTGAAAATCACCTAACGGAATACCAGTATTCGGATTAGCAAATGGAAGAGGTACATCATTTACCGTTACCGTACCATTTATAAATAGCGTATTCGGATCAATGATATCTGTTAACACAATATTGGTCACAGGAACTGTACTATCATTTATAACAGCGATTCCGTAAGTGACAACATCCCCTATCATTGCTACTTCAAAGTTTGCTCCTTTTGCAACAAATAAGATTGCAGTATTTACCGTTACAATAACTGTATTGCTCGTGTCCATCACTGTAACTGGCGGCTCTCCTGGTACTAAAATATATTCTGCTAACGCTCCAGCAACGTTTACTACTGTTCCACCATCCGGAAAACTTGTAATCGTAGCTTCATATGTTACAAGTGCCGTCTCACCAACTGGTATATCAGGTATCGTAAATCCAATCTGCGGATTTAACCCCGGTTGCCGAACCCCATTTATCGTTACACTATTTGGAATGAAATCAGCTTCCTGAGATAGCACATCGATAAATTGAACATTCATTGCATCAGCAGTACCAGTATTTAATATACGAACAGTATACGTTACCGTTTCTCCTACACCAACAACTGAATGGTCTACTTCTTTTAACATATCTAAGCTGCCTCTATTTACCGGCGTAACCGTCGTATTACTTGAATTTGTAATTGTAGACGGAGGTTCTCCTGGAATCAATTCGAAATCTCCCGTTACTCTTGCTGTATTCATAATGCTACTAGAAGGCGGAACTGCGATTACATTTACTTCAAATGTAATTAATACACTATCCCCTACTGCAAGATCAGGCAATGCAAAGCCTACAAATGGATCTAAACCTACTTGCGGAACCCCATTTATTTGTACACTTCCAGGAACGAATTCTAAACTAGGTGATGGAACATCGATAAACTGAACATTCGTTGCTGTTACCGTTCCCGTATTTGTAACTTGCACACTATACGTTAACGTATCTCCTAATCGTGTCGCTTCTTTATTTATAGATTTTATAACGCTGAATCGTCCTCTATTCACTCTAGTTATCGTCGTATTACTCGGCTCTGTTACTACAACTGGTAGTTCTCCTGGCACTAAAGTAAAGCTTCCTGTTATATTTGCAACGTTCGTAATTGTTCCTGATGACGGGATGTTTGTAACTGTCGCTTGAAACGTCACTATAACTGTTTCACCTACCGGTATATCTCCAACTCCAAATCCAGTAATTGGATTTAAGTTTGGTTGCGAGGCTCCATTTATCGTTACACTATTTGGTACAAATGACGCCCCTGCTGAAATGGTATCAACAAACTGAACAGCATTAGCTGTTACTGTTCCTGTATTCGTTATTTGAACCGTATACGTTAATATATCTCCAACGAGAGTAGCAACCCTATTTACTTGTTTAATAACATTAAATTGCCCTCTATTTACAGTTGTAAGTGTTGTATTGCTCGGCTCTGTTACTATAACTGGTGGTTCTCCTGGTACTAATACAAAACTTCCAGTTACATTTGCCGTATTGGCAATTGTTCCGTTTGATGGCGCACTAACAACGGTTACTTGGAAGGTGACTTCTACACTTTCACCTGGATTTATATCTGGAAGCGGGAATCCGTTATTCGGATTGAATCCAGGTTGTAACACACCATCTATCGTTACACTGTTCGGCACGAATGCTATAGAGGAAGGTAATACATCACTATATTGAACATTCGTTGCTGGCACTGTTCCTGTATTTTGAACTACTGTTGTATATGTGATTGTATCGCCTACTGCAACAACCGGCTGACTCACTGATTTTAAAACATTCAAACCAGGCTCATTGATTTCTGTTAATGTCGTATTACTTGTCGTTGTTTCCGTAATAGGCGGTTCTGTTTCACTTACAGCAAATGTAGCTGTAACGTCTACAAAATTAACAATCGTTCCACCTTCTGGTATGCTTGTAACCACTTCCTGATATGTGACAAGTACAAAATCATCGACAGGTATATCTGGAACTGTAAAACCAATGAAAGGATCTAATCCTGGTGCTGGTACCCCGTTTATGCTCACACTTCCTGGTACAAATGCTACACCCGCGGAAGTAGTATCGATAAATTGAACATTCGTCGCTGGCACTGTTCCGAAATTAAAAATCAATACATCATACGTTAATATTTCTCCTACCGTCGCTACTTCTTTATCTACTAGTTTCAATGGAAAAATAAACGCTATATTAATTGTCGTAACGACTAAATTTGTTAATATCGTTTCCGTAATCGGTGGTTCCTGCGGATTTGGTTGTGAAGTAAATGTAACATCTGCATCATTTAATATGACTTCATTATCTGGAATTTCTGTAATCGTCACTTGGAATGTGACCTCAATACTTCCACCAGCGATTAATAATGGAGTAACTGTAAATCCTATTTCTGGATTTAAACCAAGTTGCTGCACTCCACCTATCGTTACACTATTGTCAACAAACGTCGTTCCTTCTGGTATGACATCTTGGAAGAACACATCTGTAACAGGGATAATTCCTACGTTTGAAATGAGCACAGTATACGTTAATACATCCCCAACGGCCCCAGTTGCAACATCAACTGTTTTTGTTGCTGTTACTTCACCAGGAGGAGGTAACGGTATTGTAACTACCGTTGTATTACTTGAATTCGTGGTTGTTACAGGTGGTTGTAAAGGATTTAATAAGAAAGTGGCTGTAGCAGATGCTGTATTTAATACTGCTCCACTTGTAGACGGTGCAACTACCGTAACTTGGAACGTTACTGTCAATGATGTTCCAGCAGCAATATTAGGAAGCGGGAAACCAACATTTGGGTCAAATCCAGGTTGTAGCGTTCCATTTATCGTTACACTGTTTGCTACAAATGTTGTTTCTAAAGCAATTGGATCAAGGAAAGAGACATTCGTTGCTGTTACTGTACCGTTATTCCGAATGACAACAGAATACGTGTAAGTTTCTCCAAGTGCTGCTTGTTGTACAGATGAAGATTTTTGTATATTTAACTGTGCTGTGTTTACTTGCGTCACAACAAAATTACTATTTGTAACAGTCGTTATTGGAGGGTTTGCTGGATTTATAAGAAAACTTGCAGTAACGTTCGATTGGTTTCTTATATTTCCACCGCTCGGAACACTCGTCACTGTAACTTGAAACGTAATCGTAGCCGTTTGCCCGACCGGAATATTTGGTACCGGGAAACCTAGCATAGGATCCGCACCTTGCTGAACAACTCCATTTATCGTCACACTATTTGTTACAAACGCAGTACCAGACGGAATTGGATCTTGAAAAACAATATTTGTTGCAGGAACAGTTCCTGTATTTTGAATAAGAATCGTATACGTTAACGTATCTCCTACACCGGCTTGTGGTGTATTTACACTCTTCATTACATTAAGTGATCCTACATTCACTCGCGTCACAACAATATTACTAATCGTTACAATTGTAATTGGTGGCTGGAGAGGACTTACCTGGAAATCAGCAGTTACATTCGCATTATTCGGAAGAACTCTATTTGGTGGTACACTCGTGATTGCCACTTGAAAAGTGACCGTCACCATACCTCCTACTGGAATATTAGCAAGTGGAAATCCAATTGTCGGGTTTAAACCTGGTTGAGGTGTCCCGTTTATTGTTACACTATTCGCTACAAAAGTGGTTCCAACTGGAATCGGATCAAGGAATGATACATTTGTCGCTGTCACCGTTCCACTATTTTGTATACGAACTGTATACGTTAACGTATCTCCTACACCGGCTTCAGTAGCACTTACACTTTTCATTACATTTAACCCTGAAGAATTCACAATCGTCATAACAGTATTACTTGGTACTGTTACAGTAATCGGTGGCTCTGTTGGATTTACAAGGAAATCTCCAGTTACATTCGCATTATTTACGACATTATTCCCTTGGGGAATTTCATCAATTAATACTTCAAACGTAACAATAACACTCGCGCCAGTAGGCAAATCATTTAATGGGAATCCAAGTTCTGGATCTGCCCCTTCTTGTAAAACACCATTCACAACTACACTATTTTCAATAAATAATGTCCCTTGTGGAATTGAATCTTGGAAAAATACATTTGTAGCTGGTACACTACCTGCATTTATAACTTCGATTGTATATACTAAAATATCCCCTACAGTTGCAACAGCCGTATTCACTGATTTCACAACTTCAAAGTTCCCTGTTTGTACTGTCGTATTCACAACATTACTCGGAACATTGATAGTTACTGGTGGTTCACTCGGATTCACTTGAAAACTTGCTGTTACATTTGCTTGATTTAAAATATCTTCATTTTCTGGATCCTGTACAATTAATACGTCAAATGTGACTACAACTGTTTGAGCCGCAGGAATATTCGGAAGAGAAAATCCTGTATTCGGATTCAATCCACTTTGCGATACTCCATTAATTGTTACAGAATTTGCAACAAATGAAACAGCAGAAGAAATAGGGTCTTGGAAAAATACATTTGTTAACGGAACGTTTCCTGTATTTTGGACGGCAATTGTGTATGTTAAAGTATCCCCTACCGCCGCTTGCGTTGTATTCACTTCTTTTATTACATTTAAACCGCCTGTATTAACTTGTGTCACAACTGTATTCGTTTGTCTATTAATTGTTATCGGTGGCTGATTCGGAGTAACGACGAAATTAGCAGACACATTTCCGCGATTCGCAATCGTACCTCCCGATGGTGTAGATGTAACTCGTACTCGAAATGTAACAGTCCTACTTCCGCCAGGAGATATATTAGCTACTGTAAACCCAGTTGCTGGATTTGCCCCAGGTTGTGAAACCCCGTCCACAGTCACACTATTTGCGATAAATGTCGTTCCAATTGGGATCGGATCTTGAAAAATAACGTTCGTCGCAAGTACATTTCCTGTATTTTCAATTGTAACAGTGTACGTAAGAACATCATTTACCGTCGCAAAAGCTCTATCCACTGTTTTTCTCGTTCTTATATCAGCTATGTTAACGGTCGTAACTACAGTGTTACTTGTCGCTTGCCCTGAAACTGGTTGTTGACCAGGCACTGGAGTAAAGGTAAATGTAGCACTTGCACGATTGGGAATTGGATTGACAAGAGGATTAGATGTTACTCGAACTTGAAAGCGCACTATAGTCGTTTGCGAAGCATTAATACTTCCAAGATTTATACTACTTGCTGGATTCGCTCCTGGGCGTGCTACTCCATTCACTGTAACGCTATTTGGAACAAATGTTGTTCCAGCAGGTATACTATCAACAAAAATAACATTGTTTGCAGTAACGTTCCCATTATTTGTGACATTAACTGTGTACGTTAATACATCATTAAGCGTTGCCGTCTGTAAATCTACAGATTTTTGCATACTTATAGTCGCTTGATTCACTGTCGTTTGTACTGTGTTTGAAGAAGACGTACTTGTAATAGGAGGACTACTAACGAAAGGACGGAATTGATATGACACCATTGCACGATTTGGAATAGGATTTGGGTTCGGAAACGATGTTATTCGTACTTGAAATGTAACAATTCTTTGCGTGTTATTTGGGATTGTGCCTAAATTAATTCCATTAGCAGGGTTCGCATTCGGCTGTGTTACTCCACCTACTGTTACACTACCTGTAACAAACGTCGTTCCGTTCGGAATACTGTCTTGTAATATAACATTTTCTGCACTTCCTGTACCTGTATTAGGAACTGTAATTGTGTAGGTAAGAATATCTCCAACTCCTGCAACTGTTCTATTGACCGATTTAACAGGATTAATAATTGGCCCCGTTGCATCAATTTGAACCCCAAAACCAGCTGCAGCGTATCCATCTCCATTAGTAACGAATCGAACCGTTGCTGATGTTTGATTGTTTACTAAAGATGAGGAGGCATCTACATTTGTAATATCCCACCCCTGTCTTCGGACGGCCAAAGCTATCCCTAACGGCTGATTCAAATCTCCAAACGTGCCACTCGTATCTAAATTTCCACTGTCATTACAAATTTGTGACTGAAAAAAATTATTCGCAGGATTTCTCGGTCCGAATAATGCAACTGTAGCATTTGCATTCGGTCCAAAGCGAAGTTGATCTCCAACAATGTTAGAATCACCTTCTTGAGCAGTTACGAGCACTCGTCCTGTTACAGCTCCTGTAGCTGGAGTAGCAAATCCTGAAATAGTGGCATCAACTGGTGGTGATGAAGCATCAATAATTTCTTGACCTGCATATACTGACAAATTTCGAAGTGGTAAATTGGCATTTTGATACACAACCTCAAGCGTCCATCCAGCTGAACGACTGATTGTTGGGTCGGCTGAAGTTCTTGCAGCTGGCACAGCACCCGTTGTATATGTTCCTGCTCCACCTGCACTAACAAGATTCGTTACATTGGCAGAGCGAGCATAATAAAACTGGTTTCCTACTGAACCTTGCTGCGCGGTAACAGGATCTGGCGTAACAGAAAACGTCCCTGCTGGCGTTGTAAATGTAATGTTATCATTTAAAAATGGTAACACATCTTCCGTATCAGTCCGGAACGTACCAGCCCAAACTAATTCTGCATATAACACACTGCTTCCCGCTGGAAGATTTAAAATTGCACTTGAAGAATTCAATTCCCATTCATCTGTTGTCCCTGCTGGGAATCCTGGTACTTGCAATGCTGTATTTACTGTCGTAAACACAGCAAGTGTACCAAAAATATTACCTGGTGCAGGTGATGTAGGACTAAGTCCCAGTGTATTCCCAGTGAACGTGACGGCACCAGGTACTGTTGTCGTAAAACGATTTATAAAAGGCACACAATCATCTCATTTCATTTATAGTAAAAAGTGCTCTATACTATAAAATGTAGACAACCTATGGGATGTACGTTGTCCAACAAAATTCCGCACATATGAGAGGAGTTTATAAAACTATGCGCTATGTTATTATAACAGGAACTTCACAAGGTTTAGGGGAAGCTATTGCCACGCAATTATTAGAAAAAAATACAACTGTCATCTCTATTTCTAGAAGAGAAAATAAAGAGCTTACTAAACTTGCAGAACAATATAACAGCAATTGCATTTTTCATTCCCTAGATCTTCAAGATGTACATAACTTAGAAACTAACTTTAAAGAGATCATTTCATCTATTAGAAAAGAAAATGTATCCTCTATTCATTTAATTAATAATGCGGGTACAGTTGCACCTATGAAGCCAATCGAAAAAGCTGAAAGCGAACAATTCATTACGAACGTTCACATTAATTTACTTGCACCTATGATTCTTACATCTACGTTTATGAAGCATACGAAAGGCTGGAAAGTAGATAAACGCGTTATTAACATTTCATCTGGTGCAGGAAAAAATCCTTACTTTGGCTGGGGCGCTTATTGCACAACGAAAGCTGGTGTAAATATGTTTACACAGTGCGTAGCAACTGAAGAAGTAGAAAAAGAATATCCAGTAAAAATCGTCGCTTTTGCACCTGGTGTTGTTGATACAAATATGCAATCACAAATTCGTGAAACAAATAAAGAAGATTTTATAAATTTGGACCGCTTCATTGCATTAAAAGAAGAAGGAAAACTATTATCACCTGAATATGTTGCGAAAGCTATTCGTAACTTACTAGAAACTGAGGACTTCCCTCAAGGCGAGGTTATTAGGATTGATGAATAATAAAAAGGCGTGCTATTTTAGCACACCTTTTTGTTCTACTTCTCTAAAAATATAAGCACAGACTCCGCAATTTGCTCATAACCGATTTCTTGATAAATTTTATTAGATGTCGGATTCGCTAGATCAGCATATAACGTAGTCGTCTTGTACCCTTCATCTAACATACGTTGACTAAGTGCCGCTACACAATTAGATGCGTATCCCTTTTTCCTTGCTTCTTTCGGCGTATATACAAAATTAACTGTTATATTATTTTTAGTTGGTCTCGTTTTTGCAGCTACAGAAACGAGTTTCCTATCCACTTCCAAACCAAACAGTCGATTTGTAGTTATTAATGTATGCGCAGTTTGTTTTGCTTCTTCTTTCGTAGTAGGAAGCTTTACATCTTCACAAAATTGATATATCCACTGTTCTATTAATGGTAATTCATCATTATTTACTGCCCGGAAAAGTCCGTTCGCATTACACCTCTTCTTTACTCTGTTCAGCTCATACACACCTTGCTCCATTGCAACATTCGTTTTCTTATTTTCTAATACCGCAATCTCTTCCGCTAATTTCTGTACAATTTTCTTATTACCGATCAATCCAGGAATATCCGGGTATACTTTCGTTAACTCTTTTGCAAGTTCCTCAATAGCTACTCCTGCAATTTCAGAAGTTGCAACAATGATTTGTTTCTTCTCTTCTGTTTGCAGAAATACAACGGCAATTTCTTCTCCTTGTTTCGCTATCCCCATAAATATCGGTTCTTGGACCATTTGTAATACACCTAATATGAGATTGTTTTCCTGCTCATTCTTTTCTAGAAATGTTGTAACATCTTCTTTAAAATGAAAAATCTCTTCATATACATATAATTGAATCATCGACAATCTCTTCTCTCTATTTATAGTTTCATAAAGTATTGGCGATTAATTCACTAAATTCCTCTTTTACGATTCAACAATATTCAAAGTTAATGAATTCAAATTCGTTTCAGCTTGTAAAATTCTTTGTTTTTCCCTTTCAAATACCTCTTCTTCATTTTGAAATGACTCTTTTCGATTTTTAATCATGCGCTCCATTTCTTTTTTACTCGGTCCACCGTATACATTTCTTTTTTGAATAAAAGCTTCTGGCGATACAATTTCTTCCCACTCTTTTTCTAATAAATGTATTTTAAACTTTTCTTGTAAGTATATATTTACATCTTTTAAATGTAATTCATGCAGCTCCTTTTGTTGCTCCAATGACATTTTCGCAATAACACTTGCTGCATGATGCGCCTGCCGAAATGGAATGTCATAATTTTTTGTTAAAACATCTGCGAAATCAGTTATCGTAATTGCATGTTTATAGGAACGACTTTTCAACGTTTCTTCTTCTACTTTCATCGTTCGAACAACTGCATTCATCATACAAAAAACACGAATGGTCTTTTCAATTCCTTTATATAAATACGGCTGCAAGTCATCTTCCGTATCGACAATATCACCAAATGGCGTATTATGGATCATTTGAAATACTGTAAATGCTTCTCCTAAAGCACCACTCGTAATTGCACGAGCGTGTTCAATTGAAACTGGATTTCGTTTTTGCGGCATTATACTACTGATTTGTACATATGGCTTTGCAACAGTAATACCGTCATATTCTTTCGTTGCTAACAACAAAAAGTCATGAATCCATCTACTCGTGTTCGTCATCATTACCATAAGTAGCGAGCTAACTTCCAATAAATAATCCGCCCCGGCAACAGCATCATATGAGTTCTCAATTACATTTGTAAATCCAAGTAGATGAGCAACTCGTTCTCGTTTAATCGGGAAACTTGTTGTAGAGAGTGCAGCCGCCCCCATTGGAGACTGATTTAAAAGTTGGTACGTTTTTTTCATTCGTTCTAAATCTCTTTGCATCGTATCATAAATTGCTAAAGTATAATGACCAAATGTTGTTGGCTGTGCTGGTTGTGTATGTGTATAAGCTGGCATAATCGTTTCCTTGTGATTATCGGCAAGTTGTAATATACTTTCTTGCAATAACAAATGATGCTCCATTAACCGTAGTACATATCGCCTTAAACTCATGCGATACATCGTTACACCCATATCATTTCTACTCCTACCAATATGCATATTACTTACAAAATCGCATTTCGCTTCTTGAGAAATTAAATGTTCGACTAAAAAAAAGAGGTCTTCATGCTGCTCTGTATATACCAATTTATCTTTTGGTATTCGCTCTACTTTTCTAAGTGCGTTTAATATAACTTTAGCTTCTTCTATTTTCATTAAACTTTCTTCAGTCAACATCGTAATATGTGCTTTATGCACTTGAAACATATCTTTCAATAAGTAATTTCGTTGAAAATCAAATACATGTTGTAATACACAATCCACATATGTTTTTCCAGGGAAATCAGCGCCTTCACTCTTTATAAACTCTTCCTTACTCTGTTTCATCACCTTTTCCCCTCTCACCTAAGTATTACTACCCATCATACCCAGAGATAGAAAAAAAGTGCTTGTACATAAAAATAAACTCGGTGCTCTCTGCACCGAGTTTATTTAATAAAAGTCGCATCATACTTATCACTTTGCAACACTTGGAAATGTAAGTTTGCTAAATGTTTCCGTATTTCTGCACTATCGTCTTCATTTAAATTATTCGCTAAAAACACAATTTCTGTACAGTTTCCACGTTTATCCATAGCGTAAACTGCTTTTGTCACCGTCCATGGTGTGTAACCATTCTTTTGCCCAGCATGTCTAAATGTTTTACGGTATTTCTTGGCACTCATGTCTGTTTCAACGATATTTGCCCATACTTTTTCTTCAGCCTCTGTCAAGCCGCCTTTATGGTTTGCTTTTTGAAGTAATACCATATAATCATTTGCGGAAGCTGCTGGTAATCTATCTGACCAAATTTTGTCGTAACGTTCCTCTAAATAAAGCGGAATTTCCTTCTGTAATAATGGTCCCTTCTTCTTTAAGCGTTCATGAATATTCATCGCATATTCACGATATTGCTCTTGAGACATTTCTTTTAACTTTTTTTCTATTTTATATTTTGGAACATGCAATTCTTTATGCAAATATCCCGGGATATATAAAGATGAAACGATTGGAAATAGTGGTTGATGTGCAGGAAGTGATAAACTTTGTAAATTCCGATTAATGTTATCTAATCCTAACAATTCCATTAAGTATTCAGCATTCGCATTCGAACTAAACTTAACCATTCCTTTTGCCACTTCTTCTAAAGAAACCGCTCCTTCAGTTATCTTGCCTGTCTTCTCCAAATACTTTTGCCATCTATCTTGTGCACCTCCATCTGTATTCGGAACATAATAACGATTCACATCATTAATCGAAACGAAACTAGACGAATCAATTTTCCCTTCAGTAACTTGTTTCGTATATTCAAGCGCCACAATTAATTTCATCGTACTAGCGACTGGCAATACAACATTGGGATTTACAGAATAAACAACTTTATCATTTCTCTTTACTAGAAGTGCACTATTTTTTTCATCTTTATGTTCTTCAATAAAAGATGCAATATACTGTGCATCATCATTATTTGAACTCCATACTTTTTTCACTAAAAAGTTACCCGATATTAGCAAAACGAAAATACCCACAATTACTGCGCATACTATAGTTTTTTTCAAGTAAAATTCCTCTCCTATTGTGTAACTCTTCTCTATTTATCATTAAAAAACAAATTAATGGAGATGGTCATTTAAATAACCATCTCCATTATTTTAACTTGTATGCTCCCATTATGTCTACGTCATAAATTTCACAAAATCCTCAAGAAACTTTTTATAATGTAACGACCAACCAATTCGCACCCAATTTTTTAATGCTTTTGCATCAGGTTGAGGCCGAAAATCAGCAATACTCTCTCCTTTTGCAATTCCAACTGTATCTACATCGACACGACGATATACATAGTCTAAAAGGGATGGATTTGCCACAACCATCATTGTAACGACGTCATGTACTGGGCTTCCTTTTATTTTCGGATTTAACTTTCTATAAGCTTTATAATAATACGTAAATATCGGCTCGATTAACTTATTAAAACTCGTTTTAGAGTGTTTCGTAATATATTTTACCATTTCCGGCGTAATAATTGCTTCAGATGTAACGTTAAGTGGTACTAATGTCACATTTTTAGCATTTTGCATAACTAATTGCGACGCAATCGGATCACCATGAAAATTCGCCTCTGCGACTGGTGTTACATTGCCAGGCATTAAGAAAGCACCGCCCATTATATAATATTCTTTCACATACTTCATCATCGGCTTTTCTAAAATAAATGCCGTCGCTAGTGTTGTTGATCTACCAGCATCGACTATTATTAATTCCCCTTTATATTTTTCAAGAAGATCAAAAAATGCACAAAAAGGCTTTATATTTGGCAAAAAAGTTTTTGGAGGTTTAATTGGCCCTAAACCGTCTGCCCCATGAATTTCTGGATAATACGTTGTAACATCTCCGGATAAAGGAATTTTCGCACCATTAATAACAGGTATATCTTCCCGTCCTGCCATTTGCAATAAATATGCGGCATTACTTGTCGCCTTTTCTTGTGTTACATTTCCATATCCCGTTACTACCCCAACAATATCAATATCAGGATGCAACAATCCATACATAATTGCTAAAGAGTCATCAATGCCTGGGTCTCCTAAAAATAACACTTTTTTCATCGACCTCAACTCCATCCCCTCAGTTGTTATTAATTTATGAATAAACGTGGATATACAGAATAAAAAAGAACAAATTCATACGAAAAAACGCAGTCCTATAAGGACTACGTTCTTCAGCTAACCTATACTGTTTTTTTTACAGCACTCATACTTCCAATAACATAAGCGATAAACGCAAAACAAATTGGGAAGACAACTGTATGTATACCGAACGGATTTGGATAGAAAAGATGAATACACATATATGAACCTACTCCAACGAAAATGGAAGCAAGCGCTCCTGTAGCATTTCCTTTCCTCCAATATAACCCTAATACGATTGGCCAAATGAATGCTGCTTCTAATCCACCGAAAGAAAATAAATTTAGCCATATTAAAAAATCTGGTGGTTTAATCGCCGCTGCATAAACGAGTAGTCCTACAATACCAGTAATCCACAAACTTCCTTTTTTTATCGTACTGTCTGCTGCATCTTTCTTTATGTAATTTACGTATATATCTTTAATAATTGACGAGCTTACAAGTAATAATAAAGAGTTTACTGTAGACATAATCGCTGCCATTGGTGCGGCTAAGAAAACTCCAGCTAACCACGGTGGCAACACTTCCATCGCAAGTAGCGGCATTACTTTATCTGGTACCGTTATACCTGGAAGTACTACTCTTGCAAATACACCTGTTAAATGCATACCGATCATAATTGTACCAACGACAACTGTTCCAATTATTAAAGCTTGGTGCATAGCTTTTGAATTTTTATAAGACATGGCACGCACGCTAATTTGCGGTAAACCTACAACGCCAATTCCAATTAAAATCCAAAATGATGTAACATATGATTTCGTTAAACTGCCATCTGCTCCGAATGGTGTAATTAAATTTGGATTAATTTGAACAAGTTCCTGCATAATCTTTTCAATTCCACCACCAGCAATGACAGTAGCAATTAAAATGATTGTCGTTCCAACTAACATAATGATTCCTAATAATGTATCTGATAGCGCGACTGCACGAAATCCACCAATTAATACGTACACAAGTACAGAAAAAGTAAATAAAAATAGTGCTGTTGTATACGATAGACCCGTTAGTGACTCAATTAATCGTCCACCGCCGACCCACTGGGCTACTGTCGCCGAAAATAAAAAGATAATAATACATAACGCAGAGAGTATAACAACTGCTTTATTATTGTATCTCCCTTTTAAATAATCGATAAGAGTAATTGCTTCCATCTTCCTAGCGATAATTGCAAACTTTTTACCGATAACCGTTAAAACGATATACCCTGTTACAACTTGAATCGCAGATAACAGTACCCATCCAAGCCCCATATTGTAAGCAATACCAGGGCCACCAATAAAGCTACTTGCACTACCGTACGTAGCAATCATTGTCATCGCTAATAATAAACCGCCTAGCTCACGCCCACCTAGAAAATATTCTTGTAAAAATTTATTATGAGCAGTTGCTTGCACGCGTCTTGAAGCATATACACCAATTAAAAATACAACGATAAACGAAATTATCATTGGAATGATTACATACCAATTCATCTATTATTCCTCACTTTTTTCTTCCTCATCGAGTGAAATATCTTGAAATACAAAACGAACAACTAAACTAAGTAAAATAACCATAACGATAAATCCAACGATACAGCTATAAAAAAACCATGTGGGAAAACCGAATACATATGTATATTCACTCGGATTTTTACTACCAAGCCCATAAGCGAATCCGTACCATATTATAAAATTAATAATAGCAAGTCCAAGACCAATTAACGCTTCTCTATGGGCTATTCGAAAGCGTGGATCATCATGATAATCTTTCATTTTTCCCCCTCCTCTCACGATGTATTATTGTACCATTGTTCTTCTAGTTTTTCCTACTAGAAAGCAAAAACAAGCAGGATTTTTTACAATCATATAGAAGGTTCTGTTACATTACATATTTTTTACAATTGTAACACAAATGAAATTTGAATTTTCAGTATTTATTAATTATGATTTTAATTAGAGGCTTTCCATCTAGTTTCCACATCCTTGATTTCGGAATAAGCGCCGTCTCGTACTGCGTTTACATTATATTTTCAAGGGGGTTATACAATGAGTCAACTAGCTGTAAATCTTCATGAAAAGGTAGAAAATTTTCTTCAAGGTACAAAAAAGTTATATGTGAATGGATCTTTCATTGAAAGCGCTTCCGGAAAAACATTTAAAACACCTAACCCAGCAACTGGTGAAACACTTGCCGTCGTTTCTGAAGCTGGTCGTGAAGATATTCATAAAGCTGTAGTCGCAGCTCGTATGGCTTTTGACGAAGGTCCTTGGTCTCGTATGAGCACTGCTGAGCGAAGCCGTCTCATGTACAAGTTAGCTGATTTAATGGAAGAACATAAAGAAGAGCTTGCACAGCTCGAAACATTAGATAACGGAAAGCCAATCCGTGAAACAATGGCAGCAGACATACCACTTGCAATTGAGCATATGCGCTATTACGCTGGCTGGGCTACGAAAATCGTTGGTCAAACAATTCCTGTTTCCGGTGATTACTTTAACTATACACGCCATGAAGCTGTTGGTGTCGTTGGTCAAATTATCCCTTGGAACTTCCCGCTTCTTATGGCAATGTGGAAAATGGGAGCAGCGCTTGCTACAGGATGTACAATCGTTTTAAAACCTGCAGAACAAACTCCACTATCTGCTCTATACTTAGCTGAATTAATTGAAGAAGCTGGATTCCCGAAAGGTGTTATTAATATCGTACCTGGATTCGGTGAATCAGCTGGACAAGCTCTCGTTAATCATCCACTCGTTGATAAAATTGCATTTACCGGTTCTACTCCTGTCGGTAAACAAATTATGCGACAAGCATCCGAATCATTAAAACGCGTTACACTTGAGTTAGGCGGTAAATCACCAAATATCATCTTGCCAGATGCTGATTTATCTCGCGCGATTCCTGGTGCACTTTCTGGTGTTATGTTTAACCAAGGACAAGTATGCTCTGCTGGATCACGCTTATTTGTTCCGAAGAAAATGTATGATAATGTCATGGCTGATCTCGTCCTTTATTCTAAAAAATTAAATCAAGGCGCTGGTCTAAGTCCAGAAACTACAATCGGTCCTCTCGTTTCCGAAGAACAACAAAAACGTGTAATGGGCTTCATTGAAAAAGGGATTGAAGAAGGCGCTGAAGTACTTTGCGGAGGAAATAATCCATTCGATCAAGGCTACTTCGTTTCTCCTACAGTATTCGCTGACGTAAATGACGAAATGACGATCGCAAAAGAAGAAATTTTCGGTCCAGTTATTTCTGCAATACCGTTTAACGATATTGATGAAGTAATTGAACGTGCGAATAAATCTCAATTTGGCTTAGCTGCTGGTGTATGGACAGAAAATGTTAAAACTGCACACTATGTTGCAAGTAAAGTACGTGCAGGTACAGTATGGGTAAACTGTTATAACGTCTTTGATGCAGCATCTCCATTTGGAGGATTTAAACAATCTGGTCTCGGCCGTGAAATGGGATCTTACGCATTAAATAACTATACAGAAGTGAAGAGCGTTTGGCTTAACTTAAATTAATGAGAAAGAACCTGACTTACCTGGTCAGGTTCTTTTCATTATGTATTCCTTTAAACTTGCAGTCCTCCGCTCACATTTAATACTTCACCTGTAATATAAGATGCGTATTCTGATGCTAAAAAGGCTGCTGCGTTCGCAATATCTTCTGGCGTTCCAATTCTACCAACTGGAATAGCGCCCACCATCTTTTCTTTCACTTTATCTGGTATCGTTTTTGTCATATCTGTATCCATAAACCCCGGACAAATCGCATTACAAGTAATACCGAAACTTCCAACTTCTTTCGCTGCTGTTTTTGTTAATCCTACAACTCCTGCCTTTGTAGCCGCATAATTTGCTTGACCTATGTTTCCTTCTCTACTAATTGAAGATATGTTAATAATGCGTCCATACCCTTGTTGTCTCATGTAAAGAAGCGCTGGTTGCATACAATAAAAAACTCCAGTTAAGTTCACTTGTAATACTTGTTCCCAAGCAGACTTCTCCATTTTATGTAACATTGCGTCTCTTGTAATTCCAGCATTATTCACTAAAATATGTAATGTACCAAATTTTTGAACCGCATATTCAATTAACGACTTTGCTTCATTTTGATTACTCACATCACATCGATATGAGCACACTTCATATCCTTCATCTGATAACTCACGTGTCGTCTTTTGTAGATTCTCTTCATTTACATCGCTAATTAATACTTTCGCCCCTAGTTTTGCATAAACCCTTGCAATCTCTTTTCCAATTCCCTGTGCAGCTCCTGTTACAACAGCTGTTTTCCCATTTAAAAACTCCATTCCTATCCCCCATTTCTATTACTTATACTGTATATTTCGGCTTTTTGCTTTCCAATTCCTCTTTGTATAAAAAAGTCTATTTGTGTCAAACTAACTTTGCAACGTCGCATAAACGCAAGGAGATTGTGTCGAATGAACAAAAAGAATTTCAAACAAAGCAAAGCAACTGATGGCATTGATGTTGAGTTCTCTCGCGAACTCGCTGACCACAATGACTTAGAAGCAAACGCACGTGCAAATGCCGCTGATGCACGTCAAAAACGCCAGTCAACCGAAAAATAAGGTACATCACAACCTTATTCTTTTCAAAAGGGACCTACTACCCAACAAAATAAACCGAGAGACATCTCTCGGTTTATTTTCTATATTTTTTTGTATAATGAGCCAAAGTAAGCAACGGATATATATGAGCATAACTATGATAACGAATATAAAACCCACCTGGTAAACCTGTTCCAGTAGGATATTTTTCATTTACATAAGGGTTGGAGAGCAAATATGAAATACCTTTTCGAATGATTGGTGTTTCTTTTTCATAGTAAGAAATGAGAGCATCTAACGCCCATGCCGTTTGTGATGGTGTACTAAACGGCAAAGTAACAAATCTTTTTTCCACACTACTTTGGCAAGATTCTCCCCAGCCACCATCTTCATGCTGTATATGTTCAAGCCATAAAGCTGCTCGTTTTAATGATGGATCGCTAGATGGTATTCCTAGTGACCGTAAACCAGTCAACACTGCCCATGTACCATATATATAACAAATTCCCCATTTCCCATACCATGATCCATTTTCCTCTTGTACATTCATTAACCAATTTATCGCACTTTGTTTTTGTTTCTCGGGCAATTCATTTTGCGCATATGTCCCAAAAAACTCTAGCACTCTTCCTGTAATATCTGGTGTAGAAGGATCTGTAATCATATCACTTGCATTTTCGATTGGTAAATTTGCTAATATACGGCTCGTTACCCCTTTTTCAAAAGCTCCCCAACCACCATCATTATTTTGCAATCCTTTAACCCAATTAACCGCTCTCTTCCAAGCATTATCTACATTTTCGTCCCCTCTACTTCGCGCCAGTGCTCTTAACACAGCAGTTGTATCATCAATATCTGGAATCATCGTATTCACATCCGAAAAGCCCCAACCACCTGGGAATAGATTCGGTGCATGTACACTCCAATCTACTTTCTTCGTTTGCTGTTTTCTTAGTAAATACGCTGATGCATTTTGAATCACTTTACTTGCTTTCGGAACTTGAGCTTCTTGCAAAGCATAACTGAGTAAAGCTGTATCCCATACAGTTGACGGAGAGTTTTGCAAATGGCTCCCTCTCTCCATCTTCCATATATAAGATGCGATTCCCGTTATAGCCTTCTGAATAATTGGCGATTGAATAGAATGCCCTAATGCAAGTAAAGCATAAATCATATAAAACGAGGCAGTTGCGTAACTATATAATGTTCCATTTTCATCAATACGCTCTTTCATAAAACGTTCTACTTCCTCATATCCTTTATGATGCAAAGAAAGTGGATACGTTATAATTTTCTTCACCTCACTTAATAACGTTTGAAAAACTGGAGACCGATCCTCCCGAAACCATTCTCCGCCCCCGCCTGCAATGTGATTTAAATTTGGCAATAACTTTTTCCCTACTCGAAATCTTTTATTTAAACACAACATCATCGGAATTAAATGGATACGTGCTGAGCTACTCAATTCAAATATACTGAGGGGGGAATCGTTCTGCAGAAACATTATTGGTGTTGGCAAATGAAAGAGAGAAGGATATTCATATTCTCCATGAATCGCTAATAAAAACTTCGTCATAAAATGAGCACGCGCCACCCCCCCGCGCTCATTTATAAACATTTCCGCTCGCTTCATATTCGCATCTTCTTTTGTATATTTTTCCGATGCAAGTAAGGCAGCATAAGATTGAATTGTAGCAGATAAATTACCACCCACTTCATCTTCATACAATTTCCATGTTCCTTCATTTGTTTGGAGTGATGCTAATCTTTTTACAAACGGTTCTATCTCTTTATCTCTACCTAATAATTTTAATAAAAAAATCATATGACAATCTGTTAGTGGCGCTCCTTCAAAACAAAACCGCCACGTACCATCTTGCCGTTGCATCGTTTGAAGTGCAGTTGTTCTTCTCGCTATTTCTTCATACACTTTTTCATATAATAACAAGTTACTCACCCACCCTTTCGAAATCCGTATAACGATATTCAAAAAGGTAGCTGAATATGTATGAAAACAAAGAAAAGCAGAACATATAAAATGTTCTGCTCATAAACAATATCCTACTCCGACAATAATCCCTAATAAAGCACCGACTACTACTTCATACGGTGTATGCCCAACAAGTTCATTTAACTTCTTATATTCTGTTTCTCTACCGTGAAAAAAGTCATTCAATATTTTTGCTTGTTTACTTACTGCAAGCCTTACTCCTGAAGCATCATACATAACAATAATGGCAAAAATAGCAGCAACCGCAAACATCGAGCTTTCCACACCTTCCACAACTCCAACTCCTGTAGCAAGCGCTGTAACTGTTGAAGCATGAGAACTTGGCATCCCACCTGAAGCAAAAAACTTTGCAAAATCAAATTCACCCGTTTTAACTAATTTAAAGACTACTTTCGTTAATTGTGCTAAAAACCATGAAATTACAGCTGCCATAAGCGGATCATTATGTAAAATTGTTTCCATGTTCTCAGCTCCTTACTGACTATAATGGAAATTCTATATAATATAAGTATAAAGAAAAATGCGTAGAAAATACTACGCATTATGATACTTTTGCTGATTTATTTTTTATAAATTTCGGTTGTTTCTGCACTAAAAACTTTGTTTTCGCTACCGAGAATACAAATAAAGCAACCCATATACAGAAAAATGCAATCATATGTGTAGATGTGAAATGTTCACCAAATACAAATACACCTAAAATTAAGCTAATTGTTGGCGCAATATATTGTAAAAATCCCACCATATAAAGCGGAATAAGTTGTGCTCCTTTTGCAAAATAAAATAGTGGTAATGCTGTTACAATACCTGCTCCTATTAAAAGTAACGTTGATAACATTGAAATAGATCCAAATGAGCCGAAACCATGTGCTCCTGTCATAACAAGATAAATGATCGCAAACGGCGTCACTAACATGGTTTCCATCGTAAGTCCAATTGTAGCATCATAGTTTAATAGTTTTTTCGTTAATCCGTATAATCCAAATGAAAAGGCAAGTGAAAGAGAAACCCACGGAATAGATCCGAAACGTACTGTTAAAATGACAACCCCTACTCCTGCTAAACCAACTGCAACATATTGCCAAAAGTTTAACTTTTCCTTTAAAACGACTGTACCAAGTAAAATACTAATAAGCGGATTAATATAATAGCCAAGACTCGCTTCAATAACATGATTATGATTAACGGCCCATATGTAAACAAACCAGTTTCCGCTAATCAAGACTGAAGCTATTGTTAATGACATTAATAATTTAGGTCGTTTAAAAAGATTCACAAATTCCCCAATAAACTGGCGAAACCTCTTCGTAACACCTAATACAAGTAACATAAAAACAAATGCCCAAACGATGCGGTGCGCTAATATTTCATCTGCTGGAACTTCCTCAACCCATTTCCAATAAATCGGTAGAATTCCCCACATCGTGTAAGCACCAGCCGCATATAGTATCCCTTTTTTTTGCTCTGCTGATTGACTCCCCATCTTCCTTTTTCTCCTCTTCTCATTTTTTCTCCATTATACGGTCTCACATGCTCACTTTACCAATAATCAATCTGCATTTCTTTCGACATTTCTCATACAACGAATAATAAACATACCGTTATTACAACAAGTAACGGTATGCCGAAAACAAATTTCTTTTTATGAGTTTTATGATGAAACATATACATGCCGATCCAAGCTCCAACTGCTCCTCCAGCTGCCGCCGATAAAAACAACGTACTTTCTGGCGTTCTCCACTGTTTCTTCTTTGCTTTTCGTTTATCAAGCCCCATAAGGCTAAAAGCTATAACGTTAATAATAAGAAAATAAATCCATTTCATCGCTTTCTCTCCTTATGAAAAATTCGATTAATAGTAACACGAAAAAACGACGGAAACAACTGAAGAACTCTTTTTATCCAACTAGTTTCATTCCTTTTTCTTAATTAATTGCCTTCATATTTATATAACCAACTAAAATCGCAATTAAAGCATTTAAATAGAAAAACGTTATGAGCAGAATCTTATATTTCATTACATTTACCCACTACCATATCATCAAAAAAATTGCTCTCAATCACTTTCTCATCAAAATGAAGAACTACAATTAGCCCTACATATAAAGAAACAAAATTTAGAAACCATTCCCCATTCTCATCTTTCTTAGCTAAGCATTTAAATATCTCTTGAAATTGCATACGCTCGTCTGCAGCAACAACCGGACGCACACCAAAATATTTCAATACGAGATTCAGCTTCAGCTGCACGGATAATGATAAAATATATTTTAATAACTCCGTATACTCTGCACAATCTTTTTGACTATACAACTTCACAAGCTTTTGATGTAAAGTAGAAATCGATAATTCTTCGTCAGTCACTTTAGTTGCTTCTACCATTTCAATCATCTTTTTCATATTCATTACATTCACCCCTTCTGAAAAAATTCTAAAGCCAAAGAGTACTTAATTCAAAATGTACAATAATTGTGCGTTTTTCGTCTCTCGTTCTTCCTCACTGACTAAATCATACTTTTTTAGGAGGTGAAAAACATCATTTAATAATTTCTGTGAATGAATACCTTGCAAAAAACTCTTTAACTCTTTAAAGATCCCTTCAGGTAAAAAACTCTTTTGACTTTCAAGCTTATTCATCACATCTTCAATAGAATGATCAATGTTACATGCCATATTAAACTTCCCCCTCTATCCTCTATAAATAATATCCTCAGCTAACGATGTAAACACTTCTCCTACAAGAGAGTCTTCATCATATACAGATGAACCGTTATTTTCTTCTCGTTTTGCAAAAGGCACTTGCGCAATCACTTCTGTGTGCAATTGTTCTGCAAGCATTTCGCCGCCACCTTTTCCGAAGAGATAGTTTTTCGATCCATCTTGCTCTTCATAATAAGCCATATTTTCTACAATCCCTAAAATCTCGTGTTTCGTATGCTTTGCCATAACTCCTACTCTAGATGCTACGAACGAAGCTACATTGTGTGGTGTTGTAACGATAATTTCTTGCGCCTGCGGGATCATTGCTGCAACATCAATAGCAACATCTCCTGTACCAGGTGGTAAATCAAGAAGTAAATAATCTAATTCTCCCCAGTGCGTATTCGCAAGGAAATTTTGAATCCATTTATTTAACATCGGTCCGCGCCACATAACCGGGTTATTTCCTTCCGTAAAAAATCCCATCGACATAATTTTAACACCGTGACTAACGACCGGAATTGCTGTTTGATCAATCATCGTTGGTTTCTTATTCGTTTCCATCATAGCTGGAATACTAAAACCATATATGTCTGCATCTAATATCCCCACTTTTTTGCCCATACGAGCTAGTGCAGTTGCAAGATTAATTGTCACCGTTGATTTTCCAACTCCACCTTTTCCACTCGTTACAGTAATAAACCGTACTCCTGAATCAAGGCGAAGCATGCTCGGCATACCAGTTTCTGTTCTACTATTTTTCTTTAACTTCTCTGTTAAAGCTGCACGTTCTTCTTGTGTCATAGAACCAAATGTTACATCCACTTTAGAGGCACCAATTGCGTGAAGTGATTCTTCAATATCTTGTTGAATTTTTGCTTTTAACGGACAACCTTGTATTGTTAGTACTACTTCAAGTTTAACCTCTGTTCCGTTCATTTGTATATTTCTAACCATATTTAATTCTACAACACTTTTGTGTAACTCTGGATCCTCTACATGTTTTAATGCATTTATTATTTGTTCTTGAGTAAGCATAGAACTCATCCCTTCTCTTATTCTAATTTATATACAACATCTTCTCGGCGCTTCATCTGTTGAAAAAGCTTATTACCCTCCGCTAATGGGCGGGATTAATGCGACTATATCTCCTACTTTTATCATCTCTTCATTCGTTACAAACTCTTCATTAATTGCAACCATTACTGTATCCAAGGATTGCAAATGATAACTATCTTTCAACCATTCTTTTAATTGCCCAACAGTCATTTCTTGTTTTTCTGAAATTATTAATTGATCCAATCCGACTTCCTCACGCAAATTTGCAAACAATAAAATTGTAATCATTTTCTCATTCTTCCTTCTTTGGTTTTCCTTCTGGATATGGTGTGTTTTCAAGTTGATCTCCAACCCACATCGTTCCATCTTCCCGAAATTCTTTTTTCCAAATTGGAACGATTCGTTTTATACGTTCAATCGCGTACTCATTCGCTTCATAAGCTACTTTACGATGCGGTGATGAAACTGCAATGACTACCGCAATATCCATGATTTCTAGCCGCCCTACACGGTGCGTAATTGCTACTTTTGCATCCGGCCATCTTTCACTAATTTCTTCACCAATTCTCATAAGTTGTTTTACTGCCATCGGTTTATATGCTTCATACTCTAAATGTAGCGTTCGTTTTCCTTTTGTAAGTTCTCTCACGGTACCAATAAATGTTGTAATCGCACCCACTTCCCTTCTTGCGACTTTATTCGTTACTTCTTCAACTAAAATCGGATTATCTACAATCTCAAATAACACTTGTCCCATTAGAACCACCTCTCACTTTATGAAATGTCCAAGGCCATTCACTACCTTCGTTATCTTCTAATAAAAGAACATCGACAAACATATCTTTTTTATATCCTCTTGTCCCGCCCGGCAATACGATAAACACGTTTGATTCTGCCAATGAGGAAACTGAGCTAGATTTATCAAAACCTGATGGATAAGCTATTAATTTCCCCTCATCATATTGCAATTTCGCTCGTACAAATCTTGTAAATGGATTCGGTTTTAGAAAATCTTCTCCTAATAACGCTTTTTCTCTTTTTAAATGTACTTTTTCACTAAACATATACGCCCGAATACACGGTCTTACGAATAATTCAAACCCTACATAACAAGCTGATGGATTTCCTGATAAACCAAATAATAACTTGCCATTTAATTGTGCTACAGTCGTAACACTCCCTGGCCGCATTGCAACTTTATTGAAAAGAACAGAGGCACCTAACTTTTCGTAAATAGCTGGTAAATAATCGTAATCTCCTACTGATACACCGCCCGTTGTAATTAACATATCCACTTGCCCAAGCGCTTCTTTCACAGCTGTAAAACATGTATTAAAATCATCACTAAACTTCCCAAAATATTTTACTCTGCCGCCTGCTCTTCGAATTTGAGACAATATCATATACGTATTACTATTTCGGATTTTCCCTGGCTGTAATGAATCATCGACATCAAGCAATTCACTCCCAGTCGCTAACAGTCCAATTACAGGCTTTCTCGCAACTGGCACTTCACTATAACCGAATGTAGCAAGAAGAGCTGAAATACCTGGATTAATGTACGATCCTTTCTTTGCAAGAACCGTTCCTTTACGAGCATCTTCACCTTGAAAAGAAATATTGTCGCCCTTTTTGAATGATCGCTTCACTTCCATATAATTGTTGCCATTCTTCTCATATTGACGAGTCAGCTCTAACATAACAACCGCATCACACCCATTCGGAATTTGTGCTCCCGTCATAATTCGAACTGCTTGAAACGGACCTACTTTCTCATGGAATAGCGATCCTGCACCAATTTCACCCACTACTTCAAATACAATTGGCGTTTCATAACTTGCTAAATTAGTATCTTCTGCTCGAATAGCAAATCCGTCATACGGCGAACGATTAAATGACGGTACATCATGGTCAGCTATTAAATCCTCTGCTAATATACGTCCATAAGCTAATTCAATTGGTAATAGCTCCTTTAAGCCTTTATCAGCAAATCCCATCACTTTACGAACAGCTTCTTCAACCGTAATTGGCACTCTTCTTTCCATTGTTGACACCCTCTCTATTAACCGAATACGCGATAATATAGTTGTTTCGCTTTCGAAATATCATTTGTACCATGAATAAAAACACGACCATCTCGAAAAACAACCACGCGGTAATCATCGAATTGGCAAGATAGTAAATACGGATTCCGATCTACTTTCCCCAGTTTTTGTAATACTTTTTCTATATCATCAAAATTGTATTTCCTATTGTCTACTGTTCTAATTTGAACTGTATTTCTTCCGCATAAAACAGCTGCTTTCGTTTGATTTTCGTATGATAAATAAGGATAAGTTCGATTCAAACCGCATGAGAGACAAGCGTCTGTTTTTATTTTCCCTAATTTTATAAAATGATTTTGATTACTCCATATATCAAACATGAAAAATGTTTTTCTAATTGCTGAGAAATCTTCCACTAAAATTTTGAGTGCTTCTGCCAATTGATATGCTGCGACGATTTGAACAGTCGGGCTAATAATTCCAGCGGTATCACATGTCACACCTGTAACAGGAATATTTTTCAGCATACAATGTAAACACGGTGTCTCTTGCGGAATAATTGTATAACTCATACCATACGATCCAACGCAAGAACCATATACCCAAGGAATATTATGTTTTTGTGATAAATCATTTATTACAAATCGAATATCAAAATTATCTGTTGCATCAATGATTACATCTACATTTTTTAATAGACCTTCCATATTTTCTGAAGTTGCATCCATTACGAAAGCATGTATTTGTACTTCCGAATTAATTTGTTCTAACCGATTTTTTGCAGCAATTGCTTTCGGCATTTTCTCTCTCGCATCTTGTTCAGAGTACAATTGTTGCCTTTGTAAATTACTCCATTCAACGTAGTCACGATCAATAATCGTCAACTTGCCAACACCTGCACGTACGAAACTTTCGGCACTTGCACTTCCTAATGCGCCTGCCCCTACAATTAACACATGTTTATTTCGAATTTTTTCTTGTCCTTTACTCCCAATTGGTTTGAACAACTGTTGTCGTGAATACCGATCAGCCATTACATACCCTTCCTCTCAAGAACTCTATTTCATATTAGAATGTTGTTTCTGATAACAAGCAAAGTAAGCAAAACCAACAAACCCAGCTCCTCCAATTACATTTCCGATAAAAACAGGAACAAAATTTTTAGCCAAATCCATCCACGTTAGATGACCAGCAAAAATAACAGCGGAAATGACAAACATATTTGCTACTACTTGCTGAAATCCAATCACTACAAATGCCATAATTGGAATCCAAATTCCGATGATTTTTCCGACAAAATCACTCGTCCCGTAAGCGAGCCAAAGAGCAAGACAAACGAGCCAATTACAACCAATTGCTAAAATTAAAGTTCTTCCAAATGATTCATGTAACTTCCCTTCCGCTATCGCTACTGTTTTATTTAAATACTCTCCCTCTGTTAATCCGCCAAGATGTCCAAAGCAATACGCAACGAAAATTGCCCCAATAAAATTCATGAGAGTAATCCAAACCCAGTTATTCAGTACACTTATCAATGTAATTTTCTTTGCATAAAGCGCCATAGACAGTGACATCATATTTCCCGTAATTAATTCTCCTCCTGCTAATACTACGAGCATAAGTCCAACAGGAAATACCGCTCCTCCTAAAACATTCACTAGACTCCCCCAGCGCTCAGGTAAATTCCCTAAAACTCGAATGTTAAGTAAAAAACCTATCGCAATAAACGCTCCTCCTAAAAAACCGAGAATAAGCATCGCTGGCAATGTCTGTCTTACTTTTTGAACACCGGCCTCAATGACAAGCTCAGCAATTTGTTCCGGCTTATGAAATGCCATTACCCATTCCTCCATTTTCTCCAAATAAAAAAGCAGCTTCAAAAAACCTCCTCAAAATAAAGGTTTTTGAATGCTGCTTAATTTCTCTGCACATCTTTTACAGAGATATCAATCATCACTTTTACTATAAAATAGAAAATCCACAACTCTTGTAAATTCCCCATTTTTCACTATGACGCTAGCTTTATATATTAACCACCGATATGTGACATTTCAATTTTAGGTATTGTATTCTTATTTTTATGATTTAAGCGTTCATCTGAATAACGATCTTCCCTATTATTCCATATATCGCGTACTACATCTGTAATGTCCTCATCTGTATGTTCAGAACGAAGCAATTCTCTTAAATCATTTCCTTTAGAAGCAAATAAGCAAGTATATAATTTTCCTTCTGCAGAAATACGAGCTCTCGTACATGATAAGCAAAAAGAATCTGTTACCGATGAAATAATACCTATTTCCTCGTCGCTTCCTATATAACGATACCTAGTAGCCACTTCACCAGAATAATTTGCTTCTATCCGTTCTAACGGCATAACTTGATGAATCGTATCTACTATTTCTTGTTTAGAGACGACCTCTTTTAAATCCCAACCATTATAATTTCCAACGTCCATATACTCAATAAAACGAAGAATATGCTTGTTTTCCTTAAAGTATTGCGCCATCTGCAAAATGTCCTGTTCGTTTTTTCCCTTTTGAACGACCATGTTTATTTTAATTTTCATTCCAACTTCAGCTGCAGCCTGTATTCCTTCCAGAACCCTTTGCACTTTGCTCCTATTACCATTTAAATAGAAAAACCGCTCTTCTTCTAAGGAATCTAAGCTAACTGTTACACGTGATAGTCCCGCCTTATATAAATCAGGAGCAAATTTTTTAAGTAACGATCCATTGGTTGTTAAACCGATATCTTCTACACCATCTATTTTATGAAGCCGCTCAATAAGCTTTGGAAGCCCTCTTCTAAGTAACGGTTCTCCGCCTGTAATCCGTAATTTTCTCACACCTAAAGAAACGAAAATACGTGTTATCCTTTCAATTTCATCAAAAGATAAAATTTTGTCATTAGACAAAAACGAGTAATCAGGACCAAATATTTCTTCTGGCATACAATATCGACAGCGAAAATTACAGCGATCAGTAACTGAAATACGTAAATCCTTTAACGGACGTTGCAACTTGTCTAATGTAACTGATTTCATCTTCATTGCCTCACTTTTATTTTATATTTAAAACACGCTCTGGATGGGTATACACATTTAAGGAGTGATTACGAATAAATCCTATTGTCGTAATACCTAAATCTTCCGCTAGTTGCAAAGCTAACTCAGTTGGAGCTGATTTTGATAGTATAATTTCACAACCGATTTTTGCAACTTTCAATAATATTTCCGAAGAAATACGACCACTAAAAACAATGATTTTATCTTTTATAGAAATATCGTTTTTTAAACAATAACCGTAAATTTTGTCTAGTGCATTATGCCTACCAATATCCATTCGGCTTAAAATAATACCATTCACATCACATAAAGCTGCATTATGAACCCCGCCAGTATGATGAAACGTATCCGCAGATTGCTGCATTTCTTTCATTAACCGAAAACAATCATCGGCAGCAACCTGTACATGGACACCCTTCATCTTTTTTGCACTTAGTGCATCATTTGCAAAAACAAATCCTTGCCTACTCATACCACAACAAGACGTAATATATCGTTTATTTTGCATTTGTTCATAATACGGATTTACTTTTGTCGTTGTTACATGTACAAATCCTTCTTTCTCCTGCACCCATACACTATCAATATCTTCATACTTTCGAATGATTCCTTCAGATGCTAAGAAGCCTATTACCATATCTTCTATATATTCTGGAGTACTAACCATTGTAACAAACTCCTGTCCGTTCATTTTAATGGTGACAGGAAACTCTGTTACAATGCTGTCCTCTATATGCTTAAATACCTCTTGTTCATAACGAAAGATTTCTCTTTCTACCTGTATCGGTTTCACGATCAGTATCCTTCTCTCACGTTATATTTTTATCAAAAACAAATACCGAAACTGCAATATCTTCTTCTACTTTCATATCTGAAAACAAATTCACTAATTTCGCGCCAACAAGTTCCTCCAAATGTTCACGGGAATTCGCAGCATACACTTCTTGAATCATTTTTGTTCTAGCCAGATGAACCATTTCCGCACCGTCCATCGTACTTGAAATAAATTTTTCAGTAGGTGTTAAGTTTCCATAAAGAGTCGCTATAGCCATATTTTCTGCAAAAACAGTATGAATTCGTTCCGGTCCTTTTCCGAAAAGTTCCTTTCGAAGTTTTCGGATCATATCATTAAATTCATGTACTTTTTTTGACATACAATTATACCTCCCAAAAGCCTCATTTTACTTTATTATATATTTTACCAAAATGAGCCTTCCGCCCAAACTATTTCGTACAAATATTTGGGCGAAAAGGTTCACTTCATGAAGTTTATTCGTCTTTTAACCCTTTCCCCATTCCTTTTAAGAAATGAAGCCCAAACCCGATCGCACGGTTAATATCTGGGTCTTTCAATACTTTCATAAGATCGAATACCCCTACTTTTTTATTACTTTCTAAATGTTCATTACCTTCTTCTAGCCCGACTAATAAACTACCTATAAGCTTTTTCGTAAGTTCTGGGTCAAGTTCAGTTAACGCACCTGCAGCGCCCATCATATTATTAATTAAATTTGTAACAGGCTCACGAGTTACTTGACCTAGAACAATCTTCGCAATTGGTTCTTTCGCTTTTAGCATAGAATTTGCAGCTTCTAGCATTCCAATGTCATTTAATTCCCCTACTATATTAAACATCTGATTTAGAGCTTCTTCATTATTAGTTAGAAGCTCTTTTAAATCATCTAACTTTTGCTGTTTTATTTCTTCCTCAGTTAATTCTTGTTTTTGAATCATTTTTATAGGTGCAGCCATAGTTTTCTCCTCCTACTTATCCGTTAAATGCACATACCCTGTACGTGCCCACTTACGATGTACCTCAATTCCAGCTTGAGGGTGACGTTTTTTATTGCGTGGGTTCGCTTTTGGCATCGGATTTTCGCCATCAACTTCTAACACTTCCATACGTACTTTCGTTTGTTTATACGCAGGTGTATTCGTACGTACATCCACAGCAGGACCTGTTAAGAAATTAATTGCCGTTTCGTTATCTGTAGAGTTCATCGGTAAATATAACTCATTCGCTTTTACACGATCTGTAACGAGTGCACGTAATTTTAATGCTCCAAAAGGAGAGACAAGACGAACTAACGAACCTGTTTTTACGCCACGTTCTTTTGCAAGGTCTGGAGAGATTTCAACGAAAACACCAGGTACTTTCGTTTGAATACCTGTTGATTTATTTGTCATATTCCCTTCATGGAAATGCTCAAGCATACGACCGTTGTTAATGTGAAGGTCAAACTCGGCTGGAAATTCAGCTGGACGTACCCAGTCAGCAATCGCAAAACGAGCTTTTTTATCTGGGAAGTTAAATCCATCTTGGAACAGAAGTGGTGTATTCGTTCCATCAAAACTTCCCCAATGGAAACTGTTCCATCCTTCAAGCACTTCATAGTTCGCTTGCGAGAACAATGGTGATAAACTTGCCATTTCAGCAAAGATTTCACTTGGGTGGCTATAATTCCAGTTTGCACCTAGTTTATTCGCAACTTCCTGGACGATCCACCAGTCTGGTTTCGCATCTCCTAGCGTAGGAAGAACTTGATATAATCTTTGGACACGGCGCTCTGTATTTGTGAAAGTACCTTCTTTCTCAAGAGATGGCGCTGCTGGTAATACAACATCTGCATATTGAGCAGTTTTAGAAAGGAAAACATCTTGCACAACGAAGAAATCAAGGCTCGTTAACACTTCATGTACATGATTTGCATTAGAATCTACAAGAGCCATATCTTCTCCGACAAGATACATTGCTTTCATTTTTCCTTCGTCAATTGCGTGAAGCATTTCAATATTATTAAGACCTGGTTCACTATCAATTTTCACTCCGTAAGCAGTTTCAAATTTCGCACGTTCCATTTCGTTAGTAACGTGCTGATATCCTGGAAGCCATCCTGGTAAAGTACCCATATCACAAGCACCTTGTACGTTATTGTGACCTCGAAGTGGGTATGCACCTGCTCCTGGACGACGATAGTTCCCTGTTGCAAGAAGTAAGTTTGAAATCGCAGCGGAAGTATCAGAGCCACCTGTATTTTGCGTTACTCCCATCCCCCAAAGGATACATGTACCATCTGCATCACGAATCATTTCAGCCATTTGAATAAGTGTTTCTTTTGAAATACCAGTCATTTCTTCTCCATATTCAAGTGTATATTCTTTCAGGCTCTCTTTGAAATCTTCAAAGAAGTTTACATTCTCATTAATAAATTCTTGATCATGCCAACCTTGATCAATCATATATTTCGTAACAGCCATTAACCATACTTGATCTGTTCCTTGTTTTGGACTAATAAAGACATCTGATCGCTCTGCCATTTCTGTTTTACGAAGATCAGCTACAATTAACTTTTGTCCGTGTAATTTATGTGCACGTTTAATACGTGTAGCTAAAACAGGATGACCTTCTGTCGGATTACATCCTACAATAATAACAAGACCAGATTGCGCAATATCTTTAATCGTTCCTGCATCACCGCCCATACCAATTGTACGGAACAAACCATCCGTTGCTGGTGATTGGCAATAACGTGAGCAGTTATCAATATTATTCGTTTCAAATACTTGTCGGGCTAGTTTTTGAATAACGTAATTGTCTTCATTCGTAATTTTAGATGAAGAAATAAAACCGATAGCATCTTTACCATACTCTTCTTTAATCGATCCTAATTTACTTGCAACTACATTCAATGCTTCTTCCCATGTAGATTCAACAAACGTTCCATTTTTACGAATTAAAGGTTTTGTAATTCGTTCTTTAGAATTTACGAAATCCCAACCAAATTTCCCTTTTACACAAGTGGAAATTGCGTTAACTGGTGCATCTGAAGATGGCTGTACTTTAAGGATTTTACGCCCCTTCGTCCACACTTCAAACGAACAACCTACACCACAAAATGTACATACTGTTTTCGTTTTCTTCGTACGAGTATCACGCATGGCCGCTTCCACTTCTGATACCGCAAAAATACCGCTATATCCAGGCTCAACTTCTTTAATTAAATCTACCATCGGTTCAAGAATATCTGGTTTTAATCCCGTCATAAATCCAGCTTCACCGAGCATCGTTTTCTCCATTAAAGCGTTACAAGGGCAAATCGTTACACATTGACCACAGCTAACGCATGAAGAATCATTAATATTTACTCCTTCATCCCAAATAACTCGTGGGCGTTCCGCTTCCCAGTCTATCGATAACGTTTCATTTACTTGTAAGTTTTGACACACCTCAACGCATTGACCGCATGCAATACATTGATTAGGGTCATAGCGATAAAACGGATGCGTCATATCAACTTCACTTACATCTACTTTCGGTTCATAAGGATATTTTTGATGTTCGATTTCCATTAATTCTGCTGTATTATGCAGTTTACAGTTCCCATTGTTATTGTCACATACTGTACAGTATAATAAATGATTTTCTAGTAACCGATCCATCGCCTCTGTTTGTGCTTCTTTTGCGCGAACAGAAGCACGTTCAATGTCCATACCTTCCGTTGCTATCGTCGAACAAGAACGCATTAACTTTCCGTCAACTTCTACAATACAAGTGTCACATGTTTGAATAGAATCTACTTCTGGCACGTAACAAATTTGCGGATGTTCAATCCCGTTCTCATTAATCACACCCAATATCGTTGAACCAGGCTCCGCTGCATACTTTTTTCCGTCAATTGTAATATGAACCATGTTGTCATTCATGGTCTTTCCCCCTTTTTGAGAATAAAAAAACTCCACCACGAAAATATACGCACCACATTTTTGGCACGCTATTATCATGGTGGAGTAGTTTATTAGCACATCTTGCTAAAATACCAATCCATTTATTCATAAATAAAACGATAGATTCATAACAGGTCATATCACGATTCCATCTTTAACACTATAATTATAGCGTTAAATGTACAAATATACAATATAAATTTTAAACTGCGCATATGTCTGTATGTAACTATCCATAATAACCCATATAAAGTTCAACGAGGAATAAGGTGAATATATGGGTTCTTTTCGAAAATGGATAAGGGGCGAAAAATCTTTCTCTACACACGAGCAATCTGAAACTGTATTACATAAAGAAATTTCTTCCTCCATGCCGCTTAATCTTAAACACTTATCCAAATTATTTAGTGGTATTCCAGAATTAATTACACGCACTTTCCCGTTAAAAAACGGAAAAGAAGCTGCTCTTATATATATGGAAGGACTTGTAGATAAAACTGTTATTAATGTAGATATTCTTCGGCCTCTCTTATTTAAAGAATGGAATGAAGACGATTTTTGGGAATCTTCTGTTTCTATAGGGAATATTAAAAAAGTTCAGAAGTGGATAGACATTGAGCAATCTCTCTTACATGGCAAAAGTATTTTATTTATAAACGGTCAATTATCGGCTTTAGAACTAGATACACAAGCGGCGCCAAAAAGGAGCATTGAAGAACCTACAACAGAGACTTCCATAAAAAGCTCACACGAAGGATTTAATGAAGTGGCAAGTGATAGTATCGCACTTATTCGTCGCTATATTCCAAATCGCGAATTAAAAGTGAAGGAATTCACTGTTGGCGAACGAGCAACCTCTAAAGTTTTTTTACTTTATCTTGCAGATGTTGCAAACGAAGATGTTGTACAAGATATGGCATGCCGCATCGAATCAATCAAAGTAGATGCTATTCTTACTACCGGTGAATTAGAAGGATTTGTTGAAGATAATTCCTATACTCTCTTCCCACAATTGTCTATCACTGAACGTCCTGACACAACGGCACATCATATTTTGAATGGGCGAATCGCTGTTGTTGTAGATCGCTCACCAGGCGTATTAATAGGACCTATGACCTTTTCATCCTTTTTTCAGACGATAGATGATTACAGCTTCAGACCTATGATTCCATCTTTTATACGACTTCTTCGTTTCACTGGGCTATTTATTGCAATATTTGCTCCTGCTCTTTATATTGCTATGATTTCCTTCCATTATGAAGTAATTCCGCTCAAATTGTTGTTAACGATTGGAGAATCTCGAGCCAAAATTCCTTTCCCCCCCATATTAGAAGCTTTATTAATGGAATTAGTTCTCGAAATGCTCCGAGAAGCAGCGATTCGGCTTCCTGGGCCTGTTGGACAAACAATCGGCGTCGTAGGAGGAATTGTAATTGGACAAGCTGCGGTTCAAGCTGGGATTGTTAGTAACGTTATGGTTATCGTCGTATCAATTACTGCGGTTGCCTCTTTCATTATTCCTAACTTAGAAATGTCAGCAGGAATTCGGCTTCTTCGATTCCCAATGATGATAGCAGCCTCTTTATTTGGCGTCATTGGAATTATGGTTGGAATGGCAATCATTATCATCCATATTCTTTCTATGGAATCACTTGGTGTGCCATATGGTAGTCCTTTTTCTCCGTCATATGCTTCGGACTTAAAAGATACCCTTGTACGTTTCCCATGGAAAATCATGAAGAAACGGCCACTATCTCTACAATTAAAACAAAATAACCGGCAAAGCGATGTTGAGGAAAAGGAGGAGAATAAGTGACAAAACGTGCAAAGAGGGAAATCACTTTATTTCAATACATTTTAACTATTAGTGGTGTTCAAGTCGGATTCGGCGTACTTACACTCCCGCGTGAAGTTGCACAAGGGGCGAATACAGATGGCTGGATGTCTATTATTATCGGATGTGTCATTACTACTTTAGTCAGTCTATGTATTGTAAAAATTATGGAAAAACATCCAGGATATACTTTACTTGATGTGCTGATACGCTATCTTGGAAAATGGCTAGGAAGAGTAGTAATGATTTTTTGGATTTTATATGCTGTACTCGCAGCTGTTTCCTTAATTTTTTCCCTCTTATACGTTATTCACATTTGGATTTTACCTAGATCTCCTATGTCTTTAATTATGATTTTGCTATCTATTCCAATGCTTATGCTTGCATGTAAAGGAGCACTTATTATTAGTCGTTTTGCTGTTTTCACTGTCATCTTTACACTTTGGATGCCATTATTATTATTTATTCCTCTTAAAGATGGGCATTTTATATATCTACTTCCTCTTATCAAGGAAGGATGGCTACCAATTATAAACACCGTGAAATCAACTATCATTGCGTTTCTCGGATTCGAGTTTTCGTTTGTCCTTTATCCTTATTTAACTAACAAAGCATCTGCAAAAAAAGGAATCGTTATTGCGAATTTGATTACGTTATTTATTTATCTTCAAATCACGTTCGTTTCTTTTATTTATTTTAGTCCAGATGGTATAACAAAGTTTTTATGGCCGACACTTTCTCTTGTTACACCGTTTCACTTCTCATTTCTTGAGCGATTTGAAATTATCTTTTTGTCATTTTATCTCTTTATTATTTTTGATTCCTGTATTCCTTATATTTTCACTGCTTCAGATGGAATTAATCAATTACTTAACAAAAAAGGCAGTTCATTACCTATTTATTTTTTATTATTCGGATGTATTTTCATCTTATTCTTTTATATCCCTTCTTCTTATCAGATAAGTGCGTTGCGGGAATTTTGGGGAACTGCTAGTTATTTTATCGTTTTTCTATTCCCAGTGGTATTTCTCTTATACATGACACTTTATCAGCATTGGAAAAGGAGAAAAATTTAAATGAGACGTTGTATTCATTTTATTATATTTTGTTTCCTCATAATTTTTTTAGTAGGCTGTGAAGATCGGCTTGATTTAGAAAAACAATCCATCTCATTAATTTACGGTTTTGACGCAAAACCAAAAGGAAAATTAATTGTGTATCACGTAAACCCTATTTTTAATGAAGATGTAGAGAAAAAGTACGAAATTCATGAAGCGAAAGTACATACACCCCGAGAAGCAAAAGATACGTTTAACAGTTCAAGCAGCGGTTTAGTGTCCACAGAAAAGTTACAGCTCATATTGTTTAGCACAAATTTTTTAAAACAAGAAGGAGCTATGCCTTATCTGGATGTTTGGTATCGCGATCCTAAAAATACAGGAAATATGCGCATGGTTGCAGTAGATGGCCCCATTTCTTCTGTTATATATAATAATTTCAAAGATAAGCCTGCTCTTCCTGAATATTTAACAGATTTAATTAATACGAACAAACTATACAATCGGACCGTGTTTACGACATTCCATGAATTTCATAGACAAACTTTTAATAAAGGCGTAACTCCTGCTATTTCAGAAATAAAAAAAGGGAAGAAAGATGTTATTGTTACCGGTTCGGCACTATTAACTTCTCGTGGAACTTATAAGATGTCTTTAAATCGCTATGAAAGTGCCCTTCTTCTTATGGTGCAAAAGAAAGCTAATATACCCGTTTCACTTACAATGAAAATCCCCTCTAATTTAGTTGAAAGTAATAGCCATCTAAAAGATACAAAAGGCGACGATTTCATAACAATAAACGTTCTTAGTATGAATCATGATATCGATACAGACTATAGCGATAACCGCTTCAAATTTAATATTAAAATGGATTTAAAAATTGCCGTATCTGAACTTACATTCAACATGGATATAGATAAAGATAGAAAGAAATTAACTTCTCTTATTACAAAACAACTAAACAAAGATTTAAACGAATTAATCTACAAAATTCAAAAACAGCAACTCGATCCATTCGGATTTGGTGATTATGCGAGAGCATTTCACTATAAAGAATGGAAACAAGTTGAAGATGATTGGCCACGTGCCTTTTCAAAAGCTAATGTGAAAGTAGCACCAACTATTAAAATTTTAGAAAATGGGATTATTAAATAGAAAAAACACGCTACTTGCTCTTATACGTTTAAAGAGCAAGTAGCGTGTTATCATTTTTTATTTTGAAGCTTATGCAGTTACGCTTCTGTTTCTGGTTCTTCGTTTTCCGCTTGTTCCAACCTTTGCTGCTCCGCAAGTTCAGCTGAAATCATTCCATAATAAATTTCTGGATATAATCCAAATATTTGATATACACTTCCTAAAAACGGCATCAGAATCCCTCTTTTCTAAAGTTGTATTGCCACTTTTAAGGATTCCCTTTTCATTCATTATACATTCGTTTTTGGCGTTTCTTCTTCATCTTGAACACTTAATAAATTTTGCCATTTTTTATACGGAGCGCTATTTGGATCTACATATCCTTTTGCATGCGAGCGATCCCACAATTGTTTAATAAACATTTCTTTCTCTTTCTTTGCCACCATATCGGCACCTGTACCGTAATAGTTCTGGAAATACAACTCGATTTCATCAAGGAATAGTCTTAATAATTCATCTGATGTTTCTTCTAACGTCGGATCATACTTCGCTTCACGGTCATACATTAAAATCATGTCTAAAAGATTGTGGACATGTTCTTTTCTAAGCCATCTTACATCTTGGGCTCCTAATACGAACGGATGTGTATATAAATGTCCACCTTGTATCATCGCCTTTTCTTGCTCTTCTTCAAATCGTGACAAGATGTTTTCATAAATAAACGGATTATGAAGCAATGCTCTGTGTAATTTATAACTTTCGCTTGAAATATTTTTCCCCATCGACTGAATTAAAAAGCTACGTCCCACACCGTTATATTGATACACAAACTGTCCATCAACAGCAACTAAACTAATCCAGCGATACATATATGCGTATAGTAATGCACGATTACATTTATCATAATCTAATTTTGTTTGAGTCGCGTTTAAATCTGGCATAAAGGCTGGTAAGTGCCAATACTTATCTAAATGCGGCGTTAAACTAGATTTTTTACTATTTAATTTGTTTACACGGCGATAATAAGATTGGAAATAGTCACCTTTATCATTCATAAATCCGTTTGAAATATGTCCTGATGATAATTTAGGAAAGTCTTGCAGCGATAAGCCGTAATGTGCTCGATAACAGATCACTTCAAATGGCGAAAAGGCTTCATGTACTGTATCTTTTTCTTTAAACATTTCTTGAATTAATTCCTCTTGCAGCTCTTTCTTTAAAGAAGGATGTATACCCCAATATTGTAATTCCCTATGATGAGCAACTTTCGGAACGAATGGACTCGCTAAATGGAACAGGTCTTCAATTTTTTCACGAACGTATTCATCGCGATCACGTTTCTTATAATCCGCTTCTTTTCGCAACGCCTCAATGATATTCAGTTCTAATTTATCACGATAGCGTACTTGCAGTTCGTCATAACAATAGCTCAGTATATGTTCTCGGTAGAAATCCTCTACCTTTTTCGACTGAATCTCTTCTGTTTTCGCATCACGACAATATTCCCCGTACAAACTCATATAAATTTCCGCTGATATATCTTTCGGTAGTACACCTAAATTTAAATGTTGCTGCATATCTTGCCATATCTTTTCTTGCAGCTGTTCCTCAGCTAATACATATACATTCGTCGGGTTTGTTTTCCCTTCAAATTCCTTACTGCGCTTTTGGATTTCAAACAATAAATTTTCACGTGTTTCATGTAAATTATCAAAAAACCTTTCCCAATATTGAATCATTTTATTAACTGTTTGATATAGCGATTGATACACAAGTTCTAATAGCATTTCTTTTCGATATTCATTTAATTTGTGTACATATTGCGTTACGATGTCTTCAAATTCTCTTTTGAATAAACGTTGCTGATTATTAATCATTTTTCCAAACCAGCCTTGTTGTTGAGCAATTTCTACTCGGCGTACAGCCGTTACCGTTCCATCGATATTACCCACATTAAATTTTTTATCGTAGTTTTGAATTACATTACGCTTTTGTTCATTATTTTCATGTAGTCGATTCATTTTTTCTACTAACTGCTTTCGAATTTCATATAACATAAAACGTGCTGCTACTGGGTGAACTGGATCTGTTTTCTTTAAAAACCATGTATTTAGTTGATAGGACTGCCCTTCAGAACCACTTGGTGAAAAGCGGTCTGATTCAATCATGTCATATAAAAGTGTCGTTACATGTTCATGTACACGGCTCGGAATCGCATACGCATATAAACGCACCGCATGATCCACTCTTGCCACTTCACCTTTCATTTGTTCCATCATTTTCAGCTTCGCAGCTGAAATTTTACACTCATGTTGCAGACGATTTAATTCCTCATCTTTTTGCACCGTGCGTTGTACATAACTTTCTACAGCTTCTAAAAACAGTTTTGATTTCGCAACTCCGAGCTTACCACCCTCTGCTCCTTCACGCGTTTCATTGTACATTTGTCTATAGAAAATATGAGCTTGCTCTGGACGGGTAGCAAGATGTTCCAAGTCCTCTAAATAACTTTTACCTCTCTCCGGCTTTTCACGCTGCATCCCACGTTTTACATCTTGGTCATATCTTTGCTTCTTCTCTTGAAACAGTTGATCTAAATGAAGCCACGATTCATCTAAACCTTGCACAGCCCATTTTAAAGCACAATATTTTAACACATGCTCATACGGATAAATGAGTTTTGCCGTTCCTGCCCCGCAATATCGTCCTTTTCCGCTTGATTCTGCTAATTGCTGAATTTGATTGTCTTCCTGTGCAAAATGACTTGTAGACATCGGGCTAAATAACTGTAAATAAATTGTATTTGCCATTTGCTCCATATAATCTGATAAATTGTGCAAATGGTGTCCATGTAGGTTTTCGTAGTCGTATAAGAAACAATAATTGTACGGTAAATGATGTTGTTTAATTGTATGATTCGTTCTTCCGTCTTCATCTACTTGATCAGGGCGATACTCTAATTCAATTGTTACCCCGCCGCGTTTTGATAATTCTCCAGTAGAACCGAGCGTAATAGCATGTAATTCTTTTAACGATGCATATCCGTTTGCTTGCACCGTCTCAAACTCTTTCGCACTAACTGTTCTCGTCTTTACTAAAACATCAGGCATTAAAAACGCACCGCGTATTAAAATGTTATGATGCTGCAATTTTTTCCGAAGCATTTCACGTAAATATAATGCAATTTGTAGAAACATCCCCGAACCTGTTCCGCCTGCTAGTGATGTTACTATAATGACACGCACACCATATTCTGTTTGATCACTTGTAACTGGAAAAATTTTCTCGATTTCTTGCCAAAAAGAGGTCAATTTATCTTCTTTCATCGCAGCACGTAACGCTAAACGTGAAATGACACGTAACTGTCCTGCTCCTTCTGTTAATGGTTTATCAAGTATAGTCGGATCCATCGGAAACCACTCTGGAATCGTTGGATCTCCCGCAATATACTCCCTAGGCGTTTTACTAGAACTTGTTTGTGTCTTAAACTTTCGAATATGATCAAATTTACTCAAAGTATTCACATCTGTATCAAATACGTGCATTGCTACCTTTTTTCGGCGCTCTTCAGGCAGTTTTTCATATATTTGATGCGTCACAGTACTACCGATTCCACCTAAACCAATTAATATTGTTGGAACTTGTAATGTCATGTGAACCACCTTCCTATTCTTGCTTGTTTAAAAAGAAAGGGAAAGAAAGCTAAGACTCCCCTCTTATCCCTACCTACTATTCACATTCATATTTGTAAATCTCCTTACCATATCCTCTATCAATTAATAAAAGTTCATTTGGATATAGTGTCTTATGCTCCATTCCTACTTCTTCCTCTGTTATAAACATCCCATCAATAATCATTCCTACTACTTGTGACTCTTTCGCTACAAAGACAGATTTCGAACCTTTCTTGGCTATAAACGTAACGGATTGCACAGTTTTTCTTTCTGCTCGAAATGGGATACCAAAATAATGTTTCCACCATTTATTTCGAAGTAATTCTGGTTCAGATTGATATAACCAATCTTTCGCTACTTCTTGATCCCATTCGTAATACAATAGCGCTTTCCGGTGAAATCTTGGACGAACAATCCATCCTAAAACGATTATGCCTACTACTAGCAGCAATAAAGTGATAGGAATGACAAACTTAAAAATAAGCGCATACTTTTCATAAAACGGCGCACTTTGAATATGGAGTGATATTTGCTTCTTTACTTCTTGTAATTTCGCATCTTGTATAACGATGGTAGCTTCTACGGTGCCAGTATCTGTGAAATTGAATGTGTCGGAGTAATAAGGACGAGGATAAACGTAAATTTGATTACCACGTTGTTTTATTTCATAGTTGATTGATTGTTTAGATGTGACACCAGTAGATTTTAATAGTTTCTTTACAGCCCCTTCTGTCATCGGCTTACCATCTAACTTTGGTTGTAAAATAAACGGTTTACTATTCTCTAAATTCGTTACTTTTTCTTCATAATCTTTCGTAACAGTTTGAAGTGATAATTTTGGCTTTTCTGTTGTTTCAATTTTGAATTCTTTCGTCTGTCTGTAAAATCCCTTTATATTCATATGAACTTTTCCACGTACTAACCCTTTACCAATCTTCGTTTCGTAATAAAACACATGCCTCTTATCGTTCCACTTCATCGGATATTGTTTTCCGTCTATTTCTACTTCTGCTTGAAAGTAAGAAGACTGAATTGGTAACTCAGTAGGCTTTGCTTCAATAACAGCAGTAACACCTTCGTACATTTGTTCAACATTTTTTTGACTATTATCATCTTTGTCATAAGTAGAAACCGTATAGTTAAGCGCTGGTTCAACAAGTACTTGCAATCCTTCTTTCTCAATATCCCGATCCACTTCTATCGTATATGTTCCTGGTTTAATGACTTCCTGATTTTCCGTGCTTATATGAACTATATTTCCGAATAATTTCGCTTCTCCGGGTGCATGTATGGAAAAAGAAGACTGTAACTGTAATGGTTTCGAAATTTGTGTGACCTGATAATTAGACAGCGAAGGCGATTGTCGTACAAGCGTCATACGCTTTAATGGGAACGGCGTTGTAATCTCTACTTTCTTTCCTACTACTTTCGTTTTTACAATCGATTCAACGGAGGAGAATGGATCACGATTCGCAACTAATGCTGCCACTTGATTTACACTTTTTACAATGCCATCCTCTCCGCTTGACGGCATCGTAACTCCGTTTATCTCTTTCTTCCATATTTCCTTGAACGTATTTAGTTGTTCTTTTTCTTGTTGTCCTAAATCTTCTTCCATCGTAATTAAGACTGGATGTAACGATATCTTTTTTGCATCCATTTCTTTCTTAAACTGGGCTAATTTCTGTGTAATTTGTTCTTTTCCGCCAACTTTATCTTTTTCTAGATCATTAAATGCCCCGTCAGTTAATACAATAAGCCAAAATTCACGTTTTCCATCTATATCTGCTTCCTTTTTTATAGATTGCATCGCCGTCTCTACTGCGCTAAAAGGAGTATTTAAATACGTTTTCCACGCTCCAATTCCTTCAATTTCTGTTTGCCTTTTATCCTTCGTTAACGAAATGTTTAACGGATTATTCGGCTTGCTCATTGGAACATAAGAAAATGTATCTTTTTCATCTAATAGCGCAACTAAACTTTGCAAAGCGTAATTGGCATATTTCCAGCGATCGTTATTTCTCATGCTGCCCGAATCATCATATACAAGTGAAACGACCCTTTCCTTTGCCTCCTCTCCTTTTGCAAAAGTCCAATAAGGATGTAACCATATAAATAGAAACAACATGAATGTGGCACAAATTCGAATTTTCATGATGAGGCTTCGCCACCTTTGTAGACAAATTCCTATGTTTAAATTTATGAGAGGAAACAAGATATATGACTTGTATTTTAGGACAACTAACCCACCATAACTTTATTATGTAAACATATATATACACTTGGTAATATTCTTTATAGCATTTTCTATCCAATTATATAAGCAAAAAAGCCTGTCTAAGCTTCATACTTAAAACAGACTTTTCCTACTTTTCATATTAAAAACACACAACAAAAAGTTTGATTTTTTAATTAGCACATTACTTCAATTGTAAATCCACCAGGTGCTTCAACGTAAAATGTATATGCATGGGCATGCTTAGGAGGCTCCACCAAAAATCCATCTTTCTTCAATCTTTGATTTATCTTATCTACTTGTTCTTCACTTCCTTGTGGAAATCCTACATGAAATGTTTTTGGATACTGAACTTCTTTTCCCTTCATTAAAGTTAGTATAAATCCATCATTATCACGCATAACTGCAAAGGCATTCCCCCTTGTTCCACTACAAATTAAACCAAAATACCTCTCTAAAAACTCTCTAGATGCTGTTACATCTGTAACTGTTAAATTAAGATGTTTAATTCCCAATCCTCCACCTTCTTTCTCAATTTTCTAATATTTTATCATACAAATAAAAAACACGCCTTTCACAGCGTGTTTCATTGCTTCACATATACTTCAACAATTGGATTATCTTTGTTATCTGCATGTAAGCGTATATTCGCTTCACTCGTATTATAAATGCTGGCTAATAGCATAATTGTTAACAAATTAGGAGTCTTAGCATCACTTCCGTATTTTCTTTCAAGCGCTTCTTTATATTCAAACTCTAAATCCCCCTGTATATATGTATACACTTCAAATCCATCCTCTAAATTGCAAACTACTGTATCAATAATATCCGCTCCTACTTGTTTCTTCATTTCATCTCGCAATGCTTCTATAAATTCTTTCCACGGTACTTCGTATGTTTGAAACTGATCTGTAGATTTCATTGCCTTTCCCTCCTTACTATATCCTTTCTCTATATTTCCCCTTTCATATAACAATTATGATAGGTAGGTCATTCGTACAAGCCGCACTTGTCCCCCTTACATATCGTATTACTGTAAGGGGGAAGGAGGACAGAACATGCATAGACAAAGATGTTATGATACGTGCCGACGTTATTTCGGTAAAGTTGTTCGAATTGAAGATCGCGATGGTCGCATTCATTTAGGCAAAATAATCGATGTGACAAATGAATCTGTATGGATCGAACCAATGCAACAGCGCTCATCTTTTGATACAGGATTCGGATACTATGACGCATATGCAAACGGTGGTTGTGATCTTTGCGGCGGCATTAGCAGGTGTGATAGTTGCGGATTTGGTTGCGGTGGTGGATTCAGTAGCTGTGGATGTGGCGGTCGTGGTTGCGGTAATTGTGGTGGCGGCGGCTGTGGTGGCGGTTGTGGCTGGGGCGTTGAACTTGGATTTGGTTTCATCTTCGGAATTACTTTAGCTGCATTATTTTTCATTTAACATAGTAAAGAGTTGACTACCTTTAGCCAACTCTTTTTCTTTATTTTTCACATATAAAAATACGATGCCCTAAAATATGTTGGTACATAAGCCGTACATTTTCATGCTGTACCCATGCCTCATATAACTCATTCGGAATATATGTTGATACATTCCATTCCGGCTCTTCTATATAGCTAGATATCGTTTCTGCAATTGTACCACCGCCAGCAATTGTAATTCTTTTGAAATTTGCTTTCTGAAATAGTTGTACCCACTCATTCTCAGTTAATAATTCTTTCATGCCATATAATTGGGCAATTTTTTCTTCCTCACTCTTCTCAATATGTGTATTAATAATCATTTCAATGACAACAAGCTTACCATCCTTCTGTAATACACGATAGCACTCTGATATAACCCTTTCTTTATCTGTAAAAGCGAGTATCGATTCCCCAAGCACAAACTCAAATGAATCATTTAAACAAGGTAATCGCTCTGCATCACCTTGAATCAATTGTACATTCAATCTTTCAAACAACCATCTATCTTTCGCTTTTTGAATCATAATTTCATTCTTTTCAACCGCTGTTACTTTATAACCGAATTCTTTTGTCATGTAAGCCGCTGTTTTCCCTGTACCACAACCTATCTCAAGGACATCCGCTCCTTGTCTAAGAGGCAGTTGTGCTAGCAATTGTTTTGTTAACGTAAAACCACCAGGATGAGCACTTCCTATTCCGTAATAAGCTAAGAAATCGATGTAAGTATTTCGTTCCATGGGATTCTCCCTTTTTTATTTTATATATTCAAGGAAGAATGAAAAGTGCATAAAAAAAGGGCGCATCACGCGCCCCCTCAGCTTATTTTTCCTCACCGATATATGCCCATTTGTAGCTGTAATCTCCACCAACTGGGTGGTGAACAATTCCTTTTACTTTTGCTCTTTGAACAATTGCATCACCACGTTGATATAATGGTGCAATTGCTGCATCTTCCAGTAACATTTTCTCCGCTTTCAGTAAGCTATCCCAACGATCTTTCGTTTTCGTTAATAGCTCGCCTTTACCTTTTTGCACAATTTCATCATATTTAGGATTTGAATATCCTGTTTGGTTATGAGGCCCATTTGTAACGAACATATCAATGAACGTCATTGGATCTAAGTAGTCAGGGCCCCAACCAGCGTAAGATAAATCATAATCTAGATCTGATTCTAATTTTAACTTTTGTTTAAATGGCTGGTTTTTCAAATTCACTGTTAAGCCTGGTAAGTTTTTCTCAAGTTCTCCTTTTAAGAACTCTCCTACTTTTTTCGCACCATCACCATCATAGTTTAATAGTTCTACTGTAATTGCATCTTTTCCAAGTTCTTTTTTCGCTTTTTCCCAATGCTCTTTTGCCTTTTTCACATCTGTTTTCAAAATATCTCCATTTTCTTTACGGAAGTCTTTTCCATCTGGGCTCTTAGCAAATTCTTTTGGTACTAAGTAATCTGCAGGTGTAGAACCATCATTTAAAATTACATTCGTTAAGCCTTTTTTATCATACGCTTTTGCAATCGCTAAACGTAAATCTTTGCTCTTTAGCACTGTATCTTGCCCACCACGTTTTTGGTTTAAGCGTAAGAAGTACGTTGACGGTGTTTTTTGTGTAAAGAAATCGGGGCTTGATTTATATTTGTCAACAAATTCAGATGTAAGTCCTGAGCGATCAATTTGTCCACTTTCATATAAATTGACACGTGTACCGCTATCTTTTACCACATTAAAGTTAATTTCTTCCAAATTAACTGTTTTATTATCCCAGTATTGTGCATTTTTCTTTAACTTCCAACCTTCTTCATGTTTCCAGTCTGTTAATGTAAATGGTCCGTTGTATAACGTTGTATCTGCTTCTAAACCGTACTTTTCTCCTTTTTCTTTTACAAACTTCTCGTTTAATGGATAAAATGTTCCAAATGAAGTTAATTCTACAAAGTAAGGAACTGGATTTTCTAATTCTACTTCTAACGTATAGTCATCTACAGCTTTTACTCCTAACGTATCTAGCTCAGCTTTTCCTTCATTAATCGCTTGTGCATTTTTTAAATCAAACATAATGTATGCATATTCTGCTGCTGTATTTTTATCTACCGCACGTTTCCAAGAGAATACGAAATCTTTTGCTGTTACAGGCTCTCCATTTGACCATTTTGCATTTTTATTCAATGTAAATGTATATTTTTTACCATCATCACTCTTTTTATATGATTCAGCAACCCCTGGTGTTGCTTTATTATCTTTATCAAGTCTATACAAACCTTCCATTACGTTGTTTAAAGCGAGAAACGATACTTGGTCTGTCGCTTTAGCAGAGTCCATAGATGGAATCTCTTGAGACTCTGTTAAATTAAGCACTTGCTTCGCCGCTAGCTTTCCGCCTTCTTTTTCACTGCTTTTTGGTGTTGTGCTTGCTTTATCTTTTTCCCCAGATCCAGAGCAAGCTGTTAATGCCATACTCATTACTAAAACTGGTGCTACTACCGCTGTTAATTTTTTCATCTTTTTTCTCTTCATTTTTGTACCCTCCCCAATTATATGTACGCTATTAACATTTAGAGATTCCCTACTAACTTTCGTTATCAGAAAATTCTTATTAATTAATATTCTACTGTTTTTTCTAGTTTTGTAAAGTATTTTTGTAAATTTTCTAAAAATTTATTTTTTTATGATAGTAACTTGTTGTTTTAACTACTATATGAATTATCCCCCGTCTACTATATGTAAACATCCATTCCCTTATTCCACTCTATTACTACGTTCTATATTTTTCTTATTAGCATGAGGTCTCTTACTATCATTCATCTTTCTTACTACTTACTGACCTCTCTAATTTCCTCGGATAGAACCTTCTTTATTACCTATCCGATTCTCAATAGGCTAACGAGATTTATTCCCTTATACATACTAAAAAGCATTTCACTTTATTTTTTCCGCCATCCTCAGTTACATACGCCCACTTAAAGCTATATTCTGAACTGATGTTATGTTTCACAATTCCTTTTACATTCGGTTTCATTACGTACGATCTTCCTGTTTGATATAAAGGAACTAACCCTGCATCTTCTTCAAGGAATAATTTCTCAGCTTTCCCTAACGTTTCCCAGCGTTTTTTCGCATCACTCATTAATTCATTACCTGCTTTTCCTACCATTTCATCGTATTTTGGATTTGAATAACTCATTTGGTTGTACGGGCTCTTCGATTCAAACATATCAATAAATGTCATTGGATCCGCATAGTCTGGACTCCAACCTGCATAAGAAATTTCATAATCTTGCGCAGTTTCTAATTTTAATTTTTGTTTGAACGGCTGAATTTTTGTATTAATTGTTACACCTTTTAAATTTTTCTCAATTTGATCTTTTACATAGTCAGCAATCTTTTTCGCAGTTCCATCATCATAGCTTAGCAATTCAATTGTAACTTGATCTTTTCCAAGTTCTTTTTCCGCTGCTTCCCAAGCTGCTGCACCTTTTTTCGGATCATATTTTAGACCATTTTTAAATGCAACTTGGTAATCTTTACCACAAGGACCTGTCGCAAGCCCTTTTGGTACTAATTGATCTGTTGCTTTTGAACCGTTATTTAAAATAACGTTCGCTAAGCCTTTTTTATCAACTGATAATGCAATTGCTTCACGAAGTTTTTTGCTCTTTATAGGCGTATCTTGTCCGTTACGTTTTTGATTTAAACGTAAGAAGAATGTACTTGATTCCGCATACTCACCATATTCTTCTTTGTTCGATTTATATTTATCTACAAACTCTCCTGATAGTAATGTAAAATCAATTGATCCTGTATCATATAAGTTTACTTTCGTTGCAACCTCTTTTACTACACTATAGTTAATTTCTTCTAATTTCACAGTCTTTTTATCCCAGTACTTATCATTTTTCTTTAGCTGCCAACCTTGTTCATGTTTCCATGAAGACATAACGAACGGTCCGTTATACAACGTTGTATCTGCTTCTAAACCGAACTTATCTCCTTTTTCTTTTACGAACTTTTCATTTAAAGGATAGTACGATGGGAATGCCATTAAATTCAAGAAATACGGTACTGGCTTTTCTAATTCTACTTCTAGTGTATAATCATCTACCGCTTTTGCTCCTAAATCTGTTAGAGGTTTTTCACCTTTATTAATTGCTTCTGCATTTTTAATATAGAAAGCGATAAACGCATATTCTGCCGCTGTATTTTTATCAAGTAAGCGTTGCCATCCATATACGAAATCTTTCGCTGTTACAGGATCACCGTTTGACCATTTTGCATCTTTACGTAGTTTAAATGTATATTTTTTGCCATCCTCGCTTTTCGTACTAGACTCTGCCGCAGCAGGAATTGACTTATTATCTTTATCAAGGCGATATAGGCCTTCCATCGTGTTCCCTAAAATTTGCGCACCTAATGTATCAGTAGATTTAGAAGTATCCATCGTCGGAATTTCTTGGTTTTCCGTACGATTTAATACTTGTTTCGCTGCATATTTAATATCAGATTTTTTTCTTCCCCACTATTTGATGTAGTAGTCGTTTTCTTTTCCCCACCTGATCCAGAACATGCTGTCAATGCAACACTCATCGCTAAAACTGGTATTACAACTGCCGTTAACTTTTTCATTTTTTTCTCTTCATTTTTGTACCCTCCCTAATTATATGTACATTACCAACCCTTGAGAGACCCCTTACTAAAGACTTTTTTTTAGAAGATTACAACTAATGTCATTCTACTCTTTTTTCCGTAATTGCAAATAGGTTTATTTTAAATATTCTGTTTTTTATTTAGTAGGATTTATCTTCTATCTACTATATGTACATACTATACACCTTATTCTCCTCTATTTAACCATACTAAAAATTAGTATTTTAAGCTCACAAAAAAAGCATTTAAAAGTAGCTAAGCCACTTTTAAATGCTTTTTCAACTCTATTATTTTTCAGTTACATATGCCCACTTAAAGCTGAATTCTGGACTGATATTGTGTTTTACTACACCTTTTACATTTGGTTGTAAAACATAAGAATCTCCACGTTGGTATAAAGGTACAATCGCTACATCTTCTTCAAGTAATGTTTTTTCAGCTTTTCCTAACTCTTCCCAACGTTTTTTCGCATCACTCATTAATTCCGTCCCAGCTTTTTTCACCATGCCGTCATATTTAGGGTCAGAGAAGCTCATTTGGTTATGTGAATGTCCAGTCTCAAACATATCTAAGAACGTCATTGGATCTGCATAATCCGGATTCCATCCGCCATACGAAATATCATATTGTTGTTCAGTTTCTAATTTTAGTTTTTGCTTAAATGGTTGAAGTTTAATATTAACTGTTACACCTTTTAAGTTTTTCTCAATCTGATCTTTAATATATTCGCCAACTTTTTTCGCATTACCAGTATCGTAGTTTAAGAATTCGATTGTAACTTGATCTTTTCCAAGTTCTTTTTTCGCTTCTTCCCAAGCTGCAGCAGCTTTTTTAGAATTTGGTTTCAAACCGTTTTTAAATGTTTCTTGGAAATCTTTACCGTCTGGTCCCGTTGCTAATCCTTTTGGTACTAAGAAGTCAGCTTCTTTTGATCCATCATTTAAAATTACATTTGCTAAATTCTTTTTATCAATTGATAGCGCAATTGCTTCACGTAATTTTTTGCTCTTTAATGGCGTGTCTTGTCCATCACGTTTTTGGTTCATACGAATGAAATACGTACTCACTTGTGAATATGTGCCAAATTCATCTTTCTTGCTTCTATATTTATCAACGAACTCTCCATTTAATAAAGCAAAGTCAACTTGACCGCTATCATATAGATTGACTAAAGTTGCAGCCTCTTTAACAACACTAAAGTTAACTTCTTCAAGTTTTACAGTCTTTTTATCCCAATATTGATCATTTTTCTTTAATTGCCATCCTTGTTCATGCTTCCAATCTTTAAGAACGAACGGTCCGTTATAGACAGTTGTATCAGCCTCTAAACCGAACTTCTCGCCCTTTTCTTTAACGAACTTTTCGTTTAATGGATAATATGATGGGAATGCTACTAAATTTAAGAAGTACGGTACCGCTTGCTCTAACTCAACTTCAAGTGTAAGATCATCTACCGCCTTCACACCTAATTCAGTTACAGGTTTTTCTCCTTTATTTACTACTTCTGCATTTTTAATCGGGAATGCAATAAATGCATACTCAGCAGCCGTTTTTGGATCTAACAGACGTTGCCAAGCATATACGAAATCCTTTGCAGTTACTGGATCTCCATTTGACCATTTTGCATCTTTACGTAGTTTGAACGTATATTTTTTACCATCTTCACTTTTCGTACTAGATTCTGCCGCTGCTGGAATCGGCTTATTGTCTTTATCAAGACGATATAAACCCTCCATCGTATTACCAAGCATTTGTGAAGATACTGTATCAGTTGATTTAGAAGAATCCATAGTTGGAATTTCTTGTGTTACTGTTCGATTCAGCACTTGTTTCGTTGCTAATTTTTCCCCTGACTTACTATCTCCACCAGAGCTAGAATTTGTGCTTGTCTTCTTATCTCCACCTGATGTAGAACATGCTGTTAACGCCATGCTCATTGCTAAAACCGGTGCTACAACTGCTGTTAGTTTTTTCATTTGTTTCTTTTTCATTTTCTGTACCCTCCCTAATTCTAAACGATAGCTATTCAAGAATTTTCTGATAATTCTGTTTTTCTCTATATATTTATCAGACGATTCTTACTACTTCTTATTCTACTAATTTTTTAAAATTTGTAAAGTATTATTATTGAAAATTTTTAAAAAATTATTTTCTTACAGTAATATTCATAAAAATTCCATATGATCTTCAAATTCTATTTCTCTTTCATATAAATGTACCACTTTAATGGTATTTATCATATTTACACATTAAATATCTATGAGCTCTTGTTAATAAATAATGTATATTTTTAGAAACTCCTTTCCTACAAAAATAAAAAAAGTCAGCAAAACTGACTTTTTACCCGGCTATTTTTTCTCTTTTCATTTCCTCTATTACTTTGGTATACTTCTCATCATCAAATTCATTTTCACTTTTTGCAACAACTACAGTTGCAATACCGTTACCAATTAAATTAACGATAGCACGTGCTTCTGACATGAAACGATCTACACCAAGTAATAGCGCTAAACCTTCTAATGGGATAACATTCATTGCAGATAAAGTAGATGCTAGCACAATAAAACCTCCACCAGTTACTGCTGCTGCACCTTTAGATGTAACTAATAAAATAGCTATTATAGTTAATTGTTGACCTAGTGAAAGATCGACATGAAAGACTTGAGCTAAAAATATAGTAGCCATCGATAAATAAATTGTCGTTCCATCTAAATTAAATGAGTATCCTGTCGGAATGACTAAACCTACTACTGGCTTCGAACATCCCAAGTCTTCCATCTTTGTCATCATTCGCGGCAGTACTGATTCTGATGACGATGTCCCGAGAACAATGAGTAATTCTTCTTTAATGTGAGCTAAATATTTCCACAAACTAAATTTGTACAGTTTACAAATAAAATTTAAAACAATAAAAACAAATAATGCCATTGTCGCATATACACAAATCATTAATTTGCCAAGTGGTATGAGCGTGCTTAAACCATACTTCCCAATTGTAAATGCCATCCCACCGAATGCTCCAACCGGTGCTAATTTCATTACAATTGATAAAATGTTAAAAAATACTTTCGATAATCTTTCAAAAAAGTCAATAACCGGTTGTCCATTTTTCCCTAACATCGTTAACCCTGCGCCGAATAAAATGGAGAAGAACAGAACTTGTAAAATATCACCTTTGGCGAATGCTTCAAACATGTTAGACGGCACGATATGTAAAAAGAAATCCATCCATTTCATTTCTTGTCCGCTTTGTACATATTGCGAAACATCTCCGCCCTTTAGTTTTGAGGGATCTAATCCGTCTCCAGGACGCACAACATTCGCTACGATGATACCAATAATTAAAGCCGCTGTTGTAACAATTTCAAAATATAATAGTGCCTTCCCACCAACACGGCCTACCTTTTTCATACTTCCCATACTTGCAATACCGAGCACAATTGTTAAAAAGATAATCGGTGCAATAACCATTTTAATCATATTGATGAATGTTTCACCAATTGGCTTCATTTGTTGTCCAACACTCGGCCAAATTGCCCCTACTGCAATACCACAAATAATGGCCACAATAACTTGGAATGTTAAATTCTTTGCAATTCTCATTTTTGCTACTCCCCTGTATTTTCATTTCTCCCAAACTATTTTAAGCAATAACATTTATTCTATGTGATAGCCCCCTTGCTATTTAACTTAAACCACAATTTTATGTTACACTATTATCTTTAATTCGAAAATAGTATATAACATTTAAGAATAAATGACATACTATTATACACAATAAAAAGCAGACATTACGTCTGCTTTAATTCTCCTCAATTTGCTTTTCACTTAACCCTAGATGTGTTCTAAGAGTATTACTCAAACTCTGCAAATCTTTTTTATTAGGATTATAATAATATACACGTTGCCCATTTGGACCATTAGGTAAATATAAATCATCACCAGCTAGTTGTATTTTTTCAACTGAACCGTTTAAACCGTATTTATAAAAAGATAAAATATCATCCATTACTAAGTTTGTTTTAAAATCGTCGTCAACTGCCTCAACTATTTTTTCTAGCTTCGTAATCGATCCTACACTTTTTAATTTACTTAAAATCGATTCAATAACAAGTTGTTGCCTCTGCCCTCTCATCGCATCACTATCAATATGGCGCGTTCTTGCTAGTGCAAGTGCTTCTTCCCCATTTAATTTTTGCAATCCTTTTTTCAAATGAATCGCATCAGGTTCATCTTTACTATTTTGCTCCGTAAATTCAACTGGGACATCTACTTCAATACCATCTAACCCATCAAAAATTTTAGTAAAGGAACCAAAATTAAATTTCACAAAATAATCAACGGGCACTTGTAACAATTTTTCTACCGCTTCCACAGAAGCTTGCGGTCCTCCATCTTTACCATTTTTAACGAAACCACTTCCATATGCATGGGTTATTTTATCTTTTTTCTTTTCAACTGGAACGTATGTATATGTATCACGCGGTATGCTCGTTAATTTCACTGTTTTATCGTCTTTATTAAAAGTCGCTAACAATAATGCATCTGTATGAAATGCACCATTATACTCCTTTTGTCGTTCTTGATTTTCATCAATTCCCATAATTAAAAGTGAAACATGATTTGCAATTGGCTTTACAGATTTCTCACGTAAATTGGATTTTTCACCTCGTGCTAAATTCAAATTAGATTTTTGTACGAGACTAGAAGTTTTCATATATACATAGGCTCCATAGCCAATTCCACCAAATAGCAATACCGCTAGTAGTAAACTTATTATCGTTTTCTTTTTATATTTTTGCTTATTTTTCTCTTCTCTTAAAGATGAATGATTCCCCATTTACTCTCCTCCTGTTTCTATTCATCCAATATGTTTTTCATATTTAGCGCTATCCTTTTGAAACATACTTTCTTTCAATCCCTTATCTATTTGTATCCATTCTGTCGTAAGTGAATATTGAATCAAGCCTTCTTGAAAACTAAGAAATTTCAACATAATCCCTGTATTTTTCTCCACAACCATTTCGAATTTCCCTCTTAAATCTTCAGAGGTGCTAACAGGCATCTCTATATTGATGACTCCTTCAATTTTGTAACAATCTAATCCAAGATATTTCGTTTCTTTATAATTCCAATCTTTATATCGAATTAACAAATCTGCGAATTCTGATTGAATACTATATTTCGCTAGTCCTACATATTCATCATCATATCGCTTTTTTTCACCTGATTTTCTCAATAACCTTTCCGTAGGATTTAACTTTAATAATTCATTGTTTCTTTCTTTCGGGTTCCATTTTGTCTCTTTATAGGTATACTTCTCATCATCAAACTCTTTTTTCTTGCCCTCGTTATATATAATTGTTCGTTTTTTCGCTAGTTTATCTTCTTTCGAAGAGATACCTCTTTGTTTTTCCGTATCAATTGCATACTTATATGTTGTAGCAATTCTTGATGAGCTAGAATATTCCTCAAATTGTCCTGAACTATTTTTAAAATAATCAATAGAATCTAGCATCTTTTGATGAATCTTTTCTTTATCTGGATAATGTACATTTGATTTTATTTCTTCTTCATTTTCATAATCAGAAAACGCTTTTTTCTTTACATATTCAAATACTCCACCGTTTTGCGCAAAACTTTGTATAGAAAACTCAGACATAGATACCACTGAAAGTATACAAACCGCTGCACTAATTATCATCATATGGATTTTGTAACTCTTCTTTTTTACCTGAAGATTATGTAGTGTACCATTAATCTTCTCATTTAACTCTGGAGGTACTATAACATTTTCATTTTTTATTCTCTTTTTTAATTTCTCATCAAATAATTTTTCACTATCCACCCTTTACACCCCCTATTCCATCTTTAATCGTTTTTGTAGTTGTTCCCTCGCACGCGATAATCTTGATTTCACTGTTCCTTTCGGTATTTCTAACAGCTTCGCAATACTATCTTGATTCATATCTTCATAGTAATAAAGCACCGTAACAGCTCTTAATTCTTCATGTAACGATTGAATCGCATTATACAAATCTATATCTTCATACTGATCACACGCACTCATATTGTAATCATTCTCTTCTGTCACAATTACATTTTTATACGCTCTAATAATATTGTTACACTCATTCATTAAAATTCGAATTAACCAAGTTTGAAAAAACTCTTCTTTTTTTAGTTTTTTTATATTTTCATAAGCTTTTAAAATTGTTGTCTGTATCGCGTCCTCTATATTTGTCTCATCACGTAACATCGCCTTTGCTATTCGATACATCTTCACTTTTTCTGTATGTATAAGCGTTATAAAGGCTTCATGATCGCCTTTTTTCGCTAAAGAAACATCGGTTTCTTCTTTTATAATCATTTTATATAAAGGGATTACTTTCACAATTGCTCCTCCTGTTTCATCCTCACTTCAAATTTAACTTTACATGTATTAGACGTAGGAACCTAGGAAAAGGTTCATTTTTTTGAATATTTTTGTAAATAAAAAGATAAATATCCTTTATAAGTGTTATGTAATAAACATACTAGATTTAATTTACAAATAAAAAAAGCCCACTTTCTCAGTGGACTTTCTACTTTACAACGGTAAATCCCTCTTCTTAAAAACTACAATTGCTACTATGAAAATACAAAGTGCTCCAGCAGTTAAACCTATACTTACCGGCCATATATTATACGTTCCTTCAGCAATTTCTTTCGGATGAAACAGCGTGAATAATGATAGACTTCTCATCCACTCTAACTTATCACTTAATTTACCTACCATATCCAATACGAAAAATAAGATAGTTAAACTCGCTGAATAACTTAGTGCCTTTCTTTCGTCATTACATATACAAGAAAAGAAAAATGAATACGCACTAACGACTAAAAATATGAGCCCTCCGACTACATTTATCTTCAAAAATAATTCTTTATTTAAGTTATTATCTTGTAAAAACCATTCTGCACCTACTAACCCAGCTACATACGTAACAGATACAATAATCAGAAGTCCCAATATGAGAACAGCAGCTTGTGTAATAGCAATTTCCACTCTAGATACAGGTGTTGCTAACAAGTATGCCATTGCTCCTTTATCTACATGACGAGCAATTAAATGTGTTGCAACTGTTACACAAAAAATTGTTAAAATGATAATAAACAATAGACTATAGTATTCACCAGCTAAAAAATCCATTACGTTTTGAATCGGACTTTCCATACCAACGATTTTTTTCACACTATCAGGCATGGCAGCTATTAGTTCATTTAGCCCTTTCGCTGATACCATTGACGGGAATATCCAAATTAATAACCACAAATATAAAGCCGCACCAAACGCATAACTCAAAATATTTTTTTGTGTTTCTTTCAAACTAGCTAAAAATAATTGCTTATTCATGCGTTACCCCTTCTTTCTTATCGTAATAATGCATAAATAAATGTTCTAAATCCATCGCTCTCGTTTGAAGTGCCGTTACATTATAGTTTGAAATTGTTTGTAAAACAGTTTGATAGTTTCCTTGTACAATGATAGATGCCTCTCTACCTTTTACCACTTCAAATTGCAAATTACACTTTGTAAGAGATTCAATCTCTTCTTGCGATGATACGGTTACATCTATTACCTGTCGTCTCATACTTTGTAAATCGTGAATATTTTCAACCGTTACGAGTCGACCATCTTTAATAATCGCTACTCGATCACACGTACGCTCAATTTCAGTGAAAATATGTGATGACATTAGGATTGTTTTTCCTCTTTGCTTTTCCTCTAATATTAATTCTATAAATACTTGCTGCATAAGTGGATCAAGTCCAGATGTTGGTTCATCTAAAATTAACACCTCTGGATCGTGCATAAATGCAGCAACTATCCCCACTTTTTGCTTCATTCCTTTAGACATTTTGCGAATCGGTGTTTTCACATCAAATTGCAGACGATCTATCAGTTCATCTCGTCTTTTCGTATCCTTTAATCCACGCATTCCTTGCATTAATTTTAAAAACTCTAATCCGTTCATTCCTTCAATAAAAGAAATTTCACCCGGTAGATAACCAACTTCCCTTTGAATTTTCGCTGCTTCATTCCAACAATCTAATCCAAAAATTGTCGCTTTACCAGCTGTCGGTTTTATAAATCCCATTAAATTACGAATCGTCGTTGATTTCCCGGCACCATTCGGTCCTAAATAACCGAATACTTCTCCCTCTTTTACATCAAATGTAATATGAAACAAACCTTTTCCATTCGAAAACTGTTTTGTGACATCCTGAACTGAAATCATAATTCCACCTCATTTTTTGAAATATTTAATATGTGATATTTCAAAATCATTGTACTCCTCATCTTTCATATTCGCAACAACTTTTTGAAATATTTATTAGTCCATATTTCAAAATTATTGTTTTCCATTATTTTTTCTTGTATATTTTAAGTGAGGTGATTGCATTGAACGGATTTGAAAGAGTAAAAGAAAAGAAAAAACGTGCCATTAAAGAAGCAGCATTCGTATTATTTTCAGAACGTGGATTTAATGAAGTGAAAATAGAACATATCGCAAAAGAAGCGAACGTTTCTCAAGTTACAATTTATAATCATTTCGGAAGTAAAGATGCGTTATTTAGGGAGCTTATACAAGAATTTATCATATCTGAATTTCAATATTATAAAGAGCTTGCAGAAGAAAAATTACCTTTTCATGATATGATGCAAAAAATGATTGTAAGAAAAATGAATACTGGCGGGTTATTTCAACCTGATATGTTACTACAAATGATGCAAAGGGACGAAGAACTCCGGAAGTTTATTTATAGTTATCAAAATGAAAAAATCCTGCCCTGGTATTTAGAAATATTAGAACGAGCGCAGCGCAAAAACGAAATTAATCCTCACCTTACTAAAGAAATGATGTTACTTTACATTCAAATGTTTACAAAATTAGGTGATGAATTTGGAGCACAACTTCTTGAAGGAGATCGTGAAAAACATATACAAGATATCGTTACGATGTTCTTTTATGGACTCTCCGTCCCAGAAAAATAATTTTTCTAAAGAACAAATAGAATTACCAAAAAGCCCTTTGGATATTTAAATCGCAAGGGCTTTTTCATATCAAAAAATGTCTAAAACTAACTTTATCTTAAAGAAGTTAAATGCTTCTTTATAGATAACACCTTATTATAGATTAACTCTTTTAGCATAACAGGCTGAATTGAAATAATCGTTTCACCGAAATTCAGAAAATAATTTGAAATAAAATCAAATTCTTGCTTGTTAAAATAGCCTGTTATAATGTAATTTTCATTTTCCTTTTGCATCCTCATGGAAGGGTAATTCTCTTTATCAAAAATGTCTTTTCCTTTTTGATTAACAATGACGCTAAAATTAATTGCATCAGGCTTTCTGTGAAAAGTAGTAAGATAACTTAATAATTCTTCAAGATTTTTTGGATTAATATTGCTCGTTTCCACAATAGAAAGAATTTTATCACATCTAATTATTTGAACATTATTCGTCTCAAAATTAAAGATTTTAGCATACCACTGGCCAAATTTAGATTCTATTCGAATAAATTGGGCAACCAATGCTTTCTCCTCACCTTTTTTTAAATATGTTAAATGATAAACTCGCTCAGCAAAAATCCCCTGTAAAATTTCTTTTAAGAACGGACTAAAATTACTATGATTTGTTACTTCAAAGGAAAGCGTTCGTTCCATAATTGAAATATTTTTACTCACATTATCAGGTAATACATGTTTAAATTTATTTTCAAGCGCAATACTTTCTACATTAAATGGTTTTGTCTTGTATCCATTTAGCGTAAGAATTGAAAAATATAAGGCATACATTTCATCCACACTAAAATAAATTGGTGATAAAACACTATTTTCTATAATTTTATAACTTCCATTTCTACCCAATTCAGAATATATGGGTACACCTATTTCTTCCAATGATTGAATATCTCGCAAAGCGGTACTTTTAGAAATATCATATCTAACCATTAAATCTTTTAAATTAAAATATCTTTTATTATTTAAGAAAATAAGCATATCATTTATTCGTTCCGTTTTTTTCATATTTCCCTCCCAAAAAGGTGTCATGTATTGAAACCCTTTTAATCTATATTATAATTATCAACTAATAAAGGAGTTATATATTTATGACATTAGAAATAGCTATTTTTCTTTCAATGAATGGGCAAGCAAAGGAGGCGATTAACTTTTATACACGTCATTTAGAAGCCAAAAAGTTAATGGTTGTTACGTATGAAGAACTGGCGAAAAGAGATAGTTCTTTTAAAATTAAAAGTGAAAATAAAGATCATATTGCTCACTCTGTTTTACAAATTGGGAATACAAAGCTAATGATAGCAGAAGATACAATGAAGCCTAATGAACGTTATAACGTTGGAAATAACATGTCACTTTGCATTCAAAGCGCTAATTTAGAAGAAATACAAAGGTTTTATAATAATTTAATTTCCGATAAGCATGTGAAAATAATCTCTCCCCTAGAAAAAAATATATTTAGTGAAGCATATGGTATTATTGAAGATCCTTATGGCATACAAATCCAATTAATGTATGATAAACGACTAAACTAAATAATTAATCATATTCACATATTCCTAATAAAAAAGACACGAATTTCGTGTCTTTTTTATTTTATAGAAATGACTCTACCCTTTTCACTGCTTTCAATCGCTAATTGAATCAGTTTAATAACATCTAAGCCTTCTTTTGCTGTTACAGGTAGTTTCTCACCATTTAATATACTATCTCGTACACCTTTATAATAATTATCATAACAACCGACTTCTGTTGGAATGCGCTCTAAGCTTTCTTCTGTTTCTAAAGTAGCAAAATTCTCTTCATCGTCTACTCCATAACCATTATCACCTGGCTTCATTCCATTTTTTAATTGCTCTTCCTGCGAATCCATACCGTACTTCACGATAGAACCTTTCTCTCCATGCACTATAAAATGCGGTCCAGCTTTTTTCACATAACTGCTACTACGTAAAATGACACGTTTAGCTCCGTAATGCAGTACTATGTGGAAATAATCATCCACCTCTGCACCTGGTCGTTGTTTTATTACATCTGCACTTATCGCATCTGGTTTCCCAAATATTGATAACGCTTGGTCAATTAAATGCGATCCTAAATCGTATAATATACCGGAACCTGGTAGATTTTTTTCTCTCCATCGATCACGCACATGTGGACGGAAACGATCAAAATTTGATTCATATGCGTATACATTCCCTACTCTGTTTTCTCCTAACAATTTCTTAATTGTTAAGAAATCATTATCAAAACGACGATTATGATATACGCTTAACATTACATTATGCTGCTCTGCTAATGAAATAAGCTCTTCCCCTTCTTCAATTGAAACAACAAATGGTTTTTCTACAACAACATGCTTACCGTTTAAAATTGCTTCTTTTACATATGGAAAATGAGTTGTATTAGGTGATGTAATAACAACTAAGTCAACATCAGCTCGCTTCACCAATTCATCAATTGTACTAACAACATTAGCGTTTGGTAATGTTTCTTTTACTACCTCTTCTTTTGAGGATAATACAGCACGAATATCATATTCTTCTATTGTTTGTAATAGTGGGATATGAAATGTCGTACTAGAAAAACCAAATCCTACAATCCCTACACCTATTTTTTTCATGTTGCCCCTCCATTTGTCCCGCTTTAACGGGCAGTAAGATTCCTAACTCAAAATCCAGCGAAAGCTAAGAAATTAGGTGAGGAGTCAACTGCTCGTTAAAGCCCGATTGGTTCAACTAATAATCAGTGGGGATAAAGAAAATCCCCATTGATTAAAGTTTCACTTTATGAGAACGATTTCATTCAGTTATTATAACAAGATTATTATTATTTACATAATAAATTGCCTAGAAAAAAGCATCTTGCTACTATTCATAGCAAGATGCTTTTTTTAACCCGCTTTAACGGGCAGTAAGGCTCCCGACCGCGAAGGAGTTAGATGGGAGACCAACTGCCCGTTAAAGTCCGATTGGTTCAACTAATAATCAGTGGGGATGAACAAAATCCCCACTGATTATAGTTTCACTTTACTCCGGTCGTTTTTTCGTCCACGTTTCTACTACTTCACCAGTATCATTAACATCTAGCACTAGGCTACCATTACTATACCGGTCTTTATTTCGATACGCTTTCGGATCAATCTCTTCTACAATATTTTTTTCTGTCTTCATATAAACTAATTCATCGTCCCGAACAATTTCAATACCGACAATGCGGTATGGATTACGTTTTAACTCTTTGAAAATAACAAGACCTCGTTTCGCCCTCGTTGATTTCTCAATTTCTGATGCTTTTAGACGTTTTACAGCACCGCGCTGCGTTACGAGAATAAGTTGATCTTTGTCACCATTTAACGGTTTACCAGAAGCGACATAGTCATCTTCTTTTAAATTAATTGCTTTCACACCAGCAGCTCTTACACCGACTGGACTTACTTCATCTTCATGGAAAATAAGTGCATATGCACCATGTGTAGCAAGAACGATATCACTCGTTCCATCTGTCGCAAATATATCGACAACTTCATCACCTTTTTTCAAGTTTACAGCAACGAATGCCCTTGAATAACGCTGAACTTTATATTGATTTAATTCTGTTTTCTTTATCATACCATTTCGTGTTACAAATACGATAAATCGTTTTTCTTCCTCAAAGTTCGGTACAACCGTTACCCAAATGATCGTTTCATCTCGGTCGAGTGAAACGATATTTGCAACGTGCTGACCTAAATCTTTCCAACGAATATCTGGCATTTCGTATACTGGAAGATATATATAGTTCCCTTTACTTGTGAATAAAAGAACTGTTTCAGTCGTATTCGTATCGAATCGTTCAAGTAAGATGTCACCCTCTTTCATACCGAAGTCTTTGCCGTTTGATGCATTATGTGAGCGCCATCCAGTACGTTTCACATATCCTTCTTTCGTTACAGTAACGATGACATCTTCTTGTGGAATCATCACTTCTACGTCTATTTTAATTTCTTCAATTTGTTCTTCAATAATAGCACGGCGATCATCACTATATGTTTTCTTAACTCTCTTCAAATCAGTTTTAATGACTTGAAGTAATCTTTTTTCACTTTGTAAAATTGACTGTAGCTCTAGAATTTTCTTATTAAGCTCATCTGCTTCTTCTTGTAACGCCGTAATGTCTGTATTCGTTAAGCGATATAATTGCAAGGATACAATTGCTTCTGCTTGTGCTTCTGTAAAGCCAAATTTTGCACTTAAATTATCTTTCGCATTACGTTTATCTTTTGAAGCTCGAATTGTCTCGATTACTTGGTCTAAAATCGATAATGCCTTCTTTAAACCTTCTACAATATGTTGACGATTTTCTGCTTTTCTTAATTCATATTGTGAACGTCTCGTAATAACCTCTTTTTGATGTCCAATATAAGCATCCAAAATTTTCGGTAATGTCATAAGTGTTGGACGGCGATTATTGATCGCTACCATATTAAAGTTATATGGAATTTGTAAATCTGTATTTTTATATAAATAATTTAAAATACCTTCGGCGTTTACTTCTTTCTTTAATTCAACAACGATTCGTAAACCAGTACGATCCGTCTCATCACGTACTTCAGCAATGCCATCTAACTTTTTATCTAGACGTAATTCATCCATTTTCTTTACAAGGTTTGCCTTATTCACTTCGTAAGGAATTTCAGTGATTACAATTTGTTGTTTCCCACCGCGCACTGTTTCAATTTCTGCTTTTCCGCGAATAATAATTTTACCTTTTCCTGTTTCATACGCCTTTTTAATACCATCAATCCCTTGAATAATACCGCCTGTTGGGAAATCTGGTCCTTTCATAACTGTTAATAAATCATCAACAGTACTATTTGGCTTATCAATACGCATCATTGTAGCGTCAATAACTTCTCCAAGATGATGCGGAGGAATTTCTGTTGCATAACCAGCGGAAATTCCTGTAGATCCGTTTACTAATAAATTCGGGAACGCTGCTGGTAATACAACCGGTTCTTCACTCGTATCATCAAAGTTTGACACGAATTCAACTGTTTCTTTATCAAGATCACGTAATAATTCAGATGCGATTGGTGATAAACGAGCTTCCGTATAACGCATCGCTGCCGCTGGGTCCCCATCAACACTACCGTTATTACCATGCATTTCAACTAAAACATTACGTACTTTCCAAGTTTGGCTTAAGCGAACCATTGCTTCATATACAGAGGAATCTCCATGTGGATGATAATTACCAATAACATTACCTACTGTTTTAGCTGATTTACGAAACGCTTTATCATGTACATTACCTTCTACATACATAGAATATAAAATACGTCTTTGTACTGGCTTTAAGCCATCACGTGCATCTGGAAGTGCACGATCTTGAATAATATATTTACTATAACGTGCAAAGCGGTCACCTAACACGTCTTCAAGCGGGAGGTCATGAAACTTCTCTGCTTGCATGTTATTCCACCTCCGTCTCCATAATCATTTCATTTTCTAAAATATTTCCTTCTTCTTGCATACCAAACTGTACATTACGTTCAATCCATTTACGGCGCGGTTCTACTTTATCGCCCATTAATGTTGTAACGCGACGCTCTGCTCTTGCTGCATCATCAATTTTCACGCGAATTAATGTACGCGTTTCAGGATTCATTGTTGTTTCCCATAATTGATCCGCATTCATTTCACCAAGTCCTTTATAACGTTGTAACATATAGCCTTTGCCAACTTTTTTCGTTACACCGTCTAATTCCTCATCTGACCAAGCGTATTCAATTACCTCACTCTTACCTTTCCCTTTACTTACCTTGTATAAAGGAGGAAGTGCGATAAACACTTTACCGGCTTCGATAAGTGGCTTCATATATCTGTAGAAGAACGTTAATAACAATACTTGAATATGAGCTCCATCCGTATCTGCATCGGTCATAATAACAACTTTATCGTAGTTAATATCTTCAACAGCGAATTCATTTCCTACACCGCCGCCAATTGCATAAATAATTGTATTAATCTCTTCATTCTTAAAAATATCAGCAAGCTTTGCTTTCTCCGTATTAATTACTTTACCACGCAATGGTAGTACCGCCTGAAAACGACGATCTCGCCCTTGCTTTGCTGAACCGCCAGCCGAGTCACCCTCTACTAAATACAATTCGTTTTTCTGAGGGTTACGTGATTGTGCAGGTGTTAACTTCCCGCTTAAAGTACCTTCTGATTTTTTCTTTTTCTTACCACTACGTGCTTCTTCTCTCGCTTTACGAGCAGCCTCACGTGCTTGCGCTGCTTTAACTGCCTTTCTCACAAGAAGTGTAGCTACATCCGGGTTTTCCTCTAAAAAGTAAGCTAGATGCTCTGATACAATGGCATCAATAGAAGAACGAGCTTCACTTGTACCAAGTTTCCCTTTCGTTTGTCCTTCAAACTGCAGTACTTCTTCTGGTACACGTACAGAAACGATAGCCGCTACACCTTCACGAATATCTGTACCTTCTAAATTTTTATCTTTTTCTTTTAATAATGAAACTTTACGAGCATACTCATTGAACACACGCGTCATTGCTGTTTTAAATCCAGCTTCGTGTGTTCCACCATCTTTTGTACGTACGTTATTTACAAACGAAAGAATATTTTCTGAGTAACCATCATTAAACTGGAATGCTAGTTCTGCTTCAATCCCGTTTTGTTCACCAGTGAAATATACAACCGGGTGAATTGAATCTTTTTCTTCGTTTAAATATGAAACGAAAGCTTCAATTCCTGTTTCATAATGAAATATATCTTCTAAATCATTACGTTCGTCTTTTATTGAGATTTTCATTCCTTTTAATAAGAATGCAGATTCACGTAATCTCTCACATAATGTTTCATAATTGTAATTTGTCGTACTAAAAATCGTTGTATCTGGTTTGAAATGCATTGTTGTACCAGACTCTTTTGTTTTCCCGATTTTCTCTAACGTTGTTGCAGGAACGCCACCATTTTCAAAGCGTTGTTCATAAATGTTACCATCACGTTTAATTGTTACTACTAACCATTCTGACAAGGCGTTTACAACTGATGCCCCAACACCGTGTAAACCACCACTCGTTTTATAGCCACCTTGACCAAACTTACCACCTGCATGAAGTACAGTTAAAATAACTTCAGGTGTAGGTTTCCCAAGTTTATGCATTCCCGTAGGCATTCCTCGCCCTTTATCTATAACGCTAATACTATTATCTTTATGTATTACGACAGAAATTTCGTCGCCAAATCCCGCTAACGCCTCGTCAACGGAGTTATCTACTATTTCATATACTAAATGATGCAATCCACGGCTATCCGTACTCCCGATATACATACCCGGGCGTTTTCGAACGGCTTCAAGTCCTTCTAACACTTGAATCGCATCTTCATTATATTGGAACTGATGCTTCGCCAAACTCCTTGCCCCTTTCCTAATCCAAAATCAGAACATATGTTTCTATTATAGAATAACGCCTCGACTATAGTTTTGGCAAGTTATCTTATCTCTTTTATATACCATTTTCAATAGAAAAATCCTTGTTTTCTCACAAGGATTCCTCTAGGCTACTATTTCAGAAAAATAATCGTTTGTCAACGAGAAATGGATATGTATTCCAAGATTACACATTCCAAACCTTTATTATGATCCAAATGATCAAAATCCAAAATGGGATTACAAATAACAATCCCCAAAAACAGCCTTTAAAAAATCTCATGATGAACACCTCGTTCATCGGCCCTACTTATCTATAATGAGGGCTGAATCAATCTTTCTAACTTTAAGTCTATACTATTTTGTCATCGCATGTTCTACTTTAATACAACGATCCATTATTACAGTATAGTCTTTTTCTTTTAAAAGTTTATATGTATCTTCATCTTGTACTCCTAATTGTGCCCAAAAAACATCTGCATCAATCTCGACAAATTCTTTTGCAACATCCATTAAAAACTCTGAGCGACGAAATACATTTACAATGTCAACGTGTTCCTTAATATCCTTTAGTGAAGAAACTGCCTTTTCTCCAAGCACCTCATTTACTGTTGGATTAACTGGAATAATGCGGTATCCAGCATCTTGCATTGCTTTTGAAACCATATACGATGTACGTTCTGGCTTATCTGATAATCCAACAACCGCAATTGTTTTGCTTTTCTTTAACACTTCACCAATTTCCGTACGAGTTGGGTTTTCAATTGTCATAATTAATCCCTCCTATTCCTTTAGTATAGCCGATAAAGAAAGTCTCTTTCAATATGAAAGAGACTTTCTTTTATTTCGATTATTGATTCTTTGTAGCTGAATTATCTGCTAAAGTAGCTGTTTTCGTCATTTTTTGACCGTTACGGTAGAATGTGACTTCTACTTTCTCGCCTACTTTTTTCTTTTCATATAAATATTTACGGAATTGAAGTGAATTTTCTACTTTTTGATCATCTAATGCTACGACAATATCATATTGCTCTAAACCAGCTTTTTCTGCCGGTGATATTGGGTAAATTTTACCTAATACAACACCATTAGTTACTTCTTTCGGTACTTTCAATTGATTGACTGCATAAGCTTGCACATCTTCTAACGAAACGACACCTACTCCAAGAGCTGGACGTTTTACTACTCCGTCTTTTTCAAGTGATTCAATAACTGGCTTTGCGATATTAATTGGAATAGCAAATCCAATTCCTTCAACTTCTTGTTGTGCAATTTTACTTGAATTAATCCCAATTATTTCACCGTTTTGGTTAAATAATGCACCACCACTGTTACCAGGATTAATCGCTGCATCTGTTTGAATAACTTGTGCTTGCCAATCTGGGCGTTTATCCCCATCAATATCAACTGGGATTTCGCGTTCTTTACTACTGATTATACCTTCCGTTACACTTCCGTCAAATCCAAGTGGGTTACCGATTGCAATCGCTTTTTCACCCGCACGAAGTTTACTTGAGTCACCTAAAGTTGCAACTTTATTTACATTAGCCCCATCAATTTCAACAACAGCTAAGTCTAACCAAGGATCTTTCCCTACTAACTTTGCATCTACCTTTTTACCATCACTTAGCTTTACAGCAAGTTTATTCGCTCCATCTACTACGTGGTTGTTTGTTACAATATATGCTTTATTTCCTGCTTTTTTATAAATAACACCTGATCCTGAACCAGCTTGTTGTTCTTGACCTGTCGGTTGCATTGCAAATGGATCAACGCTTTGTTGCATATTAATAACGCCTACAACAACATCTTTCGCTCCTTCAATCATACCAGGTAAATCAGTTTCATTTTTCGCTTTATTTACAACAGGAACTACAGTACCTTCTACTTTTGAATCCGAACTAAATGATGATACTGGTGCTCCATTATTTTGAGCCCATGGCATATATGGTGCTGCAAAACTAATCGAAACCGCTCCGACTACAGCTCCCACTAAACCTGTGAAGAAATAGCCTTTTTTACTACCTGATTTTCTCACTTCTCTCGTTTCACTATGCTCTTCATTTAAATTTGGTCCGTCGTAATATCCCATGTTTTATTTCCCCTCTCTGGTGAATTCGTATTTTCAGTATAGTCACGTTTTGTGTCCTTCTTGTGAACTCATCGTGAAATCCAATTAAAAAAATACTCCTATCTAACATTGTAGACAAGAAAAGTATTTTTTGTACATTCTACCTTCAAAAGAGAGTATAAAATTGCCATTTTCCTAGGCTAAATTACACAAATTGTTCTAGATTATTCTTCAAATTTATAACCAACTCGAATAACAGTACCGATATGCTTCGCTTTATCTCCTAACTTATTTCGAAGTTTTTTAATATGGGTATCAACCGTTCGGTCATCACCGTAATAGTCATATCCCCATAACTGGTCTAATAAATGTTGACGTGATAATACGATTCCTTTGTTCTCCATTAAATAAACGAGAAGTTCAAATTCTTTATGTGTCAATATAATTTCTTCTCCATCTACTAAAACAGTTCTAGATAGACGATTCACTTCAATTCCAGCTAAAGACATAGCATTTTCTTCCGCTACTCCTACCGCGCCATCCGCACGTTTCAATAACGTCTTTGCACGAGCTACTAACACTTTCGGACTAAATGGTTTCGTTACATACTCGTCTGCACCTAATTCGAAACCTAGCAATGTATCATCCTCATCCGAACGTGCTGTCAACATAATAATTGGTACTGCTGATTCTTTTCTAATTCGTCTACAAACAGACCATCCATCTATTTCCGGTAACATAATATCTAACATAATTAAATCAATTTCATGCTCTGCAAATAACTCTAACGCTTTCTTTCCATCTTCTGCTTCGATTACTTCAAAGCCTTCATTACGAAAATAATCACTAACAATTTCACGTAATCTTCTTTCGTCTTCAACAAGCAATACTGTTTTATTCATATAATCTATCCCGCCTTTTTACTCTTTCAATCGAATAATACGTTGATTGGAGCTTCCGCGAAATGGAAGTGTTAAATCTTTTTTCTCAATTTCAAACCTTCCATCGACTAAAACATCCCCATAATGTAACAACTCTATCATATCATTATTTTGGGAACTCTGTATCTCTTCTAACGTATAACCTGTATACATCCATAGGTTTTTTTTCAAATCTTTCACGATTTTTGCTACCTTTTTCACTTCAGCAGCTTGAAAAAATGGATCTCCACCTGAAAATGTTACATCAGTTAATGGATTACTTGCAATCTCTTTCACAATTTCTTCTACTGTCATTTCCGTTCCGTTGCAAATATTCCACGATTTCGGATTATGGCAACCGACACAACGATGCGGACAGCCCGCAAAAAACACGACTGTCCGCAATCCTTCTCCATCTACTACACTATCATGAATAATATTCATCACTTTCATTTATGTTTCACCCGATCTATCTCTTCACTACGTTTCGCACTATTCCACTTCGACATATCTCCTACAAGATAGCCTGTTATACGGCGAATTCTTTCTATATTAGCCTCATCTTCATTCCCGCAACTTGGACATTCATTTCCAATAACCCCGTGATAACTACAGCACTTACAACGGTCAACAGGATGATTAATTGAACCGTATCCAACGCCATGTTCTGCCATGGCTTGTATAATTTGTTTTAATGCCTTTTTGTTATGCATCGCTGCTCCGTCCAGTTCAATATACGTAATGTGTCCTCCATTACAGAGAGCATGGAACGGGCCTTCTAAACGGATTTTATTTATCGCTTGAATGTTATAATAAACTGGAATATGGAATGAATTCGTATAGTAATTATGGTTCGTTATACCGCTAATCACGCCAAATTCTTCTCTATCTTTTTTCACAAACTTTCCTGATAATCCTTCTGCTGGAGTTGCAATTATCGAGAAATTTAGTTGATGTTCTTCTGTCGCTTTATCCATTCTATCTCTCATAAAGGAAATAATTTCGTACCCAAGTTTCCATGATTCTTCATCTTCCCCATGATGCTTTCCTGTTAAAGCTACTAAACATTCCGCAAGACCGATAAAACCAACACTTAACGTCCCTTGTTTTAAAATCGAAGCTACGGAGTCTTCAGGCTGCAATGCTTCTCCACCACGCCATACACCTTGTGAATATAAAAACTGAAAATCTCTTGCTCGCTTCTTACATTGATACGCAAATCTTTCTAATAACTGCTTAATTCCTAAATCTAAATAGTAGTTTAGCGCTTCAAAAAATGCTTCTTTTGAACCACTAATTAACGCTAATTTCACTAAATTGATAGACGTAAATGATAAATTCCCTCTACCAATCGCTGTTTCTTCTCCATGTATATTAGACATAACACGGGTACGACATCCCATGTAACATACTTCACTTTCTGGTCTTCCATCATAATGCACTGTATTAAACGGAGCATCTAAAAATGAAAAGTTAGGGAATAATCGCTCTGCAGTTGTCTCTAATGCTAATTCAAATAAATCGTAATTCGGATCACTTTCTTCAAAATTCACACCTTTTTTCATCTTGAAAATTTGAATCGGAAAAATTGGTGTCTCTCCTTTACCAAGTCCAGCTTGTGTTGCTTTTAATAGTTGTTTAATTAACATTCTTCCTTCTTTTGATGTATCTGTTCCGTAATTAATAGAAATAAACGGTACTTGTCCTCCGCCCCTACTATGCATACTATTCGAATTATGAACGAAAGCCTCACACGCTTGATACGTATCATTTTCCGTTTCTTTCCATGCAAATTCTTCTATTTGTTCTTTCGTAAGCGGATATGATTGTAATCGTTTTTTATGTCTCTCAATTGTTTTTCGTACATAAGGTGCTAAATCAATATCAAAGAGTGCAAACGATTGACCGCCATGCTGCATATTTTGATTCGCTTGAAAAATAATAGACGAAAGAGCCAATGCACTTTTAATGTCTTGTGGTTGTCTCATATGTCCATGTCCAGTATGAAAACCGTTAGCAAGCATTTGCGCTAACGGAATTTGCGAACAAGTCGTCGTTCCTGTCGCATAAAAATCTAAATCATGTGGATATAATATATTTTCATTTATCGCTTTTTTCACTTGATCTGACAATAAATTCTCAACAGCATAATATTTTGCACTCTCAGATGCGAACGTTCCCATTACACCCATTGGAGAGCGGCCGTCTACATTTGCATTTTCTTGCATTAAATCTTGTTCATTGCCGTGGACTATCGTCTCGAACACTTTCATTAATTCTTCTCCACGTGTATTATTTTGTAACATTTATAACCCTCCACCAATATGTTGTTGTCTTTTGATTAAAATGTTACTACATATAGTCTTGCTGTTTCTGTGAGAAATGTAACATTACTGTGAAATTTTTTTCACGAAATAATGAATTTTTCATTTACAAAAAAGAAATGTGCTCTTTACAAATGTATGGTACAATATACGGGAAAAACTCTTTTTACCCTTTATCAACACATTTGAATAAAGGAGACTGAACTTATGGTTACTACATATCTTTTATTTATCGTTGCCTACTTGCTTGGCTCGATTCCATTTGCACTAGTTGTTGGAAAAATTGGCTACGGAATCGATATTCGTGAGCACGGGAGCGGTAATCTAGGCGGAACAAACACATTCCGTACATTAGGGAAAAAAGCAGGTTTTACCGTTACAATTGCTGACATTTTAAAAGGGACATTAGCAACAAGTCTACCAATGATTTTCGGATTAGATATTCACCCACTATGGTTCGGGTTAGCGGCTGTTCTTGGACATGTCTACCCGATCTTCGCGAAATTCCGTGGTGGTAAAGCAGTTGCAACTTCTGCTGGGGTGCTATTATGCTATTCACCAGTTGTTTTTGCAATATTGGCTGTTGTATTTTTCACCCTTTTATTTACAACAAGATACGTATCACTTTCTTCTATGGTAACAGCAGTTGTTGCTGTTATTGCATCCATTGTTAGCGGGGATAAAATCTTCATTATTGCGATGTGTTTATTAGCAGGTATGGTTATTTATAAACACCGTGCAAATATCGGACGAATTATAAATAAAACTGAACCAAAAGCAAACTTTTCAAAAAAGCAAAAATAAGATCGTAACCCACATAACGCAAAAAGAAAACGTGAAGCATATTAATAGCGTCTTTTTGCGTTATTTTTTATACTAAAGAAAAAGCAACATAACTTGGAGGAACTATACATGAATCTTTCCGTAACAAAAGAAGCAGCACAATGGTATAAAAATGAATTAAACTTACAATCAAATGAAACACTACGCTTTTTCGTACAATACGGTGGTTGCAGTACTGTGCAAAAAGGACTTTCTTTAGGTATTCGTAAAGATGATCCTGCACACCCTGCTGTTCAAATTCAAGAAGAAGGTATTAACTTCTTTATTGAAGGCGATGATGAATGGTTCTTCGATGGACATAATTTATCTGTTACACTTCATGAAGGTGACGACTTCCCACAATTTAATTATGAAAAATAAAAAAGCGCGGCTTCTGCCACGCTTTTTTATTTTTTCTTAATTTCCTCATATTTCGCATACCACTCAGGATATAACTTTTTAAATGATACAGGGCGGAACCCTTCTTTTTTCGCACAAATATTCGTCGTACTTGCAGTAATACAAAGATCACCATCACCATTATATATTTCATATCCATATACAACGCGAAGCGGGCTCACAGTATCGACCCATGTTTTTACGATTGCCTTTTCTCCATAACGCATCGCTTTACGATATGAAATTTGTAAATCTAACACAGGAGAAATAATTCCTTCTTTCTCCATTTCAACATATGAAAAACCTAAATCTTGTATAAGTTTCGTGCGACCTAACTCAAGCCACACTAAGTAGTTTGAATGGTAAACAACACCCATTTGATCTGTTTCCGCATAACGGATTTCAACTTCATGTTCTGCTACAAACATATGTATTCGCCTTCTTTCACTTCTGCTACCTTGCATACATTTAATCATAATACAGTAACATCAAAAATAAAATAAAAACAGTGAATCTTTTACTGAAAGGAGCCAGCATATGATTCAAATTGTAACTGTTCGTAGTGGTGATAGCGTATATAGCTTGGCATCAAAATATGGATCAACACCTGACGAAATAGTAAAAGACAATGGACTAAATCCAGCTGAAACGCTCGTTGTTGGTCAGGCACTTATCGTTAATACGAAAGGAAATAATTATTATGTACAGCCTGGTGACAGCCTATATCGAATTTCTCAAACATATAATGTCCCCCTCGCTAGTTTAGCTAAAGTTAATAATTTATCTTTAAAATCTATTCTCCATGTCGGACAACAATTATATGTACCAAAAGGCACAAAACGAGCTGTAGAATCCATCGCTTATTTACAACCTTCAACTATACCGATTAAAGAGAGTTTAGTTAATGCGACACGCGCCATCAATCCATTTTTAACATACTTAGCCTATTTTAGTTTTGAGGCAAAAAGAGATGGCACATTAAAAGAACCTACTGAAACAGCTAAAATTGCTAATATTGCAACGCAAGGTAAAACAATCCCTATGCTCGTTATTACAAATATTGAAAATGGTAATTTCAGTGCCGATCTAACATCAGTTATTTTACGCGACGCAACGATTCAAAACAAATTTATTACTAACATTTTGCAAACAGCTGAAAAATATGGCATGCGAGACATTCATTTCGATTTCGAAAGTGTAGCACCTGAAGACCGCGAGGCGTATAATCGCTTTTTACGAAATGTAAAAACACGCTTACCTAGTGGGTACACATTGAGCACAACTCTCGTACCGAAAACAAGTTCCAATCAAAAGGGCAAATTTTTCGAAGCTCATGATTATAAAGCGCAAGGGCAAATTGTTGATTTCGTCGTCATTATGACATATGACTGGGGATGGCAGGGCGGGCCACCGATGGCGATTTCTCCTATCGGTCCAGTGAAAGAAGTACTTCAATATGCAAAATCTCAAATGCCTCCACAAAAAATTATGATGGGGCAAAATTTATACGGGTTTGATTGGAAACTTCCATTTAAACAAGGAAATCCACCTGCAAAAGCAATTAGCTCCGTCGCAGCTGTTGCACTAGCTCGTAAATATAATGTTCCTATTCGTTATGATTTCACAGCCCAAGCTCCTCATTTTAATTATTTTGATGAAAACGGCGTGCAACACGAAGTTTGGTTTGAAGATTCACGGTCTGTTCAAAGTAAATTCAATTTAATGAAAGAACAAGGTATAGGTGGTATTAGTTACTGGAAAATCGGTTTACCATTCCCGCAAAATTGGCGTTTACTCGTTGAAAATTTCACGATTACGAAAAAGGGCTGACAAAAGTCAGCCCTTTTTTTCATATTACTGCTAAAAACTCATCTTTCATTTCCTCACAAAAAAGAAGAATGATAACATTCTCCTTTTTAACCGTTATCAACAATCGGTTGTTTACCTGTTTGATCTTGCATTTGCTTTCCTTTATTTCCACCAGCTTTTTTCGATTGTGTTCCAATATGATTTGGTGCAAAGTCTTTTGAATTTTTTTTCGGATTACCCATTACTATCGCCTCCTTAACACTAGTATCGTACTAGTGTTAAGAATTATTCAGCTTGCTTAAAAAGTTTCATTTCATAACGTTTTTCGATGCGCTCTTCAATGCGATCAATTGCATCACGATCGCTTAATAATTGTTGTTTATTTTCATTTACAAGTTCTTCAAACGATTTACGGCGACTTCTTCTCATGTTGTTCACCCTCTCTCCTTCGCTTTCTTATTACATAGTATGAGCAAACGAAAAACTCTTTAATCAGATTTGTAAGAAAATTTTATGTTTTAGTACTCCTAAAAAAACTCCGTGTACAATATATTGCACACGGAGTTTTTCATACCATAATATTTAAATACTCTTTCAACTTTTCATCTGCATTCATTTCATTTTCTTTATAATCATGAAGCGCCTGTAACACAAAATCATACTGTTCTAAAATATAACTTTCTAATTTCATAACATCCTCTAAGCTATTAAGCATAATTCTCGTATTACCAACTTCACTTTTTAACGCTGGTTCACATTTTAAGCTTGTACATATTTCTTTCACATCATCTTCTAATATTTCTGTTAATACATATTTCTTTCGCCCTTTTACCTTTACTCTCATAACTGGATAAAAAGCTTTTATATCTAAATAACTTCCTACATTCATACAACGTAGCCATTCTACATTACGTTTATTACATACAAGCATTTCTTTCACCGCTTCGTATACCGCAGTTTCATCAAGCACAGCCTTATTTACTTTTCGGTTCCCTTCTTCTTCAATAGCTGCACACTTTTGATAAACAGCGGCACACGTAATACAATCGTCAAATGCATTATGAGAACTTAAACGAATGCCAAGCATTCGCTTTAACGTTTCAAGTTTATGATTAGGCGCATGCTTCATGTATTTCTTCGCTAAAAATACAGTATCAATTACTTTATTTTTAGGTTCAGGTAGCCCTAGCATATTTACATTACTTTTCAAAAAGCGCATATCAAAAGAAGCATTATGGGCCACAATAACATTTGTATGTAAAAATGCTAAAAATAAAGGTAACACTTCTTCAATCGTCGGTGCATCTGAAACGCGATAATTAGTAATACCTGTTAAACTCGTTATTCGGTCCGGAATTGGCCGCTCTGGATTCACGTATGAAACAAATTGATCTACTAATTCATGATTACGATATTTCACTGCTGCAACTTGAATAATTTTATCATTATAAGGGTTAAATCCTGTTGTTTCAAAATCAATTACAACATAATCTAACGGTAAGGATACATTCCCCACTCCATACACTCCTTTATCTCTAAACGTTTATATTTCTTACATCATATCATGAAGTTATTACTACTTGAAAAAGAAAAGGCAGAAATGGGAACTCTCCACCTCTACCTTTTCACCATTATTTTAATTTAGCAACTCTTTTCTCCATCTCTTTTTGCGTCATCGGCCCAATAAACTTATCTTGAATGACACCTTTTGTATCTATAAAATACGAAGTTGGAATCGTAATTACTTTATACGCTGTTGTCACATCAATGTTCTTGTCCAATAAAATAGGAAAAGTAATTCCTTTTTCTTTAACAAAATTGCTTACCTTTTCTACTCCCCCACCTTTTTCTGAAGGCGTATAATTTATTGCTAAAATTTCTACGTTCTCTTTATGTTCTTTATAGAAAGCTTCCATATCCGGCATTTCTTGCTGACATGGTCCACACCACGTTGCCCAAAAGTTTAAAATCACTTTCTTTCCTTTTAAATCCGATAACTTTACATTCGTTCCATCTAACTTCGTTAATTCAAAGTTTGGCGCACTCTTCCCTATTTCGATACCATTACTTGCAATCATCTCTTTCATAGCAGCTTCACTTTTTTCTTGCTCCCCTTGTACCGCCTGATCTTTTTTACCAAATTGTTCATAAGCTGCATATCCCGCTAAACAAAGTAACACTACAATAATCGTAAGCTTCCGCCACATTTTATATCACCCTAACGTATTTATCTTCTTATTAACCTAATTACCCAAATACTATATACCTTATTTTAGCTTATACGGACGAGCTTGGAAATATTCACAGTCGAAATAATTAGAATATTCTTATTTAAAGTGAAATTTTTTCCTTTTTATCATATAATTAGAAAAATAAATGAAGTGTTGCTTATCTTCTTATGGACCCATTCACCTTTTTACTCTCGTAGTTATAAACCTACAACAAAAGGGGGATTTTTTATGAATTCATTCGAAAAAACAACATTATATATTCTTAGTTTTCTTTTATACCCAGTCGGTATTATTACATGGATCATTTCACTCTTTAGTAAAGACCTTAAAAAAAAGAAAGTAGGGCGTATTTGTCTCTACGTCTCTCTAGTCTCATTCGTCCTTTTCTTAATTCTTGGAATTGCCACTTTCCTTACGACCGCTACCTTTAACGTTGATCTGAATCATTCAGAATCTATCGAGTATCAAATAAATGATGCTGAATAAAGATAAGAGCAGTACTCTTATCTTTATTCACATCACTTGCAAAACGAATGACTATTTATTAATTTTTTAGGACTTCCACATGCAACAATACGTCCTTCTTTCATTATGACAACACGATCTGCTAGTATCGCTTTCTCTACATCATGTGTTGCCACAATTCTCGTGACCTCTCTTCCTAATCCTTCTATCATATTCCAAATAGTTTCTTGGTTGCTCGGATCTAATCCCGCAGTTGGTTCATCTAAAATAATAAGATTCGGATTTGAAACAATGGCACGTAATAATGCAAGACGTTTTCTTTCCCCCCCCCCGAAAACTCTTCACCGCTTTTATGTAGTACAGTTTGAAGCCCTTCCGATAAACCTCTAATTATCGGCTTCACATTTACAAGCTCAATATTTTTTTCTAACTGATTTTCTAAACCCTCTTCCTCGAAATACATATTCTCTTTTACTGTCGTCCGAAAGAAACGAGGTTCTTGCCACACTGTAGTCATACGAGCCTCATCACCATAATAAACAATGTTACCATTAGATGGTTTATACAACCCTGTCATTAATTTTAAAAGCGTTGTTTTTCCTGCGCCACTTTCTCCTACAATAATAACGAGTTCACCTGGATTAATTTGCAAATCAATATTATGAATTCTGCATTTCTCTTCATCATTCTCCTGAAATGAAACATTTGTTACTGTCATCCCCATCGCTCTTTCTACCTTACTATCTGCCACTCGTTTATCTAAAAAGGAAAAAATTCTATTTGCCGAAGCGACTGCAACTTGTGTCATCATTAATAAATCGCCAACGTAACGGACTGGAAAAAAGAGCATTTCAATTGTGGCTAACACGGCAACAATTGAGCCAACTTCCATTTCTCCCTTCATTATTTTTTGCGCGCCTATAATGAGAACAACGATATATGCCCCTGTTTCAATCACTGTTCCAACTACTCCAATGCAGTGTTGCATCATCGTCTTCTTTACTTCCGATTTATAAGATTGTGCCGTTACTCCTTTAAATAAGCGAATAGCCCATTTTTCTTTTTGTAAACTACGTAAATCTTGTATACCCTTTACAAACTGTGACACCATCTCTACAACACTCGATTGATTTTTTTGAGCAACGCTTGCAATATCTCTTACCTTTTTTCCCATCAGTATTGGAACAATTGTACTTAAAAATAAAAACGGAGTTACCCACAATATAAACTGTATATCTATATGTTGTAGTGCTATGAAAGCTCCAATAAATTGGGCAATAGCGTGTATATACTCTATTAATATAAAGCCATATAATCTGATCCAGTTCGGAATATCAGATACGACCCAAGTTTCTAACTCCCCTTGCTTGATCTTCTCACTCTCTTCAAACGGTAATGAGAAATAGTGACGCAATAATTCTATACGTTTCGTTTGTAATATACGTTGACTCGCTTTTGAACTTATATAATCAAATAAAAGATTGTTCGTCCACATTAAAAAGCGAATACCCGCAAACAAAGCTATATATAAATACGCACCTTTTAGCTCCCTTTGAATAAGATTGTCTACAATTAATCCCATGAAAATTGGGCGTGATAAATTTAAAATGGCAGCAATTATCCCACTACATACAGCTGCCATTACTAATATTTTCTCTTTTCGTAACGGCCACAATATTCTTTTATATTCTTTCATGACGTTCCCTCCACTTTTCGTAGTAAAAAGAAAGGGATGAAACCATATGGTTTCATCCCTTTCCATAAAATAAGGAAGCTAACTATTGTTAGCTTCCTTATTTTTCATTTCAATTATTTAGTTTGACACTTTTGACTCTTCGATTTTCTCACGAAGAACCATTTGCAGAATACCACCGTGACGGTAGTAGTCAATTTCTACTTCACTATCGAAACGAGCTACTACTTCAAATTGTTTTTCGTTGCCATCTAAATCAGTTGCAACTACTTTTACAAGATCGCGCGGTCTAACTGTTTTGTCAATTTGAATTTCAAATGACTCGTTACCAACAAGACCTAACGTTTCAGCACTTTCGCCATCTTTAAATTGAAGTGGTAATACACCCATTAATACTAAGTTACTGCGGTGAATACGTTCGAAGCTTTCTGCGATTACTGCTTTAATACCTAATAAGTTAGTACCTTTCGCAGCCCAGTCACGAGAACTTCCCATACCGTAATCTTTACCAGCAACAACTAGAAGACCTGTTCCATCTTCTTTATATTTCATAGCAGCATCATAGATTGATGTTACTTCACCAGTTGGCCAATATGTTGTATATCCACCTTCTGTTCCTGGTGCGATTTGGTTTTTAATACGGATGTTTGCAAATGTACCACGCATCATAACTTCATGGTTACCACGACGAGAACCGTAAGAGTTAAAGTCAACTGGTTGTACGCCGTTTTCTAATAAATAGCGTCCAGCTGGTGTGTGCTTACCAATTGAACCTGCTGGTGAAATATGGTCTGTTGTTACAGAATCACCAAATTTACCAACTATGCGTAAACCTGATAACGTTTCAACTTCACCTGGCTCTTTAGATAAACCTTCAAAGAATGGTGGGTTTTGAATGTATGTTGAATCATTATCCCAAGTATATAAAGCTTCGTTTGAAGTTTGGATTTCATTCCAACGCTCATTGCTGTTAAATACTTGTGCATATTCTTTCTTGAACAATTCAGATGTAACAACGCTTTGAACTACATCTTCAATTTCTTTAGCTGATGGCCAAATATCATTGAAGTAAACAGCATTGCCATTTGCATCTTTACCGATTTCATCATTTTTCAGGTCAATATCAACAGTACCTGCAAGTGCATATGCCACAACAAGTGGTGGTGATGCTAAGTAGTTTGCTTTTACAAGAGGATGAATACGACCTTCAAAGTTACGGTTACCAGATAAAACAGATGTTACTAGTAAGTCGTTTGCTGCGATTGATTCTTCTAATTCTGGCGCTAATGGACCAGAGTTACCGATACAAGTCGTACAACCGTAACCAACTGTTTGGAAACCTAATTGATCTAAATATGTTGTTAAACCGGATTTATCTAAGTACTCAGTAACAACTTTAGATCCTGGTGCTAATGATGTTTTTACGTACTCAGGTACTACAAGTCCTTTTTCAATTGCTTTCTTCGCAACTAGACCTGCTCCAATTAATACGTATGGGTTTGATGTATTTGTACAGCTTGTAATTGCAGCGATTGCAATTGCACCTGTTTTCATCGTTACTTCTTTATCTTCTAATGTAACCTTCACTTCTTTATCGAACTCTTGCTCATTAAATCCAAGTCCTTGTGTTCCAACTGGTGCTAAAACAGCTTTGTGGAACGCATCTTTCATATCTGAAAGTGGAATTAAATCTTGTGGGCGTTTCGGTCCAGAAAGGTTAGATTCGATTGTATTTAAATCAATTTCAACAAGATCAGTGTAGATTGGATCTTTACTATCTGCTGTATAGAATAAACCGTTCGCTTTACAGTATTCTTCAACAATACGAATTTGCTCTTCATCTCTACCTGTTAAACGTAAGTATTCTAATGAAATATCATCGATTGGGAAGAATCCACAAGTTGCGCCGTATTCTGGTGCCATATTTGAAATTGTTGCACGGTCAGCTAAAGGCATACTCTTTAGTCCATTACCGAAGAACTCAACAAATTTACCAACTACACCTTTTTGACGTAATACTTGTGTTACTTTTAATGCAACGTCTGTTGCCGTAGTACCACTTGGAAGTGTGCCAGTTAATTTCACACCGATTACTTCAGGTACTGGGAAGTATGAAGGCTGTCCAAGCATTCCTGCTTCTGCTTCAATACCACCAACGCCCCATCCAAGAACGCCGATACCGTTAATCATTGTTGTATGTGAGTCTGTTCCAACTAATGAATCTGGGTATGCAACTAAGTCACCTTCAGCATTTTTCACAGCATGAACAACTGGTGCTAAATATTCAAGGTTTACTTGGTGTACAATGCCTGTAGCTGGTGGAACTGCACGGTAGTTATCAAATGATTTTTGTGCCCAGCTTAAAAATTTATAACGTTCTTCATTACGTTTAAACTCTAAGTCCATGTTGAATGCAAGCGCGTCTGCCGTACCCGCTCTATCAACCTGTACAGAGTGGTCAATTACAAGGTCTACAGTAATTTCAGGATTAATTTTGTCAGGATCCCCACCCATGTCTGCCATTGCTTTACGAAGCGAAGCCAAATCAACAACAGCTGGAACACCAGTGAAATCTTGTAAAATTACACGAGATGGTTTAAATGGAACATCGATATCTTGCACATCTTTCGTTCCCCATTTCGCTAAATTTGTAACATGCTCTTCTGTGATTACACGTCCGTCTACTTGACGAAGTACTGATTCAAGTAAAACTTTCACGGAATATGGTAATTGAGATACGTTGCCAACCCCTGCATTTTCAAGCGCTTTCAAATCATAATAATGATACGTTTTTCCATCTACTTCAAAAGTTGCACGTGATTGAAATGGATTATGTTTGACCATTATGTTTCCCCCCTGTTAAACGTGACTAAGTTGTCTGAATATAAAATGTAGACAAACTTTTCAATACCTTACGATAATATCTTATTACAACTTTCTAAATAAGTAAATAATAAGAAACTTATAGATTATCATAAGTTTTCTTTATGTTTCTAAATTTGAATAGCTTTCATGCTCCTTATGAATACTATTATCATAAAGTAAAGTGCTCTATCAGCGATTTACTTACAGTTCATACATACTATGAACTGCTCATCATTCAACATACAAAAAATGTTATAGAGGTGAAATAAAATGGGTAAAAGAAAAGCAAATCATACTATTTCAGGAATGAATGTTGCATCTGCACAAGGACAAGGAACTGGTTACAATGAAGAATTTGCAAACGAGCCTTTAACTCCAGCAGAGCGACAAAATAATAAGAAACGTAAAAAGAACCAGTAAAGAAAAATCCCAAAAGGTCTATTTTCCTTTTGGGATTTTTTCTAATGTTTATAACGTAGTAATTCCGAAACCGTTACAAATCGATAGCCCTGCTTTTTCAACTCAGGTAAAATTTTTGCTAGCGCTGCTACCGTTTGACTACGATCATTTCCTCCATCATGTAACAATACAATATCGCCACTTTTAGCATTTTTCACTACATGATTTACAATGGATTCAACCCCTGGATCTGCCCAATCACGTGGATCTTGATGCCATGACCATAGAACAGTTTGATAACCAGCTTCTTTCGCTGTTTTAAATACAGCATCGTTAATATATCCACCAGGAGGACGGAATAGCAAAGGTTCTTTCACCCATTTTTCAAAAAATTTCTTTCCATCTAAAATATCATTTTCTAATTTTTCATCTGACGAATTACTCGCATACAAATGATTCATCGTATGATTTCCAATTTCATGTCCCTCTTTTAACACTTGGTTCACTAAATATGGATTGCGCTGAACTCGAAATCCAATCATAAAAAATGTCGCTTCAGCCTTATATTGACGTAATAAATCTAAAACTTGCGGTGTATATGTTGGATCTGGCCCATCATCAAATGTAATTGCAATAATTTTTTCATTATTAGGTACTTCCCATGTTACATAACCAGTTGGTTCTAACTCTTTTCTGAGCAACATTTTCGCTTCCACTTTTTCCACTTGAAATATATGTACTGCGCATAATAAAGAAAAAACTATTAAAAGAATTTTCTGTTTTAACATAACGTTCACTAAAGCAGCAAGGTTGTCGAATAGACAACAACCTCATTTACTTTTCTAATTGATCTACATTTCGCATTATATTTTGGAGATTATTTTCATATTGCTCAAGTTGTGGACGTTGTGTTTCTGAAGCTACCTCTAGTGCATTTTGAATTTGTTCATATGCTTCCTGAACCTCTTGGCGTAACTCTTTTAAATCATGACCATAGTTAGGGTCATTCTTCACAATATTATTAAATGCATTTTCTGCTTGTGTAACTCCTTGCTGTGCCGCTTGAAAGGCTTGTTGCTTATCTTTATGATATGGCATTATATAATCCCCTTTCTATAATAGTTAGTCCCCTTTATCTTTACCTTTTTTTCTAAAAACATTCTTGTATAAAATCGTCAACTTCTCTCATTCTAAAAAGAAAGAGGAGGTGTCACATATAATGAGTAAAAACAATCGTGAATCTAAAGAAAAAAAAGGACAACCTGAGCCATTAAGCGGATCTCATAAAGTAAAAAACCGTAACCATTCACGCCAAAAAAAACATGCACATCATGATATGTAATAAAAAATATTCACATACCGTGCACATTCAACATAAAATGTTTGTATTTCATCATTTATTCTTCACCTCTGTTTCATTCATGCATAACATGATATGAATTGATATTTTACGGAGGGTGTCTTACATGGGCAAGAAAAAGAAGAATTGTCTTTTTCATGTTGATGGTTTCGAAGAATGGATGGATCAATTTTGTTCCGATTCTTATAGTAACTTTAGCTTTCCAAATCAAATTCACATCGACCTTTGCGAAACCGAAGAAGAATATATTTTGGAAACAGATGTACAAAATGTCACTGAACAAAATGTACTCATTAAAAAGTTAGAGACAGGCCTAGCTATATGCATACTTCATAAAAACATTTCCTTACAACGAACAATCCCTTTACCTACTACTATCATTTATAAAAAGATGCTAGCCTGCTTAGAAAACGGATTTTTAGCCATTCATATTTCCAAAAATGAAGTTGCTGATAAGCATGAAAAAAAAGTTCTTTTTTCAAATTAAGAGTTAATATAATATAAACTAAGCCCCAGTTGGTTACTGGGGCTTATGTTATTTCGCATGCATTTCTATATTAGAATTTGCATCATATCTTTTTTTCGATAAACCTTTTGTAACTAAAAGCACAGGAAATGCCACAGTTGAAAATATAGCTAGTGCTGAAAATACTACAAACCCATTTTGGTAGCCGTAGTAATCGAGAAGTACTCCTCCAAACCACGGACCTATTACTGCTCCAATTCCCGAAAAGCCCATCGCACCGAAGTATGTTCCTTTTAGATGCGCAATAGCAATATCATCAATAAATACATCCGTCATCGAAAACATTAAGACTTCTCCAATTGTAAAAATAATTGTACAAACGGCAGCACTTAGCATAGATTCTACTATTCCAAAGCCAAATAATCCTCCGCTTACAAATAAAGTCCCCACCATAATTGATGTTAACGGTGTATACTTTTTGCACATTTGAATAACAGGGTATTGGATAATCACTACAACAATCGCATTTAAAGCTAACATATATGAAAATAATTTCACTCCATCCTGAAATATATGTGCATTTGCAAAATATTGAGATACTGTTGTCGTTAAGTGAGAAAAACCACAATTACTCAAAATAATACCGACTAAAGCAACTAAAAATACGACATCCTTTCGCAAAATGCGAATTGCATTTAACATTGTGACAGGTTTTTCTGTATTTATTTTCTTTTTTTCAATTGGATACTTCTTAAATTGGAATGCTAATATAGCTGTATATAGAATGTACACTCCAGCTGCTACTAAAAAAGGAATTGTAGATTTTGCGCTTCCAATCTGTAATCCGACAAGAGGGCCAATCGCCACTCCAACATTGATTGCACCGTAACGCAAATTATATACGAGTAAACGATACTCTGGTTTCGTTAAATCTGATAATAATGCTCTTGATGTTGGCTCAAAAAACGACCTACATAATCCATTTAAAGCGTTTAATAAAAAGAAACTTAAAACATGATCCGCAAGTGAAAAACCTATAAACACAAAAATCCAAACAATCATGGACCAGAGCATAATCGTTTTCCGGCCAAATCGATCTGATAAATTCCCTCCGATAAAACTAGCAAAAACACCAACAAGTGCACTCGTTCCGATAATAGCACCTGTCATTCCAGCTGATACACCTTTAACAGTCGTTAAATAAATTGCTAAAAAAGGAATGCTCATTGACGTGGCGAACCTCGCAAATAAAGTCCCTATTATAATTGTCATTCCTAACGGATGAATATTTTGTAACTTCCCCTTCATCACTAAACCTACTCTCCCCGTTCTTACATAAAAAAAAGAAAGCAAAGGATCTGCTTTCTTTTCCTTTTTCTATACTTGAGCTGTTGATACCCGAGTTGTTCTCGTTATGTCCATATCAATTCCATATGTGAACTGTAATTCTTTACACACATCTTTAATTAAGATTGCGACATTATACTTTTCATTAAATTGTAAAACTATGTTTTCTACTTCTTCATATGTATACTTATATTCCCCTGTAATGACACTTTTTAAATCAAAGCATTCATTTATACAAAGTTGCACAAGTAGCTGGTCATATTTCTCTATTACATCTTCTTTCTTCCACAGTAACTCTTTTACATATAACCGATCAAACTTCACACTTTCTCGATTACAATCCGTTAAAATCCGGGTCATTTCATTTAATTCTCGATACAATTCAGAAATATTTTTACTTAAACTAAGAAGTTTATCTACGCCGTTTTCATATAACATATTCATTCCACCCCCGCATTTTCTTTTTCTTATTATAGCAAGAAAATTCTAAAAATAGTTTCTTTCTTCTGAAATATTAGGAAACTAATTTCAATTGCTTTACAATGAAACTAGTGAACGCGAAAGGGGAAAGAAAATTGGAGCAAAAATTATATTACACTGACGCTTATAAGCAAGACTTTACTACAAAAATTATAAAGCAAGATTATGATAAAGACGGTAACTTATACGTCGTTTTAAACGAGACCGCATTTTATCCGACAGGTGGCGGACAACCGCATGATACTGGCACATTAAATGATATCGATGTAATCAATGTAGAAGAGATACATGGGGAAATTCGTCACTTCATTGTAGAAAAATTACATACAGAAGAAGTAGAAGGTAAAATCAATTGGGAGCGCCGTTTTGATCATATGCAGCAACATGCGGCTCAGCACATTTTATCTGCTGCTTTTTGGGATCATTTTAACATACCTACGATTGGATTCCACCTTGGTAAAGAAACGGTAACAATTGATTTAGAAATAGAAAATCTTCATACAGAAACGGTTGAAAAAGCAATAAACATTGCCAACAAAATTGTTTTCGAAAACCATCAAATCCATATCGAATGGATGAACTTAGAAAAAGCGAAAACATTCCCCCTTCGTAAAGAACCGACTATAACAGAAAATATACGGGTTGTTATTATCGAAAACTTTGACTACAACGGCTGTGGTGGAACGCATCCGAAACGAACTGGTGAAGTAGGTCCTATTCAAGTACTAGGGTGGGAGCGCAATAAAGGTGGCATACGATTAACATTTATCGCTGGTTGGCGCACACTAAATTTAATGGGCAAACAACAACAAATTATGAAAGATGTTTCTAAACAATTAAACAGTAGCGAGAGTGATATCCCAGCAAAAGTAGCACAACTTCTTACTTCTCAAAAAGAAAATGAAAAAGCAATACAAACAATGAATGAAAAATTATTATTTGCAGAGGCAAATGAACTACTTCTACAGCCCATAAAAATTCATGCTGACATACTTATTTCTAAAGTATTTACAAATCGTTCTATGCAAGAAATCGCAAAGCTTTCCGCTATTATTACAGAACAACAAGAGCATGCAATTACGTATTTCGTCATCGAAAATGATGACAAACTACAATGTATTCTCGCTTGCGGAAAATCAGTATCACTCGATATGAATGCTCTTTTAAAAGACGCTCTTCCTACAATCGAAGGAAAAGGTGGCGGAAATAAGAAGAGTGCTCGCGGTGGCGGGAGAGCAATTATGAGCGGAGATGAATTTTTAAATCAGCTTGTTTCTTCTTTACAGTCGGCGGTGTAAAGCATTTTTAGTAAGGATAGCTAACAGCTATCCTTACTCTATACTTACAAACCAATATTTTGTTTCAAGCCTTGATAACTCCCTGCACTTGCAAAACCTTCACTTATAAGAGTGATAAAAGTTTCCGAAAAACCATATTGACTTAAATCTTTAATCGGTACCTTTTGCACATCATGAATTGGATTATGATCAAATTCATTAGAGGGTAACATAATTTCCCCTGTAAGCTTTTCAAGTAGAAATGTAATATGTAATAAAGATAGACTGGCATCCGGTTTATCACAAACATAGAGTAGCTTCTTAATTTTAACTTCTAATCCCGTTTCTTCTCTCATTTCTCTAATCATCGCCTCTTCTAACATTTCACCATTCTCCACTCTTCCTCCAGGTAAAGACCAATTCCTATTAGCAACTTTTTGCTTTACTAGCAATAATTTTTCACCTTCAATTAAAATTCCCGTAACACGAACTTGCATTACATTTTCCATATGTAATCTCCTCTTCCCATTATATTTACAAATTACCCCTTCCATAAAAAGAACGTACGTTTTATAATTGAAGAAAATTATGGAAGAAAGTAGTTGTTACATTCATGCGTCCACCTTTAACAAAGTCTATATCACTTGAAGATTTCCAAAACTATTATTGGTTAAAAGCAGAACTCCAAACATTTTGTCGTGAGAATGGGTTGCCAGCTAGCGGCTCTAAGATTGAAATAACCGATTGTATCTCACATTATTTAACTACGGGGAAAGTCTTAAAAAACAGCTCTGGGCAAAAAGTGCGTAAAGCTTCCCTCTCTTATAAAGACCTTTCTCTTCAAACGATTATTACTAACAATCACCGCTGTAGCGAAGATGTTCGTGCTTTTTTCAAAGAAAAAATCGGAACAAACTTCCGCTTTACAGTAGCTCTTCAAAAATTTTTCAAAGAGAATGTTGGAAAAACATATGAAGACGCGGTAGCTTTTTGGCATGAAGAAAACGAACGAAAAAAAGACCCTACATACAAAACAACTATCGGTGCACAATTTGAATACAATCGCTTTACTCGTGACTTTTTCGAAGATCCAAATAATAAAGGGAAAGCAAAAGCTGATGCGATTGCTGCTTGGAACGAAATGAAAGCGAAGCCTGGTAGCAATATTTATGTTCCTCAAAAAGTAGAAAACTAGTTACCTCGCTAGTCTTCTACTTTCTCAAATAATAGCGCAATCCCTATCCCGCCTCCAATTCCTAATGTAGCAATTCCATATTTCATAGACTCTCTTTGTGCCTGATAAAACAAACGTGTTACAAGCATAGCACCAGATGCACCGTACGGATGACCGAGCGCAATTGCTCCACCATTTACATTTACTTTTTCGTACGGAATTTGTAACTCTTTTGCGCAAGCAACAACTTTTGAGGCGAATGCTTCATTTATTTCAAAATAATCGATGTCCTCTACTTTTACATTCATTTCGTTTAATAATTTGTTCACCGCAAATATCGGACCAGTCCCTGGAAGCTTGGGATCCACTCCCACTACAGCACTACGAACGAAACGAAGGACAGGTTTATAACCTAACTTTCGGGCTTGTCCCTCTTCCATTACAAGAACGGCACATGCTCCATCATTTACACCGCACGAATTACCTGCCGTTACTGTTCCATTTTGTAAAAATGCGGGCTTTGTTCTTTTAATGATTCGTTCATAATTCATTTCTAGCTTTATAGATTCATCTAATAATCCATTAAAAGAAAATATTTCATCATGTATATATCCTTTTTCTAACGCTTGCAGTGTCCGCTTATAACTAAGACAAGCATACTCGTCTTGCATTTCTCTCGTTATGTTATAACGCTCCGCAACATATTCAGCCGCTACTCCCATGTCAGGATCACCAATTGTTTCAGGTGAAAATCGTGCTCTTTTTTGAAAAGGTGACGTACTTGTACTCTCTACTCCCCCGGCGATATAACACTTACCTGCCCCGCCTTGAATGAGATGACACGCAGTTCGAATTGCTTCTAAACCAGCACCACATTGCCGATCAATCGTTACACCAGGAATATGATAGCCAAGTCCCGCCTCTAAAGCAGATAGTCTCGCAATATTCCCTCCTGGCCCCACAATATTCCCTAACATGACATCGTCTATTTCTCTCTCAATCCCTTTACTTAAAAACGTAAGAAGCGGCGTTACTAATTGCTGAACTTCATACTCTTTTAACATCCCATTCTTCTTACCGATAGGTGTTCTTTTCGCCTCTACAATAACTGCTCTATTCATATATTTTCTCCCGGTTTTCAATCATACTTTTTGCTTCCATACGAGCGATTTTCCCACTATTTGTATAAGGTATTCCATCTACAAAATGCCATTCTTTCGGTATTTTAAAAGAGGATAATCTCTGTAAGCAAAAACTCTTTAATTGTTGTTTCGTAGCACTTCCTTTTACGATCGCGAGGGGCTTTTCACCCCAGTAACTATCTTTCACACCAATTACAACTATTTCATCAACAGCTGGGTGTTCATGTAATACACTTTCTATTTCTTCTGGATAAATATTGATTCCTCCAAATAAAATCATATTCTTCTCTCTACCAACAATATATATAAAGCCTTCTTCATCTTCATAGCCTACATCTCGCACTGTCATCCAGCCTTCTGCATTCAACTCCCATGTTAAAACCCCATCTATTATGTATCCCATAAAAAACTGATCACTTTTCACATAAACAGTTCCTATTTCACCTTTTTGTACTTCTTCGCCTGCTTCATTACATATTCGAACTTGCACATTATGACAAGGTTTTCCTACTGAATTTGGCCTTCTTTCGCTTTCTGCATCGACTAGTGCTGTTACAAAACTTAACTCTGATGCACCATAAAATTCATATCTTTTCGCATAAGGAAATATATTCTTTATTTTTTCTTTCGCTTCAGCTTCCCATTTCGCTCCTGACGAAATAATTTTCACTTTATTTTCTATTACTCTATTTTCTTTATATAAAGATTCAAGCATTGTCGGAACTGTATACATAACTGATATATTTTCAGTTTCTAACTTATCTAGTACTTGATTTGGAATGAACTTTCTCATAATGTACACCGTTTGTCCTACATATAATGCACTTATTGCCCCGTATAAGAAAAGAGAATGAACGAGCGTCCCAGCTATTAAAATCGAATCCTCCCTTTTCATATGAAAGTCATGTACATTACAATCAAAACTATGAACCCACGATTGTTGTGCACGTAAAAATGCTTTTGCTGTTCCTGTTGATCCTGATGTAAATCCCATATAAAAAGGAGCATTTTGTAAACTTTCTACAGGATTATATGTAGGAAGATAGTTCTCTATCATTCTTTTCCACTCATCAATTTCAATTACTCTTCCTTCTTCATCCGGTAGATCATTTACCTTATATCGCTCTGTCACAATCACATCCGGATTACTAATTGCAATTCTTTCTTTGAGCTCATCCTCTTTCCACTTTATATCTAACGGCACACAAACCCATCCAGACATCGCAGCCCCAGCAAATAGTTGTAAAAACTCCATACTATTTTCTAATACAATTGCTATCGTTTTATTCTTCGATTCTTTTTCATTCAACCAGTTTGCTACTTTACATACTGACTCAAACCACTCTTTATATGTTAATACTCGATCATTTTCCTTTATTGCTATTTTACTTGATAGTAAAGAGGCATACTTTTTATATTCTTTTGTAATCCCCATTTGAGACGTCCTTTCTTTACAAAATAATAAAAAGAAACACGCAATGAACGTGTTTCTTCTCTTTCTTATCCCGCATTTGTATATTTCCCACTCTTTAGAGCAGGCGTAATAATATGTTTCAATGAACGATGTAATTTCGTTACAAGAATTGCTGCTATAATCGCTTTTATGCAATCACCTGGTAAAAATACGACACTCACTTTCATCGTCTGCCATATAGAAATATCCATTACGAATGCTTGTACAATGATACCAAATACATAAACTACGAAAATACCACCAATTATATTAATGCATAATACTTTTATAATAGAAACTTCACGTAAACGCTCAATTAAATAACCAATAACAAATGCTCCTACAATATAACCAAGTAAATATCCTGCGCTTGGCCCAACAAATATACCTGGACCACCTCGTCCACCTGCAAGTAATGGTGCCCCAACTCCAACAATAAGTAAGAAAATAAGCTGACTTAACGCACCAAGACGTGATCCTAACAATCCACCAGCAAGCATAACACCGAGTGATTGTAATGTAATCGGAACTGGTGTAATAGCAAGAGCAATTGGAGGTATTAACCCTAACACTCCCATAATAGAACTAAATAAAGCGACGAAAACTAAGTTTTTTGTATTCATATTTGCTTCTCCTATTTGTAAACTTAAAACGATTTTTAGATAACATATTATAGGAGTTATATTATCTTTCTATTTAGTATTTGTCAACTTGTTTTAAATATAGGTTTACAATTATTTTTTCAATTATTTCTCCTTATGCAAATGCTCAAGTTCTTTCCGAAGCGCCTGTTTTAAAAACTTCCCAACAGATGTTTTCGGAATTTCCTGCATAAATACAATATCGTCTGGTAACCACCACTTTGCAAACTGTGGTTTTAAAAATTCATATAGTTCTTCTTTTGTAACAGTGCTATTTGCCTTTTGTACAACGCAGGCAACTGGACGCTCTTGCCACTGCGGGTGTGGAACTGCAACAACGGCCGCTTCAAATATAGCATCATGTGCCATTAAAGCATTTTCAAGGTCAACTGAGGAAATCCATTCTCCCCCGCTTTTAATAACATCTTTCGTACGATCAACAATTTTCACGCAGCCTTCCTCGTCAACTGTAACAACATCACCAGTATATAACCAACCGTCTCGGAATCCTTCGACAGTACGATCATCGTTATAATAGCTTTCAGCAATCCAAGGTGCTCGTAAACATAACTCTCCCATCTCAGTACCATCCCACTTCACTTCACCGTTTGTACCGACTACTTTCATCTCTACACCAGGGACAAGATATCCTTGTTTTGAGCGGATTTCTAATTGCTCTTCATATGATAATTCTGTTTCATAACTTTTTAAACGTGCAAGTGTTACGAGTGGGCTTGTTTCAGTCATACCATATGCATGTACGAAAGGAACATTATATTTTTGTTCAAATGCTTTAATAACGCTTTTCGGTGCAGCAGCACCACCGCATAATATTCTCGTTATACTAGATAAATCGTAACTATTATTTTCTAATTCTTGTAATACACCGAGCCAGATTGTCGGCACACCTGCTGCTATCGTTACTTTTTCAGCTTGGATCATCTCTAATAAAATTTTTGGAGTAAACATTGGTCCTGGCAGAACTTGTTTAGTTCCAAACCAAGTAGCTGCAAAAGGAAGTCCCCAAGCGTTCACATGGAACATCGGTACAATTGCCATCGCCGCATCACTTTCCGATAAAGCAGCTGTATCCGCTAAACCGAGTGCCATACAATGCAGTACAGTACTACGATGCGTATATACAACACCTTTTGGATTCCCTGTAGTCGCTGACGTATAACACATACCAGCAGGTGTATTTTCATCAATATCTTTTACAAATTGGAAATTTGGATCGCCTTCTTCTAATAGTTTTTCATAATGATATACAGGTTCTAGCGTAGTATTTGGAAGTTCATCTTTATCAGTCATAATAATGTAGGCTTGTACAGTTGATAATTGTGATTGAATATTTTCAACGAGTGGTACGAGATCTTCATCTATAAGTAGAATGTGATCTTCTGCGTGCTGAATAATGTATGAAATATGTTGAGGAGATAAACGAATATTAATTGTGTGCAAAACAGAAGCAATACCAGGAATAGCAAAATAAGCTTCCACATGTCGATGATGATTCCACGCTAACGTTCCTATACGCTCGCCTTCTTTAATTCCTAATTTTTTTAACGCACTAGAAAGCCTTCTCGTCCTTTCACCTAACTGCTTATACGTTAACGTCGTAACTGTATCATGTGTCCGTGAAACAATTTCTTTCTTTGAAAACAGTTTTTCTGCTCTTTCCATCATAGAACTAATTGTTAGCGGTACATTCATCATCATATTGGTTATATCCCCCTTTAAAGCGTTTTTATTTTTCGTTCATTATAACAGACTTCTACAAATGATTACGACATTTTTCTGTATTTTCTGAATTATTCCTTTGGAAATAATTCAGAACGATAAAAAACATGTTTTGAATACATTGATTCGAAACATGTTTTTTATTTTTTATAAACTATCTACCTTTTTCCTTACTTTCTTTTTCAATTTAAAAATAAAACGATTACTGTATTCCTTATTTTCTACTAAAATCCGATACGTCTCTAACACTCCTAACACACGTACAAAAAGATAAACTCCGATAGCAATAAGTACAACACAATAAGGGTAATACTGCACTAATTCTCCTGAAGTTATATGCTTTTTCTCAAACAAAAACGGAATCGCTCCTGCTGCAATAAAACAAAATCCAACGATCACTACTGACGCATACTTCTTCTTAATAGTCGCATATCTTTTTGTCAATTCTTTTAGAAAGTTTTGATCAAATAGTAGTTCTTCCTTTTTCAATACATTGTATCGACTCTCTTCTATCGTTACAGGTGCCATCATTGCTCCGATCCCAAGCACTGCAATGATAATGACAAGAAACGTAGACATTGTTGCATTTTCTTTAAATAATAAGTACGGTATTGTAGATAAAATAAGCAAGCTAAATCCTAATGCAATATATTTAGAAATTTTTTGTCCATACACTACATACCCTTCTGCCATTTCCTTACTTACATAATAACCATTTTCCTTTTCGTTACTTTGCTCAGCAGTTTCTTTTAATAAATAGTCAAGTGATACTTCAAATACATTTCCAATCATTATTAACTTTTCAGTTTCAGGAAAACCTTGACCGTTTTCCCATTTACTAACCGCTTGCCTTGTTGTGTTTAATTTTTCAGCTAATGCTTCTTGAGAAAGGCCCTTTTCCTTTCTTAATTTAAAAAGCTTTTCACCAAATCCCATATGTGTGTCCCCCTTTGTTTTCTTACCTAAATTGTATGTAAACATTGCCTTTATCTCTATCTTCCCGCGGTTGCACTTTGTCAACTTACGGTTGCGAATGTGTTATATAGTAGTTTTGTATACGATTTAGCTATTATTCTTCTATGATTATGGCGTTAATAAACCACCTCTCTCAATAACCAATTATAATAATTAAAGGTAATTATTGTTATAAAAAAACAAAAAACTCCTTTATTCATTTAAAGGAGTTTTAAATATGAAATATTCCAAGAGGAGCTGTTTTTTCTTCCTCCTACTGCCTCACAATTTCTTCTATATATTTTTATGTGTCATATAACGAACCATGTACAGTATATGTTTTCATCTCTTTATCTGAGGCATACTCATATATATGTAAAATATTACTCTTATTAACTTTTCTAATAAAGTCACTTCCCAATAATCATAACGGCTTCTGCTTAAACTTTTCATAATGTCGTACTTTTAATAGAAGGATATTCCCGCAATCTGTACAAATATAAGCATCCACCGGTGAAGATGTGAACATCGTTTCCTTTTTCCGTATTTGTGCATATCCGACAAACTCACCTTCTCCTATGTTTTGAGAACCACAATTAGAGCATGCCTGCACGGCTTTTTGTTTCATGAGAGCACCACCTTTAATCTGTTTCCACTCCCTTCGACAGCTCACTTCCATTTCCCTTCCAAAAAACCTCTTATTCTCTCACATTTCAACAGGAATCTCAAAACAAAAATCGTATATATACCATGAAATATATTTATTAATGGAGGAATTTTATGACTACTGTTATAACACTCGATATAGCCACAGAAATTGAAAACGCAGAAATACATATGCTCTCTTCTAGACTAAAAGCATTACAAGCATTAGCTGAAAATCCAATGCAAGTACAAATGAAAAAGTTCGGGAGTGCCACTGCCTTTTCATCAAAAATAATTGCTGGTCCAGCTTTTAATACGGTAAAAGGTATTACATTTACAAATACAGATGAGATAGATGAAATCGTCTCTTATTATCAATCGCTACAAATCCCTTGTCGTTTTGAAATTACACCCGCTCAAGGTACAGCCAAATTATTTCAATACTTATCTCAAAGAGGATTTTACCAATCCAGCTTCCATACCGCTTTATATAGTATACCGAGAGAAGACCCTTCCCTTCTTCCTTCTAACATTTCAGTACGCGAACTAAAAGAAAATGAATTTCATATTTTTGCAGACATATACGTACGCGGATTTAACATGCCATCCTTTACAAAAGATGGCGTCCATCAAAATAACGAAATTCTCTACAATAAACCTGGCTGGCATTTTTTCATAGCCGAAGTTCAAAACACTCCTGCGGGTATTGGTGTCCTGTATATAAATAATGGGATTGCATCATTAGCTGCTTCTGCTACTTTGCCAGAATTTCAGCGTAAAGGCTGTCATACTGCATTAATTCAAAAACGAATAGAGACGGCTATTGAATCCAACTGTAACTTAGTAGTTGGACAAGCAAAGTTCGGTAGCAGCAGTCAAAATAATATGGAACGTGCCCATATGAAAATTGCTTATACGAAATCAATATGGACTGCAAAAGACATGTAATTTACATTCTTTCTCTTCTCATTACAATTTTATGACACTTTCTTTTCTATCCTATTAATCATTTGAATATTCAAACTATATTTGTTACGCTATTACTAGATACATCATTCAACTTGCACTATGAAAAGAGAATTCTAATCAAACTACAAGGAGGAGAAATGTATGACTAAACATGATCATGGTTTAAAAGAAAAAGTAGAAGGTGCTATTGATAAGGTAAAGGGTGAAGTAAAAGAAGTTGTTGGGAAAGTAACTGACAATAAGAAATTACAAGCTGAAGGAAAATGGGATAAGGTGAAAGGCACTGCTAAAGATACAGTTGGTAATGTGAAAGAAAAAGTACATGAATATAAAGAACATAAGAAAGAAAAATAAAAAAGAGCCCATCGGCTCTTTTTTATTTTCCTTCATTCTTCTCTAACACGTATAAATCTTCTTCAATATTCGTTAATTTCTCACTTACAAGCTTTCTTGCATCTCCAATTGCTTGATTGTATGCAAATGGTCCAACTAATTTAATCATCTCTTCTATTAAACGCTCTGCTTGGAAACGTCCAATTTCATCTAAATCTTCTTCCATGAAAAATTGCTGAATTTGTGCTACAAGCTCTTCTTTTTTATCATTTGGTATTTTTATATTCATCATCGTTGTTACTCCTCTATATTTAAGATAATATCTTCCTTAACTCTACCATAGAAAAACGATTACCAGGACAGCTTTTTGTAACTCCTTCTAACTCCCTATGACCGAGTATATTCTCTTTCTTTATAGCAAATTGCTTCATAAATATTTTACATAAAGAATATAATGCATTCACTTGTGCAGGAGTTGGATCGTATTTATCAAAATTTCCCGTCATACATATCCCAATTGTATGGCGGTTATGATCTTTCGCATGCGCTCCAATATGTAAACCTCGTCCTTCCACTACAGTTCCGTCCTCTTCGATAAAATAGTTGTAACCAATCCCACTCCACCCTTTTACAGTTTGATGAAATTCATGCGTTTTATACACGTCCCATCCATCTTCAGCTGTATGGTGAATAATCAGTTTGTTTACTTTTTCTAAAGGAACTAATTCATCTTGAAATGTTAGATTGACACGTTTAATTTCCATTTGAACTGCCTCCTCTTAAAAATCAATCATAATAATCGTTTTATCATCTGGTCTTATTCTCTTTTCCCCTTCCAGCTCTTCAATGATTGCTACATATTCGTTTATACTATTCTTTCTTATATATGCAACTGTTTGTTCGAGTGGCCAATCTGGGTGAAATAACCCGTCTGAACAAATAAAAATTCCACTCACTTCATCTATATGTAATTCACCATGTTGTAAATAATGTATCGCTTCTTTCATTCCATTTGCAACTGAATAACCATTTGGCATATTTGCAAGATAACGATTGTACTTTAACTGTTCTCGAACATCTTGAAAAACATGTTCCTCCGGGACAGATAAACCTTTCTTACGATCTTCTTCCCTCTTCCTTTTTGCTCGGTTACTAATTCCTTTAACTGTGTCTTTCGTTAATACTTGCATCGTTCCATTTTGAAAAGTTGCGACAATCATACAGTCCCCAAGCTGCGCATATTCAATTTTCTCACCATCTATTTGAACTGCCGCAATACATGTACACCACAAATGATCTTTCTTTCTCGTATCTACTTTATATTCCAACATTTTGCTTTGCAATGCTTCATTTGCTTTTGCAACTGCAAATCGTAACCTATGATTCTCTCGTAATGAAGTAAAATAACTTGCAAATAAATGCGAAGCGATGTATGCTCCATTATGTCCATTTTCATCACCAAACGGGACAAGTGGTGTTGCACCGTCACATACACCATAAATCTTTTTTTCTTTATTACAAAAATAAGAATCCTCACATTCTTGCTTCAACGGGCTTTTCTGTTGATATGTTTTTATCTTCACAACTGTATCCCCTTTCAAATAATAAAATACTCAAATTCTTTTGATTAATCTAATTTACCGAAATAAACTGTTTTTACCCAAAACTTTCAATATCATATATAATCTTGAAATAATATGAATTTTTCAGTGAAGGACGGGAAAGAAATGGTCAGATTCCTTGGTGTTATTATCGGTTCTATTATTATTGCGGTTGCCTTTAATCTTTTCCTTATCCCCCACAAAATTTTAAGTAGTGGAATTGGCGGAATTGCTATTATTTTAGGAATTGTAACCCCTGTAAACACAGGCATTATTAACTTTGTATTAAACTTACCTATCCTTATTTTAGGGTACATAGGTCTTGGAAAAAAAGTAATTTTTAACACAGTTGTCTCTGTAGTTGTATTATCTGTTGCATTATACTACGTTCCAGTAAAAGTCGTAGCAACAGATCCATTGTTATCTTCTATCTTCGGAGGTGTCATCGCCGGAGCTGGTATTGGTCTTGTTTTTAACTGTAATGGATCCACTGGTGGATTTGATATTATCGGTATGCTTTTATCCCGCAAGCGAGACATTAAACTTGGCGGATTCCTTATTATTTTAAATGCAGTCGTTGTAATAATCGCAGGATTCTTCTTCACCTGGGATGTTGCACTTACAAGCTTACTTTCAATTTATGTAACTGGTAAAGTAATTGATGCTGTTCATACAAAACATCGTAAAGTTACACTTATGATTGTAACAAATGAAGCAGAAAAAATGAAAAAACAACTTCTTTCAACTGTTGTACGTGGAATAACGTTACTTGATGGCGAAGGTGCTTATTCAAGCGAGAAAAAGCGTGTACTTATGACCGTCGTTTCTCGTGAAGAATTAGCAAGTATGAAACTAACAATTTCTGAAATCGACCCGAATGCATTCGTTAATATTACAGAAACTGTAGAAGTATTAGGACTTTTCAGAAGAAGTTAAAGACTAGGTGGGAATCCACCTAGTCTTTATTTTGCATAAATTCAATTCGGTTTCCAAATGGATCTGACACGTAAAATCGAATTACATCTGGCCGTGCATAATCATCAATCACTTTAACACCTTGCTCTATAAGTGTTTGCTTAAATTCATTAATTTCATTCACATAAAAAGCTGGATGAGCCTTTTTAGCTGGTGTAAAGTTCCGCTCCACACCAATATGGATTTCTTGATTTCCGCATTTAAACCAACATCCACCTCGTTTTTTCAACTTTTCTGGCTTTGGAATTTCTTCCATACCAATTGTATTCCCATAAAAATCACGCGCCTCTTCTTCACACCCTACAGGTGCAGCTACTTGCACGTGATTAATCCCTTGAATATAATTTTTCATTTTCTCTCCCCCTCCTCTACCCTAATATTATACGGAAAACAGCCGTCTGTAACTTACAAGAGGTTTATAAAACAATATAAGCTCCCCTTATTAACATCCTGCATTCACCTTGCAAAAAATAAAAAAAACAAAATTTATTCTATAACTTCCATTTTTTATAGAAATACACATTACATCTATATTATAGTTATGAATAGACAAATCTTTTTAGATGCTATTTGTACGGAGGAACTATTATGAGTCGTAAAAAATATTCACCAACTCAAAAAAAACGTCATCCGAACATTTCTAGACGTTTGCGAAACCATATACAAGATCGTTCATTAACAGAAATGTACGCATCTCTGTTCGAACACAATCCTGATAGTATTATTTCATTAAATTTAGAAGGAGTTATTCTACATATAAATCCTTCTGCCGAAAGAATATTAGGTTACACTTCTTTAGAATTAGAACAGAAAAATATTACCTCTATTTTAGAAGCCCATATTTCTGAGCAAGTATTACAAAATATAAAGAATACTGAAGCGGATAATCAACAAGAGTATATCTTATCTATTTATCATAAAAATGGATTCTTATTAGATGTTGTGACAAAACTAGTTCCTATTTTTGTTCAAAATCGTCTTACTGGCGTATATGCTATTATGAAGCCGCTTGAAAAATCAGAAAGAATTGAGAATATGCTAAAAGAAAGTGAGAAGAGATTACGTACATTAGTAAACTCCATGCCTGCCTTTGTTATATTTAAAGATCATGAAGGGCGCTGGCTTGAGGCAAATGACTACGCACTTTCTTGCTTCAATTTCCATCATGTACCTTACCATGGGAAAAAAGATAGCGAACTCATTCAATATAATGAAGCATACCGAGAAGCTTTTTTACATTGTGAAGAAATTGATGAACTAGCATGGCAACAAAGACAAATTCTTCATGGCGAGGAATTTATTATACATAGAGATGATTTCGATCTAATCTTAAGTATATCAAAAGTCCCGCTTTATCATCCTGACGGTTCTCGCAAAGGTCTTATCGTGATGGGGAGAGATGTTACTGAGCTAAAAGAAACTGAAAAGTTATTACGAAAATCTGAGAAGCTCGCAGTAGTCGGACAACTGACAGCTGGAATTGCCCATGAAATTCGAAATCCACTCACTTCTCTAAAAGGTTTTCTAACGTTGCTCCTCCCTGAAATAAATGAGGAGCAAAAATGGTATATCGATGTTATGTTAAGTGAGATTTCACAAATGGAATCCATCACGAGTCAATTTATGGCGATGTCTAAGCCACAAGTATTATCTATCCAAACTTGTAACATACAAACTTTAATTGAAGAGGTAGTTACATTTATTTTACCGACTGCAATTATGCATAGCGTTCATATCATCATGGATCATTTTGATTACGTATATGATATTCAATGTGACGGTAACCAATTAAAACAAGTTTTTATAAACATATTAAAAAATGCGATAGAAGCGATGCCAAATGGCGGAAATATTTTCATTCAAACAAAACCATTAGAGGATAATTTCATCTTAATACGAATTATCGATGAAGGTTGTGGCATTCCAGAAGATCGTATCTCCCGTCTAGGCGAACCTTTTTATAGTTTAAAAGAAAAAGGCACAGGACTAGGATTAATGATGTGTTACAAAATAATTGAAGAACATCATGGTAAATTACACATTTCAAGCGAATTAAATAAAGGTACGATTGTTGATATTGAGCTACCACTTTCTTCATCTCATCTTGCAATCCAGTCTTAAATAAAAAAGAAGCATCTGCTAATCGTTAGCAGATGCTTCTTTTTTAAAATGCTTTGTCATACCACTCTTTTGCTTTTTCTACTTCACCCATCGTTAATTGATGCCCTCGATTTTCCCAATGTATTGTTACATTCGCGTTTGCATTTTCTAATAGTACCTTCAATTCCTCGGACTCTGCTGATGAACAAATTGGGTCATTTGTCCCAGCAGCAATAAACACAGATTTCCCTGCTAAATTTGCTAATTGCATTCCTCTTCTTGGTACCATTGGGTGATGAAGCACAGCACCTTTCAATGCATTTTCGTAATGGAATAATAAGCTTGCTGCGATATTTGCCCCATTCGAATAACCGATAGCTACAATGTTATTTCTATCGAATTTATATTCTTTAGCCGCTTCATCTAAAAATTCATTTAATTCCTTCGTACGGAAAATTAAATCCTCTTCATCAAAAATGCCTTCTGCTAATCGGCGGAAGAAACGCGGCATCCCATTCTCTAACACATTTCCCCTAACGCTTAATACCGACGCTTCCGGATCAACTATTTCTGCAAGTGATAGTAAATCTAATTCATTACCACCTGTGCCATGAAGTAATAACAACACTGGTTTTGACGTATCTTTTCCTTTTTGAAAAACATGTTTCATCATAATCCTTTTCCCCCTTCAATCACTTTAATCTAAATTTCTCACTTCAAATGGTAAAAGCGTTTGTTCAATCTGTTTTCTATGTTGTTCATATTGTTCCGGTAACTTTAATTCCTCACCCATCGTCTCTAACGATTCATCATGAGCGAAACCAGGAGGATCTGTTGCAATTTCAAATAAGATTTCACCATGTTCTCTAAAATAAATCGCGTTAAAATAATTTCGGTCTTGTACAGGAGTTACGTGATATCCAAAACGAGTCATATGCTCTTTCCAGTCTAGCTGATCTGCATCGTCACTCGCTCTCCAAGCAATATGATGAACTGTGCCAACGCCCATTTGGCCACGACCGATTGTTGATAATTTCAAATCAATAATATTTCCAATGTCAGCAGAAGAACGGAATCGAACAAATTCACCCTCTTCTCCAATTTTCTCAAGACCCATAATATGTTCTAACAATTCAGCTGTTTTTTGAGGCTGTGCAGATAAAAGAACAGCACCTCCAAACCCTTTAATTGCTACTTCTGGTGTAACTTCTCCAAAACTCCAATTATTTAATTCGCCTTCTTCTCTTTCAACTAATTCTATATGCAAACCATGCGGATCATCAAATTCTAAATACTGTTCTCCAAAACGAGTCATTTTTGTATACGAAACATCGAATTTTTCTAATCTATTTTCCCAAAACTCCATTGCACCTTTTGGTACAACGTAAGACGTAATTCCTACTTGACCATCTCCAATAATACCTTGACGAGCACCTGCCCATGGGAAAAACGTAATAATTGTTCCAGGCTTTCCTCCTTCATTTCCAAAATAAAGATGGTACGTACCTGGATCATCAAAATTCACTGTTTGTTTCACTAAACGTAACCCCAATACACCAGCATAAAAATCTACATTTTCTTGTGGATGTCCTACGATTGCTGTAATGTGGTGAATTCCCATCGTTTTCTTTGTCATTTTCTCCGCCCCTTTTTATTTCATTTTAAAAACTTTTATTCATTAAAATTCATTATTCATTTTGTCCATACTGAAAAGTAAAATCCGTCATTATAATCTTATCTCGAATTCGAGATATTAATTATAATATCACACTTGAATGTCTACTTTATCAAAATCATCTCAAATTCGAGATAATTCTCAAAAAATATTTACTCTATTTAAAATCTGTATTCGTAACATAAATTATCTTGAACTCAAATTTATTATAAGTTACTTACTTTTAGTTGTCAACAAATTCCTTATTTTCATTTTAAATAAAAAGAGAGTAAACGCCAGTTTCGTTTACTCTCTTCGCTAATTATTTCGTTTCCTCTTCCAGCACTGCTTCCATCTCATTAAATTCACGATGAACTGCCTTAACGGGTTCTTTCGTTAATAAACTTACAACGATAACAGTTAATAAACTACAGAAGAATCCAGGTACCATTTCATACATAGTCGCTTTTAAACTTGGAATTTGTACCCATGCTATAACAACTACTGCACCAACAATCATACCTGCAAGAACGCCCCACTTATTCGTCCTTTTCCAATATAAACTTAATAAAATAGCTGGTCCGAATGCTGAACCAAATCCAGCCCAGGCATAACCTACAAGTGTTAAAATTGTATCACTTGGATGATACGCTAAAACAACTGCGATCATAGCTACTACTAATACTGATAATCTACCGATAAATACAAGTTCTCTGTCACTTGCGTTACGACGGAAAAATGTTTTATAAAAGTCTTCCGTTACTGCACTTGAAATAACAAGTAATTGTGAGGAAATACTACTCATAATCGAAGCCAAAATAGCTGATAATAAAAATCCTGTAATGGATGGATGGAATAAAATATTTGAGAATGTTACAAAGACCATTTCTGGATCTTGTAATGTCGCATTATTTTTAGCATAATAAGCGATACCAATTAGACCAGTAAGCATTGCACCTATAATTGAAATCGTCATCCAACCGATACCGATTCTACGAGAAGTTTTTAAATCTTTAATAGAGGTAATTGCCATAAAGCGGACAATAATATGTGGTTGACCAAAATACCCAAGACCCCATGCTAAAAATGAAATAATACCAAGTATTGTAGTCCCTTTAAACATATCTAAATGTGATGCATCAACTTGCTTAATCGTATTGAATGTTTCTGTTACACCACCGACATCCGTAAAAGCAACAATTGGCACTAGTACAAGCGCAATAAACATAATACACCCTTGCACAAAGTCCGTCCAACTTACGGCTAGAAAACCACCAAATAGTGTATACGCAACAACGACACCCACTGTTACAAATAAACCAATTTTATAATCAAGGTTAAAAGAATTTTCAAACAAACGTCCACCTGAAACTAAACCAGCCGACGCATAAAATGTGAAAAATACTAAAATGACGATAGCGGAGACAAAACGAAGTATTTTCGTACAATCTTTAAACCGATTTTCTAAAAAGTCTGGAATCGTAATTGAATCATTTGCCACTTCTGTATACGTTCGTAAACGCGGGGCAATGATTAAATAGTTTGCATAAGCACCTATTAATAAACCTATCGCAATCCATACACTTGATAATCCTGTTGCATACATCGCACCAGGTAACCCCATTAGCATCCAACCACTCATGTCAGAAGCACCAGCTGATAAAGCTGTAACTGCTGGACCGAGTCCTCTTCCGCCTAACATATAATCTGATAAATCGGATGTCTTCTTATAAGACCAATATCCGATATACAACATACCTGCCATATAAATAGCAAGCGAAACCATAATTTCAATCTTCACCAAATCTCTCCCTTAGCCCATAAGCCATTCAAAATTTCGAAAAATGACTTTTTCTATTTTCTTGTATTCGCTTATGGTTCCCTACCTTAACAAACATTTTTTGTTCTTTCAAGTGAACGAGCACTTTTCATTACATGTGAAAACCTTTATAAACGCCTTTATCCCAGTGGATTACAATGATTTTTCAAGAAATTTAAGTAAAAATATTCAGAAAATTAAACAATGTTTTTTCACACCTTATTTTCATTCGTTTACCCGATAAATTTTAAAAGAAAAAGCCATACAAATGTATGACTTTTAGCTTATTGACATCTCAATTTTCTCTTTCTCTACATATACTTTACGAAATTTCATATAGCATCCAATACGCCAAGGTACTATATAACAAACCGCAAGAGTGTAGAAAAGAATGCCAATTGACTTTGGATCTAAACCTTGTAAATGTCTTCTAAAATAAGCACGTAAAAGAACGATAACTAAAAATGTAGCAATAAAAGCGATACTTTTTTTCGCATAAATTTGGTCATCTTCTCTAACTTCATACCCACTTAAAATAATAAGTGGAATTGACAATAACAGACCGATCCCAGCAGCTATACCAATTTGCCAACCAACAAGTTGTATCGGTGCAGCATATAAAGAAAAACCTGGTAATAAGAAGAATAATGGCAATAGTAATCGTCTTCCTTTATTTTTAATTGGTCGATTCATAGAACGCATGCGTCTAAATATAAAGAGCCCTATGACGAGTAAAAAAATTGTAATACTGTACGAACCTTGCTGCAAGTGAATCTCTCCCTAAAAATAGTCATTTTTAAAAACACTTCCCTATTATACTCCTAATTTTTCCAAACAATATGATTATTCCTCTGAAAAATCTTACATATCAAATATACTTTTAGATTTGATTTACTATAGGAAACAATTCCGAAAGAGGAACTACTCTCCCCATCTCGTCTTTAAACACAATATGCTCTCTAGTTAAATGGCGCGGGCTCTTCACTCCCGCTGCCGCTGCTAATGAAAATAAACTATATCTCATACTAATAATATAATTCATGACTCGCCACTTCTTCTCATACGGATCTAACGCTTTTTGATAATGCGGATTCGTCGTGGCTACACCAGATGGACATTGGCCAGAATTACATTGAAGGGCCATAATACAGCCGCTTGCCATCATAAATCCGCGGGCTGAACTTACAGCATCCGCTCCAATCGCTAAAGCAATCGCCACTTTATCTGGTGTGATTAATTTCCCCGATGCAAACACTTTGAATTTGTCCCGAACACCATAATGATTCGCTGTATCAATACATGTCAGTAACGCTGGAATAAGCGGCATTCCCATACTATCTGCCATCGATTTATACGTCGCTCCTGATCCACCTTCTGAACCATCAATTGTAATGAAATCTGGATAGATATTTAACTCTTTCATCGTTTTAAATAAATCTTCCAAAGGCTCCTGCTGACCAATTACAATTTTCATTCCAACTGGTTTACCGCCGCTTTCTTGCAACTGTTGAATAAAACAAAGTGTATCCGTTGCATTCTTTAAAAATGAAAATCGATTCGGTGAATTAATCGTCTCTCCCTTTCTGACGTTGCGAACAGAAGCAATTTTCTCATTTACTTTTTGTCCCTCTAGATGACCACCACGTATTTTAGCACCTTGCCCAAATTTCAATTCGAATGCTCTAATATTACTTTCTTTTGCTTTCTCCCTGAATTTTCCCATTGAAAAATTACCGTCCTCATCGCGGTATCCAAATAACCCTGGACCAATTTGCGCAAGGATATTTGCTCCTGTATGTAAATGTTCTGGAATAATGCCACCTTCACCAGTATTAATCCACGATCCGCCTGCCATTTTTGCTCCAAAACCACTCGCTAAAATATAATTTTCTCCAATCGCGCCGTAAGAAGTCGCAGATGCACCAAACATACCATGTAGCTTCCACGGATATTTACGGTTCTCACCGACTATAATTGCATCATCTTCTTCGTACAGCCAAAGATTCGTTGTATCCGCTGTAAATTTTTCTCTTCTTGAAAATAACCCTTCTTTATGAATCACGTACTTTTTACCTTCTCGCTCTTGCGTGAGATTCACACTTAATTCCTCAGTCAATATCGGAAATAATGTATTAGCAATATAATAGCCAGAAGCTTCAAAATCTCGTTTTGATCCAAAACCAAGTATTTCAGAGCGATATTTCGCTAAAAACATAACACTTTGAAAATCATAACGTGAGAAAGGCTTTCCATCCGTATCATGATCAAACCAATATTGTCGAAATTCAGGCCCTATCTTTTCCAGTAAGTAGCGCATTCTTCCTAAGTATGGATGTAACTTTAAAATAGAATGATGTGTTCGTTTTTTTATAAAAAATGTAATGATAAAAAAGACGATTAAAAGCAACATTAAAAATAGTAATATACTAATAATAACGAGTAGCGTTTCACTCATCCCGCTTCCCCCTATAAAATCCCATAATAAAAGGAGAACACTCGATGTGTTCTCCTTTTATCTTTATTCATACTAACGTAACAAGATGCTCTTTCGCGTCATATTCAACTAAACTTTCAGCATGTTTAATTCGATGAACAAAGTCTGGATTAGCAATTAACGGTCTGCCGAATGCCACTACATCAATCGTTCCTTCTTGCAACGCTTCTTCGGCCTCTTTCGGATTTAAATTACCAACCCCAACAATTGTACCATCCCAATATTTTCTTACTAGTTGATGAAAATTCTTTCCGTCAGCAATTTCTTGCGTATAATTCATCGTTGAAGGATGGATCATCGTTAATCCAACTTCTTTGAACATATTTACGAACGTTTCAATTGCAAGCTCAGGATTTTCCCACATATAAGTAGGATTATCACCTTTGAAAGCAGAGAAGCGAAGAAGTGTTTTATTAGCTCCAACAGCTTCTATTACAGCAGCCGTTACTTCTTTCATAAACGTTAACCTTTGTTTTAAATTACCGCCATATTTATCTGTTCGCTTATTCGCAGAGTCATACGTAAATTGATCAATTAAATATCCGTGTGCACCGTGAATTTCTATTCCATCAAATCCAGCTTCGATTGCATTTTTCGCAGCTTGTGCGTATTGACCAATCACTTCTTGTATTTCTTCTAACGTCATTGCTTCTGGCGTATCAAACGGTTTACGAAAACGTGGAACATTTCCCTCTGCAGCGATAGCAGATGGTGCTTGCGGCATTTGGCCACCAATTATTTCATGATGACTCATACGCCCAACATGCCATATTTGAGCAATAATCGTCCCGCCTTCTTTATGTACTGCCTCTGTAACAGGTTTCCAAGAATCGATTTGTTCTTGTGTATAAATTCCTGGTACTCCTGGATTCCCTTTCGCTCTTGGACTAATGACAATTCCTTCTGTAATAATTAATCCAACTCCGTCAGCAGCACGCTTTCTATAGTATTCCACTACATCAGCACCCACTGCTCCAGTCTCATTATCTGCAAAGCATCTTGTCATTGGTGCCATTGCTATACGATTACGAAGAGACCAAGCTCCAATTTGAATTGGATCAAACAACTTTGTTTCTTCAACGTTTTCAAAAGATCCCCCAGCGTTTACATTTGTTCCTTCATAAATACTCGCTGCTTTATTACTTGAACTTGTCATCTTTCTTCCCCCTAAAAAATCTTACTATAATCGCATCATACTTACTTTTAGATAGTAACGTCAATTTTTACGACTTTACAATAAAAAATTCGAATATAAAAAAAATAAAATGCTATAAATAATATTAAAAAGGTTTCCTTAGAAGGAAACCTTTTTTGTTGAACATATATGGTTGTCAATTCATTTATCTCTTTAATATAAAAAATACCTTATCAATAGAAGTGAATATGGTTCAGTATTCTTCTAAAAATAATAACTTATATACCTAAAACAATGAAAGCCCTACCTCTCTTTCATCCTTACGGCTCCTCGTCCGTGCCAGTGTGAATCAGGATTGCAAAAATCAAGTAACTATTTTATCGAAGTATTCAATTAAACTTCGAACATTCATAAATGAAATTAAAAAATAAAAATGGATTTGATTGTAGTAATAACAATAGAGGTAATGCTCTAAAAGTGGTGTGAAAGAGTTGAATGTCTTTGAAATGATAAATTTTCTATAATTATGTTCCCAAAAAATTCAAGATCTTTTTTGGGATATAATACATTATTTGTAATGAACCTTAACAAAAGCTTTTTATCTGATTTTCTGTGATACCTTCAATTAATCCCAGCTCACTAATCAAAAATTCATATGCGTTATCTAACATCTTCTTTTCGCTTGCATTAAGTGCTTTTTCTTTCTGTATACGCATTAAATCACGCACAACTTCAGCACCTTCTTGCATTTTACCCGTCTTTATTTTATCAGTGTTCAATTTATACCTTTGTTTCCACGTAAGTAATCTATCTGACTCCCCATGTTGAAAAATATCCATTATGTGTACTAATGCGGTTATATCCGTAACTGGTCGTATATTCGAATTCGATATTCTCCCTGCTGGAATCATTAGTTCCATATTACTAGCCGACATTTTTATAACATAATACTGTTGTTTTTCTCCTGAGATTTCCTTCTCTTCTATGGCTTTAATTATACCTGCTCCCTGCATTGGATAAACAATGTTATCGCCAATTTGAAACAAATAATCCACCTCCATATATGGTAACCTTCTCAAGCTTAACATACTTTTAGTTTTTTAGCAAAAATTTTATTTTATCATAAAATTATTTTACAAGTCAACACTTCAGAAGCAAGAAATTAAATTTACACAATACACTATAACAACCCGCAATTTTATTAACGGTTCCATACACATTCATTCTCTTTTAACATAAAAACACATCACTACTTTTGAGTAGTAATGTGTTTTTGATAATGCATAGATAAAGATCTACTTTTCCGTCTATATACTAACCCGCTTACTAATTGTTTCCCTCGCTAAAAGAAAACTCATAATTACTTGCGCAGCTACTCGGCTCGTCATATCCCTAAAATCAAGAGTTGGATCAATCTCTACTATATCCATTCCTTGAACGAGCGGTTCTTTACCAAGGAATTCAATCGCATCTAGTAAAGTCGTACTATCCATTCCACCAGGCCCAATTGCTGGACAACCTGGTGCAAACGCTTGGTCTAGTACATCCATATCAAGAGAAATATAAATAGAAGTCACACCTTGTTTTCTTAATACTTCAATACTTTCCGTGATAATATCTTTTATTTCTCGCTCTCGTACGTCTTTCATTGTATACACTGTTACGCCATGCTCTATTGCATATTCATGGTACGCACGTGCGTTAGAAAAATTACGAATTCCAATTTGAACAAGTTGTTTCCCTGTAATGACATCATTTTCTAATAAACTACGGAATGGTGTACCATTTGACGGGCCTCCATCATCTAAATTACGTAAATCATGATGAGCATCAAATTGAATAATCCCGACCTTTCCTTTACTGTTTGTAAAGCCTGTTATACTCGGAAAACTAATCGAGTGGTCACCACCAAGAACGATTGGTACCATGTTCGGATTTACTTTCGTTACATGACCAACTGTTTTCGCAATTCGGTTATGACTTTCTTTTATATCCGTCACATGCATCGTGATATCGCCGCAATCATATAAGACACTTTCTTTCATATCGTGTTCTTCTGTAATTGCGTACGTACTATATGCATCTAACATCGCACGAATTGTTTTTGGAGCAAAACTTGCTCCTGAATGACTAATAGATGGCTTAGAAAGGGGTGCTCCAATTAAGGCAGCACCGAATATTTCTACGCCTTCCTCCCAATCTTTAATTATCTCACTCCATTTTGTCACTTCACGATCAATAAACTTTGCATTCTTCTTTAAATAGTGGCCGTGCTCCACGATTGTTCACCTCTTGTATATGCAATATTACCATTCTTCCATACTGTATTCACATGACTTACGCCGTAATGATACGGTACGTAAGCATAATTATAAGCATCCCATAAAACTAAATCTGCCTTACGACCAACTCTAATTTTCCCAGCTACATCACCACGGTTAATGGCATATGATGAGTTAACCGTTACGGCATTCCACACTTCTTCTGGTGTCATTTTCAGTTTTAGCATCGCAATGCTCATAATAAGCTGAATATTTTCAGTTGGACAGCTACCTGGGTTAAAGTCTGTAGCTAACGCAACTGCAACACCTTCATCAATCATTTTACGACCACGAGCAAAGCTTTCTTTATTTAAATAGAAAGTTGTTCCTGGTAATAATGTTGCTACTGTATTCGAGTTTGCAAGCATTTCAATCCCTTTATCAGAAGCGCCAACTAAATGGTCCGCTGATGCTGCACCAATTTCTGCCGCTGCTTCCGCACCACCAAGAGGGTCTATTTCATCCGCATGAATTTTCACATCAAAGCCAAGCTCTTTCGCTTTTAATAAAAACTCTTTTGATTCTTCGACAGAGAACACACCTGTTTCACAGAAAATATCAACGAACTCCGCTAATTGCTTCTCTTTCATTTCTGGCAATAAGTCTAACATCCATTGTAAAAATTCTTTCGATCTACCTTTATATTCTTTCGGAACTGCATGAGCACCTAAAAATGTGGAAACTAAATCGATCGGATGCTCTTTTTGTAATTGTGCTGTTGCCTCTAATTGTTTCCATTCCGTCTCATCATCTAATCCGTAACCGCTCTTCGCTTCTACAGTAGTAACTCCGAAAGATAGCATACGGTCTAAATGGAATTTCGCTTTTTGAACAAGTTCTTCCTTCGACGCCTGTTTCGTTGCATTTACAGTTGAAAGAATACCTCCGCCTTGTTCTAAAATTTCTAAGTACGGAACTCCTTGTAATTTTAGTGCGATTTCATTTTCGCGAGATCCACCAAATACAAGATGAGTATGCGGATCAACAAGACCAGGAGAAACCATTTTCCCGCCGCAATCAATAACTTCTTTCGCCTGAAGTCCTTTCGCTTCTTCCGCTGTTCCAACGAAAGTAATTACATCATTTTCAATTCCAACCACACCGTTTTCGATAACAGGAAGCGTGTTCATCGCTTCCCGCCTTAACAAGCCATCTTCTTGATCCATTGTTAGTAATTGACCGATATTTATTAGTAAAGTGTCCAGCATGTTTTCTCCCCCTTATTTCATCATTGGAATGTTAACGCCTTTTTCTTTCGCAGTTTCCACTGCTAAATCATATCCTGCATCAACGTGACGAACAACACCCATACCAGGGTCAGAAGTTAATACGCGCTCAATACGTTTTGCTGCTGCTTCTGTTCCATCTGCAACAATAACCATTCCAGCGTGAAGTGAATAACCCATACCAACGCCGCCACCGTGGTGAACAGATACCCAACTCGCACCGTTTACACTATTAATTAATGCATTTAAAATTGGCCAGTCTGCTACTGCATCACTACCGTCTTTCATCGCTTCTGTTTCACGGTTTGGAGATGCTACTGAACCGCAATCTAAATGGTCACGACCAATAACGATCGGTGCTGATAATTCACCATTTGCCACCATTTCATTAATGATGCGGCCAAACTTCGCACGCTCACCGTAACCTAGCCAACAAATACGTGATGGAAGCCCTTGGAACTCCACTTGTTGACGCGCCATACGAATCCAGTTACATAAATGCTCATTGTCAGCGAATTCTCGTAAAATTACTTCATCTGTTTTATAAATATCTTCTGGATCACCAGAAAGAGCTACCCAGCGGAATGGTCCTTTTCCTTCACAGAATAATGGACGAATAAATGCTGGAACAAATCCTGGGAAATCGAAAGCATTTTTCAAACCTTCATCGAAAGCAACTTGGCGAATGTTATTTCCATAATCAAATGTAATTGCGCCTTTTTCTTGCATCGCAAGCATTGCTTCTACGTGCTTTGTCATACTTTCTTTTGATAATTGTACGTAACGTTCTGGGTCTTCTTCACGAAGTTTCGCTGCCTCTTCTAACGTATAACCTACTGGAATATAACCGTTTAATGGATCATGAGCAGATGTTTGGTCCGTAACTAAGTCAGGGATAATATTACGATTTACTAACTCAGGTAAAATTTCTGCTGCATTACCTAATAATCCAATTGAAATAGGCTCTTTCTTCTCTTTATACTCGTTTGCAATAGCCAATGCTTCTTCTAATGATTCTGTATACTTATCACAATATCTCTTTTCAATACGACGATCGATGCTGCGCTTATCTACATCAATAGCAATGACAACACCGCCATTCATCGTTACAGCAAGAGGTTGTGCACCACCCATACCACCTAAACCAGCAGTAAGTGTTAATGTACCTTTTAATGAACCATCGAAATGTTGACGAGCTGCCTCACCAAATGTTTCATATGTTCCTTGTAGAATCCCTTGTGTTCCAATGTAAATCCAGCTACCAGCTGTCATTTGTCCGTACATCATAAGTCCTTTTTTCTCTAGTTCTCGGAAGTGATCCCAATTCGCCCATTTTGGTACTAAGTTTGAGTTCGCTAACAGAACGCGCGGTGCATCTTCATGTGATTTAAAAATGGCAACTGGTTTTCCTGATTGAACAAGTAACGTTTCATCGCTTTCTAACGTTTTTAATGAATCTACAATTGCATTGTAGCTTTCCCAGTTACGAGCTGCACGGCCAATTCCGCCATATACAACTAATTCTTCTGGTTTTTCAGCAACTTCAGGATCTAAATTGTTCATTAACATACGAAGTGCAGCTTCTTGCACCCACCCTTTCGTTTGTAACTCTGTACCTCTTGGCGCGCGAATTGTTTGTTGTACTTTTTCCATTTCAATCTCTCCCTTTTCTCATTTTATAGTGCTGCATTTACATCTAATCTTTCTTTTATCGAATAATTCGTTTTTAACCAATGCGCAATATTTTCAATATCCGTTGAGAATATACGGTCATTTGTAATAGAAGGTACTTGCTGACGACCTTGATGGTAGAAGCTCTTCGTCACTGTACTCATGTTTTCAATACCACGATATTCTGCTGCTTGCATTGCACAAATCATCTCAATTGAAAGAACACGTCTTGCATTTTGAATAATTTGATGTGCATGGCGTGAAGCAATTGTTCCCATACTTACATGATCTTCTTGGTTAGCTGACGACGGGATTGAATCTACACTCGCTGGATGTGCTAACGTTTTATTCTCAGAAACAAGTGATGCTGCTGCATACTGCATAATCATTGCACCAGACTGAAGTCCTGGTTCTGGACTTAAAAATGGAGGCAAATCATTTAATTGCGGATTTACTAAACGCTCAATACGACGCTCCGAAATATTTGCAAGTTCCGCCATTCCTACTTTTAAGAAGTCCATCGCAAACGCAATCGGTTGACCATGGAAATTCCCGCCCGAAATTACTTTTTCTCCGCCATCAAAGATTAGCGGATTATCCGTTGCTGCATTCATTTCAATTTCTAATTTTTCTTTCACATAATTCAAAACTTGCCAAGAAGCACCGTGTACTTGCGGGATACAGCGAAGTGAATAGGCATCCTGTACACGTAGTTCTCCTTGTTTTGTTGTTAACTTACTATCATGAAGAATGTCACGAATTCTGCTTGCTACATCTACTTGCTCTTTATAACCACGTGCTTTATGAACATTTTCATCAAATGCATCAATAATGCCTTGTAACCCTTCAATTGTCATCGAAGCAATTAGTTCAGCTTGATACGCCGTTGCTTCTGCCTCTATATAAGAAAGAACTCCTTGTGCTGTCATCGCCTGCGTACCATTAATTAACGCAAGACCTTCTTTCGCTTCAAGTTCAATTGGCTCAAGCCCTTCTTCTGTAAGAGCAACCATTGCATGAACGCGTTTCCCTTTATAGAACACTTCACCTTCGCCTAATAATACGAGAGCGAGATGAGATAAAGGTGCTAAATCTCCACTTGCACCAAGTGAACCTTGTTGCGGGACAACTGGGTGAATTTTACGATTTACAAACTCAAGAAGCATATTTACAACAAGCGGTCTAACACCAGATACTCCTTTAAGCATCGTGTTCGCTCGTAAAATTAACATACCGCGTGATACTTCTTCAGGGAATGGATCGCCTATACCGCATGCATGTGACTGAATTAAATTGTGTTGAAGTGCCTTTACATCATCTTTTTGAATAAGCACATCACTGAACTTTCCAAATCCAGTTGTAATACCATAAACGACTTTTCCGTCCTCGACAATTTTCTCAACAACTTCGCGGCACTCCGCCACCTTTTGCATACTAGTTGGACAGGCTGTTACACCTTCCCCTTCAAGTAACAATCTCTTCATTTCTTCAATTGTCAATGTGTGTCCTGTTAACGTAATCATTCTTTTTTTCCTCCTTAAAAAGGCAAAAGGGGACCTTATCTTTTTAAGACAGACTTCTGTCCTAAAAAAGTAAGGCCCCCTTCTAACTAATAGACTATGGGCAAATCATATGTGATTAATTCCTAAACCAATCGCCTCATGCTCAGATCCTTTTACAGGTGCACCAATCGTTCCATATAGCGCAACAGCAACCCATTCGCCTTCTTTTTTTCCGTCGTATGGTCTACCGCGCACAATCGCAAATCGAAGTCCTACTGTACGAAGAACGTCTGCTAACTGAATTTGACCTCTCGTCACTCCGTACAATGCTTCCATAATTGCATGATAAAGTGCATGTGTTTCTCTGTAAACATCTGTTTCAATAACTTGGTTGCTCTTAGCCGCTGTTTCCATTGCTGCTACAACTTTTTGCGAATTCATCGAACCCACTTTCCCCGTACAATACTTCCAACCTTTTGGAATAGATAATACAGGGCTTTCATTCTCATCCGCAAGTGCCAACAACATGGCCATACGACCAATTCGATGTGTTCCTTGAAGAAGCATGTGACTCTCTCATTTCTTTTAATTATTTGAATATTTCTTAATTTAAGAATATATGAAAACGGTTAAATCGTCAATAGTTTAAACTCACATTCAAACATTTTTTTCATCTCCTCCATTTGTGTACACAAATGATTTACACAAATTTTTCAGACGTGCTATAGTCTCACTAACAGATGCAAAGGGGCGATATTTCAATGACGAAGCGAAAAGATATTCATTTTCGAATTGAAGAAAAATTACTTGAAAGGTTTGAATCTGCACTTCAATATGAAGGTTTAAAGAAAACCGACGTATTAACACATGCGATTCAGCAATTTTGCACGAAGGTGGAATGTGAAAAAATGAATGATGTAAAACGGCAATATAGCGTCAGTAACAATTTACAAACACGTATCGATACGCATAAACATTACGAAGAAAAACAAGTGAATTTAGATGAAATCGTTATTGAACATTTACAACTTCAAGGGGAAGAAAGCATATTAGAGGTTGGGTGCGCTAGTGGAAAATTCCTTTCCCTTTTACAAACAAATGGTCATAAAGGCCCATTAACCGGGTTGGATCAATCCGAAGCTATGCTTGCTCAAGCTGCTAAGACGAATAACTTAATAGAATGGAAACGAGGGGATGCTAATAAACTTCCTTTTGAAACAAATTGTTATGACCTAATAATTGCAAGACATATGTTATACCATGTGAAAGACGTTGAAACAACAATTCAAGGATTACATAAAGTAATTCGTCCCGGCGGCTCACTTTTAGCTACAACAAATTCTAACGTTACACTACCTCGTATAATTGAAATGTGTAACCGCATGTTAGACGCATTTGATTTACCGAAAACAACATCATCAGTCACTCCATTTTGTTTAGAAAACGGTAAAGAGATATTACAATCCGTTTTTCCAACTGTTGAAGAAACAGTTATTCATAATGCGCTCGTTTTTCATCATGCTACCCCAATAGTAAACTATATTTCTAGCATGTTTCCATCGCTAAATATACCCGATAATATGTATCTTCAAGCCGAGATGAAAGAATGGCTAACAGAAGAAATCAACAAGGAATTATCTCTCCATAACGGTATATGGCGCGATCCAAAAACGTTAGTAATTTATCGGTGTAAAAAAGAAAAAAGCTAGCATTTGCTAGCTTTTACACGTTTTCTCGTAAAAGTTTCTCCATTACTACATTGCCTTTACCACAATAAAAATTTGTATTATGTTCGTCTGCCACTCCAAAATAAGAGGCAATCACTATTCCAAATGCTACAAATGCATGCCCCTGTGCTGTAATAATATTTGAATGTTTCACAACTTCTTCATACACAAAATTTTTTACTGGAAAACAATCGAATTTTTGATAATCTATAGTCGCAGTATAAGAAATCCCCTTAAATAAGCCTGCTTTTGCTAGCGCATACGGTCCAGCGCAAATTGCCGCCACTAATTTTTCTTGTTCATGAAATTGACGAATGATTGAAAAAAGAGTTTTTGCATCTTTTAACTGTACTTCTTCTCCACCTGGAATAAGTATCCCCTCATACTCATCTACACGTACTTCACTTACTTCTATATGCGGCTGCACTTGCAACCCAGTTTCACTTATAACCAATTCCTTAGTTAAACCTACTGTAATGATGTCATATTTCTTTTTCAGCAATGCTGTAGCTACCGTTATTTCAAACTCCGCAAATGTTGGATATACGAATAAAAGTATTTTTTTCATAACGCTTTCTCCTTCAACCATCTCATAAAATATGCCTCTAATTCGTCCACTGTTAATCTATTCGTGTCCAAATAAGTTACAGGAAATTGTCTATACCAACCTTTTTCCGTTTCTACTAATTTAAATTGCTCATCAAATGTACTTCGTTTTCTTGTCCTATCGTTATTTTTTCTATCATATACATTCTTTTTCGTCACATCTAAATAAAAAATAGCATCTGAACGACATTCTCTTAATTTATATAATTCATCTTTCAATCCAGTTTCTATATCCCACTCTTTCCCTATAATCATTGGATAAAAAAGTGTATAAAATTCAATATCTTCAGGTCCACGATCAAAAATAACAACTGAATCTTTCACATTTTGAAACTCCTTTATTTTTACTTCGATAAACATTTTTTGATTTATGATAAACCCTTCTTTTGAATTCACATCCAAATTTAATTGCTTTCGCTTTTCTACAATTGGATAAGGATTTTCATATATAACCGAATATCCTCTCTCTTCTAATCTTTTAGCCAATGTTGTTTTTCCGCTTGCCATCGGCCCTTGCAGTGAAATTACGTATGCCATGCCTCTCATTCCCTTACACTTTAGTACACCTATAATATACAGAAATTTGAAAACTCTCAACATTATATATATCATCTTGTTTCTTATTCTTATCTAACTTATAATGAAAAATAGAGATTATGACGGACGCATCAATAATGTAAGCTTGGAAATCCAAGCTTACATTATTTTTTGCTTTCCCTTTTCTAATAAAAAGAGTATACTAGATTGGAACATATGTTCTTAATGATTACATACAGTAAGGAGATAGAACAATGGTATACGACACAAAAGCAATTTCTTGGAATGAATCTTTAAAACAACTTCAACGCCGTTATACAAACAAACAAGTTGACCGAAAAGAATTTGAGGATATTGAACTGATGGAATTCTTCCGCGATAACGACTACATTTCTTTACCTACACATATAAGCGGCCTATCAAAAACACGTTTTACTTCTTACTCTATTTTCACAACTGAAGATAAAGATCGTAAAGTTGGCACACTTATTATTGAGTATGTTGAAGACGATAATAATAATTTATGTGTTGAACAACTATACTTCGTTTAAACTATAACGCTTGGTCAAAATGACCAAGCGTTCTTGCTTTCTATTAATCTCACTGTATATAATATGAATAAAAGAAAACCGTAATCATTAAGGGGGGATATGCTTGCTCGAAGGATGGTTCAGTTGGTTCATTGTATTATGGACGGTTATTTTATTAGGACTTATGTCTATCGGTGGATACTTTATGTTCAGAAAATTTTTAAAACGATTACCAAAAGAAGACGGCATGTCCATTTTGGATTGGGAAGAACACTACATAAATAAAACGAGACATTTATGGGCTGACGAACAAAAACAATTGTTAGAAGAGCTTGTAAGTCCTGTTCCAGAACTATTTCGCGATGTTGCAAAATCAAAAATCGCTGGCAAAATTGGGGAACTTGCATTACAAGAAAATGCCTCTCAAATTACACAAGACTTAATTATTAAAGGATATATCATTGCCACACCAAAGCGTGATCATAAATTTTTAATTAAAAAACTACAAGAAAAAAAGATTGATTATTCTAACTATCAATCTTTACTCGCAAAGTAACTTCATATTATTTTCGATAAAAAAGACAGCGCCTTTGACGCTGTCTTTTTATTTGGTACATATACAGTTTTTAAGTTAGCTTCATATCTTTTTCATTATAAAAACCATCTTCTTTTTCCATTTCCTTCTGTAATTTCGTAAAGGAACGATACATTGCAATTCTCCATGACACAATCATCGCAAACGCAAGTAAGAAGAACATGCCACTAAGTTGTCCTAAATCAAGAGATTGGCTTAAGTATGTTTTAAATACAATCCGCACTACAAGTAATCCAATTAATATAAAAACAAAGGCTTTTGAACGCTTCAAATAAATCTCTTGTCCTCTAATTTCAAATTTAGATGTTTTAATAAGAAAAATAGAGAAAATCAAACCGACACCAATTGCTTCTAACATTTCTGCTGGAGTTAATCGAAATTCAGGAAAAACATACATCAATGCGCCCGTACTCATAAAAAATGGTGGAAGTATAATTTTTTTCAATGTTGCAGGTTTCTTAGCTGCTTTTAAACGAATAAACATCGCACCGACAGCCATACAAACAGCAACGATACTGGATAAAACAACTATGTTCATATTTTCTCATCCTTTTTTGTGGCTATATGCAAAATATACTTTCATTATATGCTTTTCCGTTAGTATTTCCAACATTTTCGCAGAATAATACTAAAAACCGGTAAAACCACCAAATAAACTTGAGAAATATACGATAATTTTCGTCATCCAGTTAAAGTATAAGAAGACACCCATAACAATCATAATATATCCTCCGATTTTCATGAAGGCCATACTATTTCTTTTAATCCAAGACATTTTCGTAATAAAGAATGACAGTACGAAAAACGGGATAGCAAATCCAAGTATGTAAGCAATCATGTAAATCATTGCAGATTCTGGGTTTGTTGCTGCTAATCCAATTACGGACACTAGAATTGGTCCGGTACATGGCGTCCATCCTGCTGCAAAGGCTAATCCAATTAGTACTGATCCAAAATAGCCACTTGGACGATTTTTAAATGTAAATTTACGGTCTTGCATTAAAAATTTCGGCTTAAACACCCCGACAATAATTAAGCCGAACACGATGATAAAGATACCACCTAACTGTCTGATTAAATCTTTATAGTCAGTAAAGATTCCTCCAATAAAACTTGTACCAAATCCAATTGCAATAAATATAATTGAAAATCCAAGTAAGAAAAACGCTGTATGTATCATACTTCTTTTGCGAAGCATTGCATTTTCTTCTTTCAATTCAGAAACCGACATACCTGTTATGTACGATAAAAATGCCGGATAAAGCGGTAAGCAACATGGGGAAATAAATGATAAGAACCCGGCGCCAAACGCTAAAAAAATACTAATATCTTGCATCATTCCACTCCTCTCCCTAAATATTGTAACAAAAACACATAAAAATACTATGAACAATTCGTGAAATCACTTTTACAACGTGGCAATAAGAAAAACCACACTTCCCCACAGTTTCTAATAAAACGTTTTCATTTCCTTCTATTATAATAGAAAAAACTCAAATGGATTATGAAACTCCTTTAATTGTTATTAACATAACAAAGGTAACATAGTTTCTCAAATAATTAGCACGCTACTAGTACGCCTATTTACATATTGGTTTAAAAAATATTTTTTTCAAATGCTGTCTCTATACAATGCAAAGTTGATTTTATAATACTTCTACTATTAATAATTTCAAGATTATGCATAAATATCATACTTTTATTATTATTCTATAAAATGTCATACTTTTCTTTCATTTGACCCTTTATTTCTAATTTTGTATACTTCCCTCTAGTTATATATTTTCGATACGGAACAACTTCATATAGATGGGAGGAATTTTTCATGCTTCGTTATTCTCTTTTAGTTTTATTAGGAGCGTGTAGTTATGGAATTTTAGCTATTTTTGTTAAGCTTGCATATGCAGAAGGATTTTCACTTGGAGAAGTAATTGGCAGCCAATATTTGTTCGGTTGGATTATTTTGCTTGCTATTACACTTCTATTTTCTAGACATCGCGTTCCTTTAAAGCAAGCATTACTTTTATTCGTTGCAGGAACATCTGCAAGTTTTACCGGAATTTTTTATTATGCTTCATTAAAAACTGTACCAGCTTCTATTGCAATTATTCTTTTATTCCAATTCGTTTGGGTCGGAATTATCATTGAAGCAGTCGCAACAAAAACATTACCTTCAAGAGAAAAAGTTATTTCTGTTATTTTCTTACTTGTAGGGACATTTTTATCCAGTGGTTTACTAGAACAATCAGCAGGTGCTTTCGATACGACTGGAATCATTTTAGGTTTATTATCTGCTGTTACATTCGCAACATACATTTTCGTGAGCGGAAAAGTTGCTGTTGAAGTACCTTCATTACCGCGCGGTGTTCTCTTAATGACTGGTGCTTTAACTTTAGTCATGATTGTATTTCCACCAACATTTATTTTTAATGGTGCCATTTCTCAAGGTCTTTGGAAATACGGTTTAGGATTAGGAACATTTAGTATCGTAATTCCATCTATTGCCTTTACAATCGGGATTCCAAAAATCGGTTCTGGCTTAGCGACTATTCTTGGTGCAGCGGAACTACCGGTTACAACAATTATGTCAGTATTCGTTTTAAAAGAGGCTGTACTATCTTCACAATGGTTCGGTGTATCACTTATTTTAATCGGGATTGCAATCCCGCAAATTGCATACGCAATGCGTGGACGCGGACGTTATCGTAAACATCATACACATAAAAAAATAGCAGCATGAACGAGAGAGGATTTTCATTTGAAAATCCTCTCTTTTATTGTTGTATACTTATAGTAAAGATTTTGCTGAAGAAAGAAGGCATACTACATGGTATCTATTTCAAATCAACTAAAAGAAAAACTTATTTCCATCCGCCGACATTTACATGAGTATCCAGAACTATCATATGAAGAGTTCGAAACAACAAAAGCAATAAAAAATTGGTTAGAAGAAAAAAACATTACTATCATTGATTCCAATTTAGAAACAGGAATTATCGCTGAAGTGTCTGGTAATAAAAACGGACCAATTGTAGCAGTTCGTGCTGATATTGATGCCCTTCCTATTCAAGAAGAAACACATTTGTCCTATGCATCTAAAGTACCAGGGAAAATGCATGCTTGTGGACACGATTTTCATACAGCTGCTATTTTAGGTACTGCTTTCTTATTAAAAGAAAGAGAATCTTCCCTAAATGGAACGGTTCGCTTCATATTCCAACCAGCTGAAGAAAGTAGTAATGGCGCTTGCAAAGTTATTAATGCTGGACATTTACGTAATGTGCAAGCGATTTTCGGCATGCATAATAAACCTGATTTATCAGTAGGTACAATTGGCATTAAAGATGGTCCACTGATGGCCGGAGTTGATCGATTTGAAATTGAAATTCACGGAGTTGGTACACACGCGGCTGTACCAGATGCTGGCGTAGATCCTATTGTCGCATCCTCTCAAATTGTGATGGCACTGCAAACAATTGTAAGCCGAAATATAAGTTCATCTCATAATGCAGTTGTTAGTGTTACAAATATTCATGCGGGAAATACGTGGAACGTGATTCCTGCAAAAGCTACGTTAGAAGGAACTATTCGCACGTTCCAAGCTGAAACACGTGAAAAGATCCCAGCACTCATGGAGCGTATTATTAAAGGTGTATCTGATGCATTAGGTGTAAAAACGGAATTTCGTTTTTATTCAGGTCCTCCTGCTGTTCACAACGATAAAGCTCTTACAGACTTATCTACTCACGTTGCCACAAAGATGAATCTTAATATCATCTCGCCTAGTCCGTCAATGGCTGGAGAAGATTTTTCATTTTACCAACAGGAAATACCAGGTTCATTCGTCTTTATGGGAACGAGCGGTACACATGAATGGCATCATCCTGCTTTTACAATTAATGAAGAGGCACTGCCTATAAGTGCCGAATACTTTGCTTTACTAGCCGAAAGAGCACTTAAACAATTCTCATAAAAAAAGCCGTTCAAAGTGCATCTCAGCACCCTGAACGGCTTTTCTTATTAAGTTAAATCACGTTTTAAAAACACAGTATATGAAATACATAAAAATACGAACAAATAAAGTAGTAACATACATGATGCAAACGGGAATGTTACTCCATCAATAAAACTTCCATTCTTTGAAATACTATATAAATCTGTGTTTGCTGGCAATAAATATTTCGCCCAGTTATATCTAGTGGCTGCTAATAACGCAATATTGCCTGATAAAGCAAGGAATAGTGAAATACCAATTGCACCTCCACTAGATCTCGTTAACACAGAAATCATAAATGCAAACGATGCATACACAACCGTTGGTAACCACGATAAAACATAATATTTACTTGCTTCCACAAAAATATTTTGTTTTATTATATTTCCATCTTGGAAAATAAACTCACTCCATGCAGGCTGTTGGAATTTATAAATAACAAGTCCACATAAAGCGGAGAAAATCATATTAAATATAAACAATAAAGCTGCAAATATAACGATTGCTAAAAACTTTGCTGTTAAAATTTTAAATCGACTCGCCGGACGGATTGTTAAAAATTTATATGTTCCCCAGCTATATTCATTCGCAAAAATTGTACTTGCATACACGAGGATAAATGGGAGCAAAATTGGAAATACAATAAAACCTGTATCTCTCATGAAAGAAAGTGGAGAACTGCTTGCCGGTGCTGTATCCGTATCTAAATGCTTCATCTTAAGCTGGTATTCTTTTACAAGCTCATCCCCTGATTTTTCTGCTAAAATAGCTTCTTTTTTCATGCCAAGCTTTTTCTCAATTTCTACAGTACGTTCTGTATAATCTACTTTCCATCCTTTTGTTTCCGGTTCAAAATACTTTACCGTAACCCACCCTAATCCGATTATTAATACTGCAATAACCGCAAATGGAATAATCGTTCGCTTCCGCTTAAATATTTTATACAGTTCGTTATATACTAAATTAAACAATATCTTTTCCCCCTGTTAATTCTAAAAATTGCTCTTCTAACGTTTTTCTTTCTTCATATACACGATACACTTGAATGTTTTTCTCAAGCAATGTACGAATAACATTTGGGATTTCTTCATCTTTTACGTTAATAATTAATTCATTATCTTTTACTAAAACATCATGCCCTAACATTTCCGCTGCTTTATTCGCATCATCTACACGTATACGGATCGTCTCCATCTCTTCACTTTGACTATGCTGAATGTTTTGCGTAGCCACATATTCCCCGTGCTGAATAATGATAACTCTGTCACACATTAATTCAACTTCTGAAAGTAAGTGACTCGATACAAGTACAGCTTTTCCTTGTTCATGTGCAATTTTTTTTATGTACATTCTCATTTCATGTATTCCACTAGGGTCTAATCCATTCGTCGGTTCATCTAGTACCAACACATCCGGATCGTGAATAAGCGCCTGAGCGATTACTAAACGTTGTCTCATGCCAAGTGAATATGCTTTTACTTTACGATTAATTACTTGTCCCATTCCTAACAATTTCACTACTTCATCGATACGTTCTTCGGTCACATTACCATTCATTCGTCCGAAATATGTTAAATTTTCATACCCGCTCAAAAAAGGATAAAATTCGGGTGTCTCAATTACCGCCCCAATTTTCGCAGCGGTTTTTTCAAATTGCTGTTTCACAGATTGACCATCAATCCATACTTCACCTTCTGTCATACGGATCATACCAACCATCATTCTCATTAAAGTCGTTTTTCCAGCACCGTTTGGTCCGAGTAAACCGACAACCTCGCCTTTTTTCACTTCAAAACTAATATTTTGTACAAGTGTCTTTGAGCCAATTCGCTTCGTTAACCGATCGACTTTTACAATTGATTGTTCATTTGTCATTCTATACAACCTTTCCTTCCCATTCTTTGTCAGGTCTTTTCACTGTAACATGATTATTTTTATGTGTAAAATGAACACTCCCCCACTTAGCAAAGCTTGAAGTGGGGGTTTCTAACGTTTCGACCTAACGGACGATTAACGTCAGAGGAGTTAACACATTAGCGAGCTGTTTCACGCCTAACCCCTCTATCCCATTTGTCCATGCATTTGGGATTACTTTTCGTAAAATGTTAGCCGCAGCATTTACATCAGCATTAATTAAAGTTTTATTTGCTGAACGATATATGCCGCGCTCTATTCGTTTTCCTGAAAAAGTTGTATTTTGGTCATTTTCTCCATACGTTGGAATGAAGTCGTTATCCAGAAAACTTGCTTTCGATGTATATGATTCTTCAGTTACAACAACTTGAATGCCTACAGCATTTGCTTTGTATGTAATCATTTGAATCAGTAAATTGTGCGGGATATGACAAAACGATTGGTTATTTCTTTTTCCCATATTCGTTTCTTGTTTCCAACTTTTGTTTTGACCAATAACGATTTTACAAACTTCTTCTTCTTGAGCTAGTTTTACGATATGGTGACTAACTTTATGGAAGACGTCTTTTATTTTCAAGTAACGTTTTTGATGAAGTTTTTCTATCCTTTTAGAAGTAAAAGGTCCTTCATTCGTTTGTTTTCCATTTCTAAGAATGCTTGTAAAATGACTCTTCATTTTGTTGTAATATTGATTTATGCTTTTGACATGTTTGCCCTTAACAAGGACAGGTTTCATACCTGTGTTTGTTACGATGGTTGCAAGGTTATCAATCCCTAAATCAATACTCATATAACGAGCATTCTCTTCAATCATTTGTTGTTCAGAAGGAACATCAATTACCAATTCCACTACATATTCATTGTATTTTGGAATCACACGAACTTGTTTCAGTTTACCTTCAGTGAAACCTAGTTTCCCAATATTTAATTGTAATTTCGTCTTTGGAAACTTTAAAAATCTACCGTTTTTAATGATACAATCTTGGTTTGTATACAGAATCTCTTTTTCAGAAGAACGAATATACTTTGGAATCCTAGGCGTTCCAGCATATTTGTTTGGATTCTTTTTATAGTCTTTTAAACTAGCAAAAAAAGATTTCCAATTTTGGAACAAACCCTTCATGATTGACTGGCTACATTGCGTAGGCAAAGCTCGATAATCATTTTGAATCATAGCCTTAAATAGTGCATCTAGAAAGTTGTAATCTACATAAGGTTTTTCAAAATTAGGTTCTGAAAACAAATTACATGTAATCTCTTTCTGTTCTTCTTTAGGCTTTAATTTCTCTTTTTCCAATTTCTTCCGATAGGCAAGGAGTTGTGTGTCATTCATCTTATCAATATTTTTATGAATATTATCCAGAACTTCTTTTTGCAAAGGCTGCAACTCTTTTTCTTGTGTTAATCCAGTGTACACCTGGCGTATATAAAAGTTTGTGGTGTTATACATATTCTTAGCGTTATGACAACATTCTTGAAAATAAGAATACATACGATGCCCTTTTTTAATCCAAATTTGAAGAGTTTTATAGTTTGATGGATTTTCCTTTGTCATTTTATTCACCTCCTCGTTAAGGATATTATAGCAAAAAAGAACGTACGTTTCTGTTTTTCTTGAAAATAAAATATTTCTTTCGATTCACCTCACCACCTTCATTTACGTTTAGAGGTGGGAGTCCTCTCAAAAGGCATTTCAAGAAAAAGGCATGATTTCTCATGCCTTTTTCTTGAAATGCAACGAATTTTTATCTTGTAAACTTTGAACAAATCGAAAACATTGCACCATCGATAATAGAAGGATAACAATCATAATTATACTCACTACTACTATTGCATATATTGTAATTGGCGCACTATTTACTCCTTGTATCCCTGCGATTTTCATAAAGATAACCGTAAATAATTTTAAAAATAGCATCCCATTAATTAATCCGAAAACAAATGCTGCTCCATAAATGAATAATTGCTCCTGAAATAATAAACATAGCACTTCTTTTCTTTTCATATTTTCTGCTACATAAGATGTAAACTCCTCTCTCCTCACTAGCAAAAGGGAGGACATCATTTTATATGTAGTAAAAATACATATGAAAATTAGTACAATAAACAGCGTGTAAAAATACATTTGAAATACAAATGTATCCCCTACTTTCCAAATGGCTCCTTCATTAAATTGTAACGATATCATAAAAAACAAAATCATAGTACTCATAGCAATCCAAATAAATTGCTTCATCCTTTTGGTAGCAAATGTTCTAATATTTTTTCTCGCTAGCCGACATAAAGACATAAAATTCTTCCCCTACCTTATTACATACGCATTCTATACTACTAGTGTATAAAAATATGACATTTTAAACATCGCACTACAATCGGAATTTCTTCTAAGTCTTTAGTCCTAGAAAACGAAATGATAAAAAAATCACATTTAGAATATAATTGTAAAAAGGAGGAGATTGCATGCGTATAAAATTACTATCAATCTTGTCTTTATTATTACTCACAAGTTGTAGCCCACTAAAAAACAATGAAGTTGCCATTGTTGAGCCATACAAATTAACAAAAGAGCAAGCTTCTATTTTACAAATGACTCCTTTTCAAGAAGGAAATAGCATGTTTTATAACATTACGCTTAAAAATGATAAAGATGAAATAAATGCTACAATTGATTATTATAACAATGGTAAAAAAACAAAAGAAATTGCTTACATTGCTACCTCACATTTTCTAGAAAAGAAAATAAAACTCTCTTTCATATCGCCATACCCCTACTTTAATGAAGATGTACCAGAAAAAGGGCAATGGTATATTAATATTAATGGTGGTGCAACACTTGTTCCTGAAGAAGCGCCACCAATCGTAAATAGCTCTGCAACTACTACAATCCAATCTATAAAAAATTTAAAATACAATCAAAAAACGATTTTAGCTGCTGTAATCCAAACCAGTAAAGAAACTGTAATCGTTCCTATCATTGATGAAGAAACAGGCATTGATCTACTCTTAAAAGAAAATGAACACGTTTATCTATTTAGTATCGAGCTAAAAAAAGAACAATAAAGCGGAAATGCAACTTAAGTTGCATTTCCGCTTTATTGTTTAATAAGGTGTACTTTTATGAATCTGAATTAAATCCATTTTCTGTTACTACTATTACTCATCTTCTACTTCTATTCTTTTCTTCTCTCTTGCAATTTTTAAAAACTCTAGTAGCTCTGGATTACTATTCATTTTTTTGTAAGCCACTGACATTTCTGCAACAAAATTAGAATCATATAACTCTTTATATACAACTTCTGTTTTATATAACTTATTTGCCGACACGGGTATTACTGTAATTCCAATTCCTGCTGCTACAAGCCCCATAACTGTTTGATACTCTGTTGCTTCTTGTACAATACGCGGACTAAATCCAACTTCTCTGCAAAGAGATAAAATTGTATCATATAGAGCTGGCCATACTGGTCTCGTAATAAATACAAACGGCTCATCTCGTAAATCTTCTATATGTATTTCATCTTTCTCTGCAAGCGGATGTGCCTTTGGTAAACATAAGGTGCAAGATAACCTTTGAATTGGCTCTAATTCTAATAATTGTGTTGGAATTGGCGGACGTAAAAAGCCAATATCAATACGGTTATCATGAAGTGCATGAACTTGATCTGGTGTTGACAATTCATGTAATGCAACAGACACTCTCGGAAATTTCTTTCTATATTCCCTAACAATTGATGGTAAAATATCGTATATCGCTGCACCTACAAAACCAATTGAAAGTGATCCCACTTCTCCCCTTTGCGCACTTTGTGCAACTTCTACTGCTTTTTCAATTTGTTCAAACGCCTTTTTTACTTCTTTTAAAAACATTTCTCCTGCTTCTGTTAGTTCAACCTTTCTTTTCGTTCTTGAAAATAATGTAACTCCCATTTCTTTTTCTAATTGCTGTATTTGTTGACTAAGTGGTGGCTGTGTCATTTGTAAACGAGCAGCCGCCCGTCCAAAGTGTAACTCTTCTGCCACAACAACAAAATATTGCAAATGCCGTAATTCCATTTTTGGACACCCTTTTCACTTTCGATTAATATGTCTAATATATTAATAACATATAATTTATATATTAGACAAATATTTTGAATGAACGTATAGTAGAAATTGTTAATTCTTTTTTACAATTTTTATGTAAAAAAAGAAAGAGGTGGTTACTGTATGAAATGGTGGAAGTTAAGCGGACAAATTTTGTTACTATTTTGTTTCGCTTGGACAGGTGAATGGATTGCAAAACAGGCACACCTCCCAGTTCCAGGAAGTATAATCGGTATTTTTTTATTATTAATTTCATTAAAATTTAACCTAGTTAAAAAAGAATGGATACAGGACGGAGCAGATTTTTTATTAAAAGAACTTATTTTATTTTTCATCCCTTCTGCAGTCGCTGTCATACGTTACAGAGATACACTAACACAATATGGAATCGATCTCATTTTAATTATTATGATTAGCACTCTTTGCGTTACCTTAGTTACAGGACTTTTAACAGAATTGCTACTAAAGCGGAAAGGATCAACGCAATGATCGGATTTCTTTGTTTACTATTAACACTATTCACATATTGGATATCAAAAAAAATGTATCAACGCTGGAATTGGAGTCTACTTTCTCCTCTTCTCGTCTGTCCCATTATTTTAATTGCTTTATTGCTCGGATTAGATACACCTTATGAAACATATGAATCTGGTGGTCACTGGTTAACTGAATTATTAAAACCCGCAACAGTTGCTTTTGCATGGCCAATCTATAAATACTTTGATTTATTAAAGAAACATGGAATGGCTATCTTACTTAATGTCATTGTCGGTTCGTTTTTATCAGTCATTACTTCAGCACTACTAGCAAATTATTTTCAAATTGATTCATCACTAGAACATAGTTTAGCGCCACATATCGTAACAACACCAATCGCAATGGCTATTTCAGAAATGATTGGTGGTATGTCACAATTAACTGCTGTATTTGTCGTTTTAACTGCCTTAACAGGAGCATTGCTCGGTCCTTCTCTCATACGTATTTGCCGTATTAAAACAGCAATCGCAAAAGGTATTATGTTAGGAACGAGCGCAAATGGAACCGGTACATCAAAAGCATTCGAAATCGGTCCTGTGGAAGGAACAATTGCAAGTTTATCCATGCTTTTAACAGCAGGCGCTAGTTTGGTTATCGTTCCGCTTTTCTTGTCTTGGATACATTAAAGAAGCAAGTATTTACATACTTGCTTCTTTATTTATATATTGGCACAGCAATTCATAATCCTCTGGAAAAGCTAAACACAATTGTTCAACTTCATGTATCCCTTTCCAAGCAATTTCATGTATTAACTCATCAGGATCTTGGATTTTCATATTACCGCCTATTTGTTTAACAAAATAATAATGGACATACACTGGAATTCCGTATGTAATACCCTCTTTTTCATATATTTTATTTACAACTTCCACATTGTAACCCGTTTCTTCCCAAACTTCCCTGATACAACATTCTTCTAGTGTCTCTCCCTTTTCAAGTCCTCCACTTGGGACAGACCACCTTTTTTCTTCTCCCTCTTTGCCCTGCAATACCATTAAAACTTCATTTTTTTCATTTACACATACCGCTGCACTACCTATCCATCTCTCCATAAACATCCCTCCCCTACTAAAATTCGCCTTCTTTATTATTTTCCCCTTGAAAAAAAGAGGAAAATAATAAAACAACGACGAAAAGTTACATCAACTTCATAGACAATCCCTTCTTAGAAATTAAAACTGGAAGGATGAAAATATGATTTCTAATTATGTTGTGGAATGTGTCTTTTGTGAAGAAAATCGAAAACCTCGCCAAGCTATTGTCACAGTTCCCGCCACTACTCAGCTACTAGCCCTTGAAAAAGTGCGCGCGGAATGCAAACGTCGCTTCGGAAAAACTGTATTATTGCAAACAGAAATTAAAGAAGAAATAATTTTCGAACAAAAAGAAAGCTGACCATAAATTGGTCAGCTTTCATATCCGATCATATTTTCACATGAAGATTAGGGGCATCCTCTTTAAGGATCGGGATTTTCCCATTATGTACGTTCCATAATGGTCATCGAACAATATATTTCTATGCAATTAACTATTGAATAGAATAGGGCAAAACTTGTTCGCATTTTTAGAAAAGGGATAGGGATATAATTCAAGTAGTACTTCGAATACTCGAACTTTACACTCATAATATTAAAACAAATCCTTTTATATGGGAAATATGAATTACCTATATAATTCATTCGTAAAATATATTAATAGTTTGCTATATTAATTTTATCCCGCTATTTGTAGGCAGTAACCCCCTGCTGATTATAATTTCACTTTATTCCATCAATAGCATACATCCAGCTAAAACCGGTGTCATAATCATCGAAAACCTCAAAAGCGTTCGCGGTGCATAATTTGTAAACTTCGCACCAATGTATGCCCCTAACATGGTCCCAATCAATACTTGCAATAACAATATATAATCTAAATATCCTTCCGAACTATATCCTAGCCCGCCTCCAATTGCAATCGGTAATATAACAAGCATTGTTGTCCCTACAGATTGCTGAATCGTAAGTCCCAATAGAACCATTAATCCAAGTTGAATAAACGGTGCAGAACCAATCCCAAATGAACCAGCCATCATTCCAGTAACTAATCCAAGGCATACACATTTCAACAAGTATTTCACGGAAAACTCTTTATGTTTATATAAAGACGACTGTTCTTTTTTTTGGAACATAATTAATTTAATAAACATAAAAATTGCCGATAAAAATAACATCCCAGCTGTAAACCAATGAAGAAGATGTGCTGGTATAAGTGAACCAAATTTAGAACCAATATAAGAGCCAATTGCGCCAAATCCCCCAACAATCCCACCTATAATAAGTGCAACATTGCCTTCACGGTAATGACTTACAACACCTGATAATGTCGTAAATGCCATTGCAGTTAAAGATGTTGCAAGAGCAACATGAATAGGAATTTGGAATACCAAAGTGAGTATCGCGATAATAAATCCAGCTCCTCCAGCTCCAACAAATCCTAATAAAATACCCATTACTAACATTGTTATAATAATTGCCACAGACTTTCCCTCCAGTAACACAATTATCCATCATATTTATCCTTACATACAAATAAAAAGCATCCTAGACGGATGCTTTTTATTTCAATGATATGTACTTAATCTTGATTAATCAAAATAACTGCTGGACCAGCGACCACCACTCCAGCTACTTCTATCTTTTCAAATTCCTTTACTGTAATAGAGATAACTCCTTCTCTTTCCATCAATTCTTTACTCAGGACATCAGTCGGGATTGCTTTCACCGTCTTACCTCCTTTTCATTTATACAATATGATAAAATGAAACTTTAATCAGTGGGGGTTTTTTCCGTACTTATTAATTATTACCCCTCACCAATCGGACTAATAATCACCCAATGCATCTATATATATGCATCACCTCCGCTTTCATTCCTTATTCCACTCAAAAACCTTCTCCCCCTTCCGTGACATATTGAAAAATAAAAAAGAAGCTATAACATATAGCTTCCCTCTACATTTCTTTAATCTTTATGCACCGTATATTCCATGACTTTTCCATCTCTATCAAATTGGAAAACAAGCTGTTCGCTATCTATTGGAATAAAGCCACGTTCAGTCCCAAGATAATACAAAGTGATAACTCCTTCTTCCCCACTTCTCGTGTCCGTTGAAGCGCCTAACAATTGTGTAATTTCTTCATTTGATTTCCCTATTAATTTATATTTTTGTAATAGATCATCTACCATATGTATCCGTTTCTCTGCATGATTTAACCATCTATTTTGATTAAACTTTGACGTATATTCATTTACACTTAGTTGTACAGTGCATACTATTAATGGTATGAGTGCTACTATTAAAACCCCAGACATTTGCTTCTTTTCTTCATTACGATTTTTAGAAGCATATAAAATAACCCTTTGAACCATGACTAATAAAACAAATGGTATGAATACTACAAAAATGCTCCTTACACTTAAGGGCATATGGATCATATCGATGACGAATATAAATAGAATGTACATTACTATATACAAACAAAAATAGACATACAAAATGCCACGTAGCATAGCGCTCAGAAAGATCCCCCCTTTTAACTCACTATATAATTCATCCTGCTAATCATTTCTCGAATCTGTTCTAATTCTTGCACTGTATATACTATTTTCCCTGCTAAGATTTCATTTCTGAAGAACGTTACAATTTGCTCCCGATCTTTTAATCTAGGTGTTTCCTCACTAGAAAGATCTATTATTTCTTTTCCATTTTCATTATAAAAATATACAACTGGTTTTACCTTTTCTTTTATACTATTAGTCTGCATTTCTTTCAAACAATTGTATAAAATTTGAGATAGTTTCTTCGCCTTATATACTGGATTCCCTTCATTTTTCACTTGTATAGTTGACGAATCTTTACCTACTATATATTCAAATGTCTCTTCTTTTTCAACTTCTTGTTGATACTTACCCATTTCATCAATCATAAATGAATATATACCAGCATTTTCTTTCGTTAAACCATGAACTAATTTCTCTTCCCATTCTTTCGTCTCAAGTAGATAAATACCAGTTTTGCACAAGATGAGATGATGGATTCGATTATCGTTTATTTCACTATTATTTTTAATAAAAACATTCGGCATGATTTGAATTTCAGCATCTAATATGATGCCTTGCTCTATGAATCCTCGCTTCATATAATGTAATGTTTCGTACGTATTCATTTCAGCGCCGTTTTTAGTATATTCTCGTAAATTTGCAATTAATTTTTGAAACATATGTATTTCATTATTATGTTTATTTTGTATTTCACTACGTTCTTTACTATGCTGCACAGCTAATTGATTTTTCATCATACGCATATTTTCAATTTCTCTATTTGCACTTACTTGTAAATCATTGTATTTTTTCTGTTCCATATTTTTCAAATTATTTTGTTGTTCTGTATGCTCTATCACCGTAGCTGCAATTTCATTTTTATACGTTTCAATCGCTTGTTTCTTTTCAAATTCTACTTGCTGACTCTCTGATTCTAACTGTTTATTTTTATAAAACAGCACAAATACTACAGCTAATAATATTAAAACCGCACCTATTAGCACATAATTCATATTTTTACCCCTTTATTTCATTTTCGATTATTTTTTATAAATATATCTACTATAGTATACTATGGTTTCGATACAGACTTTGTAAAAGTTGTATATTTTTAATAAAAGGCACCTCTGACGGGGCACCTTTTATTTTCACTCTATTGTACACCATACTGAATATAACTTGGATCGTAGTATATCCATTGATTTGTCCCTAAGCAAAGCCATCCATCTTGCTTACTCCATACTCGATACGATTCACCATGATGTAACTGTCTTATAACATTTCCTTTTAATGATGGAGCATCACGCAAATTTACATTATCACCAGTAATAGTCGCCACATAATGTTTATACTGAATATAACTCGGATCATTATATACCCACTGATTTGTCCCTAAACAAAGCCATCCATCTTGTTCTCCCCAAACTTCATATGTTTCGCCGCGATTCAATTGGCGAATTACACTAGACTGCAAAGATGGTCCACTTCTCAAATTCACATTATCTCCATTAATTATAGCAACCCCGTACACTGGAGTTGCATTATTAGGCGGAGAAACATTCCCTCCACCACTTGCTCCATTCCCTTGTAAAGCTTCTAGTGAAACTGCAGCTGATACATCACAATTTCCTACACCTGAAATTTGTCCAGAATCTGTGTACTGCCATGCTGTCCACGCTGTCCATCCACCAGCATCAGCAGGCGGTGTACTCGAGTATTTAGCAATCCAAAGTGGAATATCACTTAATCCGCTAATTCCGAACTCATTAATATACCAAACTCCTGTATATAACATTACATCTTTTCCAGTAGCCTGTTTCACATAATTTATGAAGCTTCTTGCCCAATTCGATATAGCGCTACCAGTTAAATTACTATTACTCGGATCTTTTGGTGATTCTAAATCCAGAACTGGCATTAAGTCTGTCTGGTTACTTTGTAATATACTCACAAAATATTTCGCCTCTGAAATTGCATCATTTTGTTCTGGACGTGCAAAATGGTATGCACCAATTAATACATTCGCACTTCGGGCTGCTTGTACATTTTTAGTAAAAGTAGGATCAATGTAATTTACACCTTCTGTCGCTTTTGCATACGCTGCTGGAATTCCAGATGCCTTCACTGCATTCCAATCAATATTCCCTTCCCAATGAGACACATCAATTAACGTAACATTTGAACTCGATCTGTTTTGCATATAAAATCTCCTATTAATTTTTTTACTTCGTATACATACAATATGTACAAATTTCATAAGAGGACACGACATTTATGCTATAGAAACAAAGAGTAAATATATTTTGTATACAAAATAAAAAAGACCTTGTATTTACAAGGCCTTTTGCAAACTCCCTTTATTTTGTAACAAGTACATATTATAATACAAACCTTGCTCACTTAGTAATTCTTGATGTGTTCCTCTTTCTACTATCTCTCCATCATGCATCACAAAAATTTGATCTGCATCTTGAATTGTAGATAACCTATGCGCAATGGCTATCGTCGTTCTACCTTTTCGCATTTGTTGCAACGCTGTTTGAATAGCCTCTTCTGTTTCTGTATCGATATTAGCTGTTGCTTCATCTAATACTAATACTTTCGGATTCGTTGCTATCGTTCTAGCAAAAGCAATTAATTGTCGTTGACCGCTTGAAAATGCTGCACCTCTTTCTACTACTTCTGTTTCATACTGCTCTGGTAACTTTTCAATAAACGTATTCGCTTGCACAAATCGAGCAGCTTCTTTTACTTCTTCATCCGTAATTTCTTCATTATACATACGAATATTTTGCTTTACATTTCCAGCAAATAAAAATGCATCTTGCAATACGAGTCCTATTTTCTTTCTAATTTCTCGTTCTTCAAATTTTTCTAAATCTACACAGTCTATTACAATATTTCCCGACTTAATATTATAAAATCGCATTAACAAATTCATAATCGTACTTTTTCCGCTACCAGTATGCCCAACAAAAGCAACCGTTTGCCCTTGTTTCACGTGAAATGATACATTTTTTAAAACGTCACGCTTTCCATCATATGAAAAAGTAACATTTTTAAATTCAATATCTCCATCGACAACTTGAGGATTCTCATTGCCTTTTTGAACCGGTGCTAAATCTTTCTCGTCCATTAAATGAAATACACGTGATGACGAAACAAGTGCCTGTTGGAAAAAGGACAATTTCATCATCATCTCATTTACAGGTTGGAAGAAACGATGTATATAGTTAACAAAAGCATATAAAACTCCTACTTCAACAGGGCTCTTTAAAGCATCAATCCCAAATAAACCTAGTACTAACGCAATAGCTACAATATGTACTAAATCCGTAGCTGGTCGTAAAAGTAATGCGTCTAACTTCAAAGTACGTCGCCCTGCACTATAATGTTTATTATTCACTTCTTCAAACTCTTTTCTCATACGTTTTTCTTGTCTGAACACTTGAACAATATTCATTCCTTGTATGGACTCGTTCAATTTTGCATTTAACACGCTTAGTTGATTACGTACTTCTAAATAAAAAGCTGCACTTTTCCGGCGATATAATACCATAATCGCGAACATTATCGGAATTAATATGAGAGAAAATAACGCTAATTTTACATCTAATAAAAACATCGCTATTAAAATACCTACTAAAAAGACTACATTTTTCACAAATGTTGATAATACACTGACATAAAAATCTTTAATCGCTTCCGTATCATTCGTTATACGAGATACGAGCGTACCAATTGGCGTACGATCAAAGAAACTTAATGACAGCTTTTGAACATGTTCATATACTTCAACTCGCATATCTTGAACAATCTTAAAAGCAATGTTCTGAAAGTACAATAGATTTAAATACGTAAATAATACTTTTAATAAATGAGCAACTATGTAAATTACAAATAAAGTAACGAGTGCTGATCGTTCAAAATCCCGCGGTACTAGGTGTTCATCAAGGAATTGTTTAATTAAAAAAGGCCCCATCATTTCCGTTACTGTCGCACCAACTAAAAAGATAAATGCTAAAGATAGCAACCCTTTATATGGCTTCATATAAGAAAGCAATCTACTTAAATCACTTCGCTTCTTCTCTACCATCATACGCCTCCTTTCTCGACTAAAGCTTCTAATTGCTGGCTTTCATACATTTCCTTATACCAGCCGTTTTCCTTCATTAATTCCTCATGTGTACCTCTTTGTACAATTCTACCTTCATCAACAACAAGAATAAGATTAGCATGCTGAATTGCACTTAATCGGTGTGCAGTAATAATCGTCGTTTTCCCTGCTCTTTCCCTCTTTAAGGCACTTAAAATTGTCTCTTCTGTTTTTGCATCTACCGCTGATAAACAATCATCCAAAATTAAAATTTCAGCATTTGTTAATAAAGCACGAGCAATAGAGATTCGCTGTTTTTGACCACCAGATAACGAAACGCCTCTTTCCCCTACTACTGTTTCATATCCTTCTGAAAATTGGAGGATATCATTATGAATACAAGCAATCTCTGCAGCTTGGGTAATTTCATTATATGTAGCATCCGCCTTTCCAAAGGCAATATTCTCACCAATACTTGCTGAAAATAAAAAATGATCTTGCGGCACATATGAAATGGCAGAACGGACACCATGAAGTGTTAAATCTCGAATATCTCGCTCCCCAACTTTTAATTCACCATTAAAATGATCATACTCACGGATTAAACATTTTAATAAAGTCGTTTTCCCTGCACCTGTACGTCCTACAACTCCTAGCGTTTCGCCCTTCTTCAAATCAAAGTGAATATCGTTTAAATGTAACAGTTCATTTTTCTTATACGAAAATGAATCAATGGCAAATGAAACATTACCGCTCGCTATCGTATGTACAGCATTTTCTCTATTTACTACATCTGATTTTTGTGAAAGAATTTTTTCTACACGGTCATATGAAGCACGCCCACGCTCCATAATATTGAACAACCATCCAAACGCTAACATTGGCCAAACGAGGGTACCTAAATATGTCGTAAATGTAACGAGATCACCTACTGTTAATTCACCTCTTACAACTAATACCGATCCGTAACATACTGCAATTAAAAAAGAAAATCCAACGATAAGAGCGATTGTCGGATCAAATAACGAATCAATACGTGCAACTAACACATTTTTATGCACAACATCTTCTGATTTTTTTCGAAACGCCTGCAAATCTTCTTTCTCTTGTCCAAGCGATCGAATCACTTTCATTCCACTCATACTCTCTTGCACTTTATCATTAATTTCCGAAAACGATTGCTGTGCTTTATGAAACCTTTTATGTAATAACGTTCCATAATAATTTGTCGAAATGGCTACAATCGGCATCGGAATTAAACTTAACAATGTTAACTTCCAACTAATTGTAAAACCCATCGCTACGAGTACACATCCCCCAACAGCTAATGAATCAACAAGCGTTAAAACACCCGCTCCAGCAGTTTGCTGGATTGCTTGAATATCATTAGTCGCATGTGCCATTAAATCACCTGTTCGATTTGACTGATAGAAAGATGGACTCATCTTTGTAAAATGTTCATATAAATTTTTTCGTAATTGGCGAGCTAATTTTAACGAAGACCCGAAAATCATAATACGCCATATGTAACGCAATATGTACATCGTAATACCTACAATTACTAATAGTACAACCCATTTTAGTAACTTATCGGTCGTCAATGTTTCATCATTAATTTCATCTACAACGATTCCAATTACTTTTGGTGCTACGAGCTCTAAAAGTGCAACGCCAAATAATAAAATAATTCCGGTTATGTACGCTCGTTTTTCTTGTTTAAAAAACCACGCTAAATTCATAAACACTTTCATTTTTTTCCTCCTCCCTTAAAATGAGCGATGTTTTCAGTTTACCAAAAATACAGAATTTTTAAAAGTTTTAAAAACTGTAACTAACAAAAAGAAAGACACTCTTAGTGAGTGTCTTTTAGCGCTTATTTCATTTGTTGCTTGTTCATCGCGCTCATCATTTGATTGATTTTCTTTTGGGAAGGTTTTTGTCCCATTTGCATCATCATCATTTTTAACATTTGTTCGTTAATTGGTGGATTTTTTTGTAAGTAATTCATCATGTATTTGCGGGCAATGAAAAATCCTAACGCCACGCCTGCTACTAGTGCTACTACGCCCACTAGAATACCTAACCAAATTGGCATATATTTTCCTCCTTCATGTTGTCTACCTTACAGTGTACTAAAACCTTTTCAATAAGACAAGATACAATTCGACATTTTTTACACATATGTTCGTACTTGTTTTAGAGGATTCAGCCATCCGTACTTTGTATTTTCATAATCCATAGCTAAAAATGTTAATTCACACTTTCTTAACACCTCAAAGAAAGTCGTTTCCATAGAGACATTTCCAGAGGTATTCATACGAATATAGTGCGGTTTCACCATTATTTCACCGTACTCCGCTCCCGTATAAAGTGTATGTGTATGATGTGTTCTATCATATTTACCAAGAACGCGCAAAGCTTGTTCTAATTTATGATGAATTTTCATTACTTGCAATGGTTTCGTTATATACATCATTTGTTTATATAACACTTTTTTCTCCGAAAGGGACCCAGATTCTGAAAATCGAGCAAATAAATCAAAAAACAAATATTCACGACCAAAATAAGATTTCGCAATATCCTCTTGAATTAAATACAATTCATACGTTTTCATTTTTCCCCTCCCAATCTGGACAACCTTTTCCCTTCATTATATATAAGAAAATTTGCAATGATTGTCTGACTGCGGAGAGATAAAAAACTTTTTCTGTCGAAAAAACTCATTTACATAGAAAAATCTCTCCATGCCGGAGAGATTTTTCTGAAATCATTAAAGCATTTCTTTTACTTTACGAACAACGTTCTCTACAGTAAATCCATACTCTTCCATAATCTTCTCACCAGGAGCAGAAGCACCGAATGTATCGATACCTAACACATCTCCTTCAAGACCTACGTAACGGTGCCATCCGAATGTAGCACCCATTTCGATTGCGAAACGTTTTGTTACTGCTTTTGGTAATACAGATTCTTTGTACTCTGCAGGTTGAGCTTCAAAACGATCCATAGATGGCATGCTGACAACAGCTGCGTCAACGCCGTCCGCTGCTAATGCTTTTTGAGCTTCAACAGCTAGGCTTACTTCAGACCCAGTTGCAAGTAAGATAACATCAGCCGTTTCTTTCTTGCTTGCAGAAACTACATATGCACCTTTTGCTACTTTTTCATACGTATCATCTTTTGCACCTTCTAATGTTGGAAGGTCTTGACGAGTTAATACTAAAGCAGTTGGTTTGTTTGTAGATTCTAAAGCCAGTCTCCAAGCTGCAACAGATTCGTTACCATCAGCTGGACGGATAACAGAAACGTTCGGCATTGCACGAAGCGCTGCTAATTGTTCGACTGGTTCATGTGTTGGACCATCTTCACCAACAGCGATACTGTCATGTGTGAATACATACGTTACTGGCAATTGCATTAATGCTGCAAGGCGAATTGCTGGACGTAAGTAATCAGAGAATACGAAGAACGTACCACCGTAAGTTTTTAAACCGCCATGTAATGCAATACCGTTCATTGCTGCACCCATTGCGAACTCACGTACACCGTACCAAATGTTTTTACCGCTGTAATCGTCTCTTGTAAAGTCTTTTTCGTTATTCATGTATGTTTTGTTAGAACCAGCAAGGTCAGCAGATCCACCGAAGAATGATGGTACAGACTCTGCAATTGCATTAATTACAGCACCAGAAGAATTACGAGTTGCTGCTTTTGATCCTAATTCATAAGTTGGTAAGTTTTGCTCCCAACCTTCTGGAAGTTGACCGTTCATTGCTGCTTGGAATTCGTTTGCTAATTCTGGGTATGCTTGCGCATATTCACCTAGCATAGTGTTCCACTCTGCTTGCGTAGTTTCACCAACATCTTGTACTGTTTTACGGAAGTTGTCGTATACCTCTTCTGCTACGTGGAAGTCTTGTTCAGCAGTCCAAGCATATGCTTCTTTCGTTAATTTTGTTTCTTCTACACCAAGTGGAGAACCATGTGAAGCTGATTTTCCTGATTTGTTTGGAGAACCGAAACCAATTGTCGTTCTTACTTCAATTAGCGTTGGGCGTTTTTCGTCAGCTTTCGCTTCTTCAATTGCTTTCGCGATTGCTTCAATATCGTTTCCATCCTCAACACGGATCACTTGCCATCCGTATGCTTTGTAACGATCTTCTACACTTTCAGAGAATGAACGATTTAAATCGCCATCTAATGAAATATCGTTTGAATCATAAAGCACAACAAGACGACCTAATTGTAAATGAGCAGCTAATGAAGATGCTTCAGCAGAAACGCCCTCCATTAAATCTCCATCACCACAAATAGCGTATGTATAATGATCTACTACATTATACGCATCACGGTTATATTTAGCAGCTAAATGTCTTTCAGCCATTGCCATACCTACAGCAGTTGCAATACCTTGTCCAAGTGGACCAGTCGTTGCATCTACACCAGCTGTATGACCGTACTCAGGATGTCCTGGAGTTTTGCTTCCCCATTGACGGAAGTTCTTTAAGTCATCCATTGTTACATCATAACCAGATAGATGAAGTAGGCTGTATAATAACATTGAACCATGACCTGCAGATAATACGAAACGATCACGGTTAAACCACGTTGGGTTATTTGGATTGTGTTTCATAAATTGAGTCCATAATGTATAAGCCATTGGTGCTGCACCCATTGGCATTCCTGGGTGACCAGAGTTTGCTTTTTCAATCGCATCGATGGATAATGTGCGAATCGTGTTGATAGAAAGTTGTTCGATTGAATGTGACATGCTATTCTTCCCTTCGCTTATATTAGTAAACGTTTTATACATTTATATGATAGCTTCCCACGCAAGATTATACAACATGTATCGACAAATATGTTGATATTTTTTTGATTTTTTATAAAAAAATCAATGTTTCCGGGAATGTATGGGCATTCAATATGACATACTTTTTCATTATTTTTATTTTAAAAAGAAAGAGAATTATCTGTATATTTATACAAATTTCTTCTATACTTACGTTTTTAAATACGTTTTTAAAAATATAAAAAGCATCTAACTTCGATGCTTTTCAAATAAGTTAAACAATCCGTTTGCGAATCGAACTTGAAATCAAATCAATTATAATTACCATTAAAATAATACCTAATAAAATAATCCCAACACGAGACCAATTCCGTGAACTCAGCGCAAAAATTAAAGGTGTACCAATCCCTCCTGCTCCGATAACCCCTAAAATCGCAGCGGATCGTACATTAATTTCAAATCTGTATAACGTATACGATAGAAAGTCTGGTAACACTTGTGGTAACACTGCATACCAAAGTATTTGAAAACGGTTTGCTCCTGTTGCTAGTAACGCTTCCGTCGGTCCTTTATCTATGTTTTCAATTCCTTCTGAATATAGTTTTCCTAACATTCCAATAGAATGTAATCCTAAGGCTAATACTCCTGCAAAAGAGCCTGGACCAACAGCTTTTATAAATAAAAGAGCCATAACTAATTCAGGAAACGTACGAACAAAACTAAGTACAAATTTTCCAGATCCTGAAGTTAATTTTCCACTACTCATATTCGTTGCCGCCCAAAAGGCAAACGGAACAGATAAAAATGCAGAAATAAATGTACCTAATATCGCAATTGCCAACGTATCAATTAATACATGCAATAAATCTTCACCATCTGGCAAAGATACATACGACCAGTCTGGATTCAATACCCCTGTCATAATTACTTTCGTGATTTCACCTGCTGTGTCCTTTATCCCTTCTAATGGTACTCCTGAAAAGGCCCAAACATAAACAAATGTAATTGCTATAAAAATAACCCAGCGATATACACTCAGTTTCTTCGGTTTTGGCACAATCATCGTCGTTCTATTCATTATAGTTTCTCCCGCAACAATGTACTAATGTAGTCAATTAACAAAACAACAATAAGGGTATAAATAATTATAGAAGCAGTTTGTTGATATTGTAAAAATCCAAGTGTACGATCATAATATAGTCCAATACCACCTGCTCCTACTAAACCTAGGACAGCCGCTGCACGTACATTCACCTCAAATGTATATAGTACATAGGAAACAAAGTGTGCTTTTACTTGTGGAATGACTCCATAAACAATCCATTGCACCTTAGTAGCCCCTACAGCTGTCATCGCTTCTAGTGGGCCAGGGTCAATTGATTCAATTGATTCATACAACAATTTCGCTACAAGTCCAATTGAAAAAAAAGTAAGAGCCAAAATACCTGGAAGTGGCCCAATTCCAAAAATCGCTACGAAAATAGCCGCCAATAATAAATCTGGTATCGTTCGTATAAAATTTAAAATCATTCGAGCTGGACTATATAAAAATGTGTTAGTAAACACATTACTTGCTGCAAACAATGCAAGTGGAATAGCTAAAATCGCTCCTAAGGTCGTCCCAATAATCGCCATACGTATTGTATCTAACATCGCTGTTGTAATAACTTGAAAATAACTCCAATCAGGTGGCACCATTTCTTTCAATAGATCTACCATATTTGGAAAACCGTCTACCAGTTTTGAAAATGATGCATCTACTTGTACACTACTACTCCACAGCATTAAAATAACTAAAATAAACGTTAACATATGTTTCAATTTACTCGGCGGCTTCGGTATTTCATTTGAATATATCGTCATGTCATTCATTTTACTGCCACCTCTAATAATTCGCTTTTCTGAGCAACGTCCCCATAAATTTCAGCAAATTTTTCATCCGTTGCTTCTTCTACTAAACCGTCAAAAACAATTTCTCCTGCATGTAATCCGATAATGCGTGTCGCATATTGTCTAGCCAAATCAATAGAATGTAAATTTACAATTGTCGTGATTCCAAAATCTTCATTAATTTTTTTCAAATCATCTAGCACTTGCTTTGTCGTAAGTGGATCTAACGATGCAACAGGCTCATCTGCCAATATGATTTTTGCTTCTTGCGCCAATGCTCTAGCTATCGATACACGTTGCTGTTGTCCTCCTGATAATTCATCAGCACGTGCATATGCTTTTTCTAAAATATTCACTCTTTTTAATGCTTGAAATGCGAGCTCCACATCTTCTTTCGGAAACAAACCTAACGTTGTACGTAGTGTGGAATGATATCCAACACGACCAGCTAATACATTTTTTAATACTGTTGATCGCTTTACAAGGTTAAAACTTTGGAAGATCATACCGATATCCCGGCGCATACGCCTTAATCCTTTTCCTTTCGCAGAAGTAATAGACTCACCTTCAATAATGATTTCTCCTTCGGTAATCTCATGAAGACGATTTACGGATCTGAGAAGTGTAGATTTTCCGGCTCCGGATAATCCGACCATTACAATAAACTCACCTTTTTGAATCTTTAAATTTATATTATTCAATCCCTTTGTGCCATTCGGATACATTTTGGAAACATTTCGAAACTCTATCACACATCTTACCTACTTTCAATGTATTATCAATAACTAAAAAACGGCAAACTAACTGAAATCTCACACCTTCCAGCTAGCCGCCATTTCACTATGTATTATTGCGTCTTCACTGTCTTTCCATATTCACGAACAATATCAAATTTACTATCATCAGATTTAATATATCCTTCATGGGAATATACTTCTTTAATGATTTTACGGCCTTCCTCATTTTTTCCAATTTCAATGAAAGCATCTTGTAATTTCTTACTCCACTCTGCATCTAAATCCGAGCGTACAGAAATTGTATCGTTCGGAATTTTCTCAGTAAATTTCACTATTTTCGTTTGATCAAATATATTCGGATAATCTTTTTTTACAATATTACGAGCATCTTGGAATACAACAGCTGCATCTACATCACCATTTAAAAGTGCAATAAGTGACTGATCATGGCCTTTTAATGTAACAGGTTTCACATCCTTTAGCGGATTAATTCCCTCTTTTAATAGAACAGCTGCAGGCCATACATATCCTGCTGATGATGTTACATCTTGATAACCAATTTTTTTACCTTTTAAATCTTTTACACTATTTATATTAGAGTCTTTTTTAACAACAAACTCAGATTTATAATAGTCTACTAAATCTTTTGTAGGAGCTCCTGTTTCATCCTCTACTCCAAAACGTTGTGCTTGCAAAATTACATTAGCAGCCTTCTTTTCATGTGCTAACACGTACGCTGTTGGCGGTAAAAACCCTACATCTACTTGTTTAGATGCCATCGCTTCTACAATTGTATTGTAGTTAGTTGAAATACTAACTTTTACCGGAATATTTAATTTATCGCTTAATAGCTTTTCCAATGGTTTTGCCTTCGCCTCTAGCGTATCCGCATTTTGAGAAGGAACAAATTGAACATTTAAGGTCTTTGGTACATAACCTTTTTTCGTATCTTCATTTTTACTTGCACTTGATTCTTTCGCTCCGCAGCCACTTAATAATCCCGCCGCTAGTACAACTGTTGTACTCATTGCAAAAACTTTTTTCAACATATTATTGCCTCCATTTTTCTTGTTATGAAATAAGCTTCCGTAAACATGAAGAAATATATCACATATTTTGATGCACAATTTGTTATTTACAGAATCTTTACACATTCTATACATTCACATCAAAATTCACTTCACATATTTGATATGATGAATTGGAAGATAACAATAGAAAAGGTGAGTCATATTGGAACAAAATCAAACTGTAACTTTAAACATCTTATTAACAAGCGATATACATGGCACTGTTTATCCCATTTACTACCAAGATAACTCCCCGGCAGAACTTGGTTTAGCTAAAATTTCTACTCTTATAAAAAAAGAACGTTCCCAAAATACAAACGTTCTTTTAATTGATAATGGTGACTTCATTCAAGGAACACCATTTACTTATCATTATGTTACATACGAAAAAAACAAAAAAAACCCAATGTCCTTATTAGCGAATTACCTACAGTATGATGCTGCAGTTATCGGCAATCATGAATTTAATTACGGGATGGACATATTAAATAATGCTGTGACTACTGCGAACTTCCCGTACCTATCAGCAAACATTTTAGATAAAAACATAAAGAAACCCTATTTCGGAAAACCTTATATAATCAAACAGATTGAATCAAATATAAAAATTGCTATTTTAGGGGTAACAACACATTACATCCCAAATTGGGAACAGGCCCATCATATTAAAGATTTACTATTTGAAGATGCATTAGAGACTACAAAAAAATGGGTTTCTTATATTCACGAACACGAGAAACCAGATTTATTAGTCGTAGCCTATCACGGTGGATTTGAAAGTGATTTACAAACCGGGGAACCGACTGAAGTGTTAACAGGTGAAAACCAAGGATATGCAATGTGCCAGGAAATTGAAGGCATAGATCTTTTACTAACAGGTCATCAACACCGAGACATTTCTCACACAATGGCTAACGGTGTAACAATTTTACAGACCGGATGCAATGGACACTCAGTTGGAAAAGTAAAAGTAACATTCGAAAAAATGAAACATAAATGGGTGAAAAAAGAGAGTTCTTCTGAATTATTATCTGTACAAGGGGTTGCAGCGGACCAAGATGTACTTTCATTGGTAGCCGATTACGAAGAGAAAACACAAAAGTGGCTTGATCAACCTATTGGAATTATTGAGGGGGACATGCAAATTTCAGATGCTATGCAAACTCGTTTGCATGATCATCCTTTTATCGAGTTCATAAATAAAATACAGATGGATATAGCTAATGTATCAATTTCTTGTACAAGTTTGTTCCATAATACATCTCCAGGCTTCCCAGAACATGTAACAATGCGTGACATCGTTTCTAATTATATTTATCCAAACACATTAAAAGTAATTAGAATAACTGGAGCAGATATAAAAGATGCTCTTGAACTCTCTGCTTCTTATTTCACATTAAAAACAGATGGATCCATCATCGTAAGCCCTACCTACATAGAACCAAAGCCACAACATTATAATTATGATATGTGGGAAGGGATTTCATATGTATTAAACATTTCAAAACCAATTGGTGAAAGAGTAGAATCTTTACAGCATAAAAGTGCTCCTCTTAATATGAATGACGAATATGACGTTGTAATGAATAATTATCGTGCAAGTGGCGGGGGAAATTTCTTTATGTTTCAAAACAAACCGATAGTAAAAGATATACCCACTGATATGTCTGAACTTATCGCTAATTATATATTGGAACATAGAACGATAGAAGCAACCGTTAATAACAACTGGAAAGTTATTAAATAAGGATTTTTACAAATAAAAAAGATGGGCTTCGCCCATCTTTTAATTTAATTTTGCATTATCTTGCTTTTTTAAAGCTTTTAATTTCGTCGGTGTAACATCTGTACCTTCTTCGTTAACAACTTTAATACCTTTAAGTTCGTTTAACATATTTTGACGAAATCCTTTTAAATATTGTTCACGTAGCGATTGACGCTCACGTTGCTCTTCTTCAGTTAAACCTTCAGCTTTTGCTTTTTTCGCTAAGAAGTTAATGCGTTCAACGAGTTCGTGATTAATCATCTCGAATCCCCCTTCTAATCAAAACTGATTATTATCATACAATAGTTACTCTTCTTTATCAAGCAATTGCTTCGTATACTCTACATATCTACGATGTACAGTCGCCTTTGAAACATTATGACCAAATCCACGTAGTGTTGCTGCAATTTCTTCAAACGTGAGTTCACTTTTTCGCAAACGTACAATTTCCTCAATTGGCACTTCTTTTTTCTCTCTTCCTACACTTAAATGACGATTTTTTAAATTATTTTCTGGACGATAACCTTTTTCTACTGCACGTTGCATACCTCGTTTAATTTTCAAGTTATGAATCTTCCTTTGATATTCTTCAACAATACCAATAATATCTAATACCATCGAATCAGAATCCGACAATTGTAATTCACCATTATGTGTATGTGTATATACTTTTATGCCTTCTTTATGTAAACAATGCATTAATGCAATCTTCGCATTCCCTCTACCAAGGCGCGTTTCATCTTGTATAAGTAACACATCAATTTGTTCGTCCCGAATTGTATCTAACACCTCTAATATACCGTCACGTTCAATTGTATACCCACTAGCCTGCTCTTCAATCACCTTAGTAACATTCATTTGATAGCGCTCAGCTAAATGCAATAATTCATCTTTTTGACGTAATAATGATGTTTCTTGCGCTTCTTTCGTTGTACTCACACGTGCATAAATAATTGCATTCATTTTGAACCCCTCTTTCTCCCTATCATTTCCCTATAGTGTAACATAAATCTGCCATTTGTTCGAACTTATGTTTGTAGAATGTTTTTTCACATGTTATACTTATTAATAAGAAAAATGAAAGAAAACGAGGTGTTAGAAAACATGGAAAAGTTAACGAAACGCCAGCAAGACATTCTCGACTTTATTAAGCTAAAAGTACAAGAAAAAGGATATCCACCTTCCGTACGTGAAATTGGTCAAGCAGTCGGCCTCGCTTCTAGTTCTACAGTGCACGGACATTTATCACGATTAGAAGAAAAAGGATACATTCGACGCGATCCAACAAAACCACGTGCCATTGAAATTTTAGGCGAAGACCGAATGGATACGGAAACACAATCTGTTATTCAAGTTCCAATTGTCGGAAAAGTTACTGCTGGTTTACCAATTACAGCGGTCGAAAGCGTAGAGGAACATTTCCCACTTCCAGCTAGCATTGTTTCCGGAGCAGACCAAGTGTTCATGTTACGTATTTCTGGAGATAGTATGATTGAAGCTGGTATTTTCGATGGAGATTTAGTTGTTGTTCGCCAACAACAGTCTGCATATAATGGTGAAATTGTAGTCGCTTTAACAGAAGATAACGAAGCAACTGTTAAACGTTTCTATAAAGAAAAAGACCATTTCCGTCTACAACCAGAAAACTCTTCATTAGAACCTATCATTTTAAAACAAGTGTCAGTTATCGGGAAAGTAATTGGCGTATATCGTGATTTACATTAAAAATAACAAAAAGAAGATAATTACCTTATTTATATACGGTAATTATCTTCTTTTTGTATTTTGATAGATTTCCATGCACTCTATTTCTTATTAACGAGTTTCAATCGTGACATCTCCAGCAGCCGTTTTACCGCTAATCTTTTTACTACCATTTCCAATTGTTACGTTATTATTTTCTTCATTAAAAATTGTTACATCTCCGGCAGCACTTTGCCCAGTAATTACCGCATCTTGTGGTTTTTCCGATAAAGTAATATCTATATCTCCCGCAGTTGAACTTGCTTCTAGATTATACTTAGAATCATGATCTTGAATATTTATTTCCCCACTTGTTGTTTTTGCGGTCACTTTCCCTATTACTTTTTTAAAGTTCACCTCACCAGCTTTTGTAGATCCCTCCACATTCTTAGACGTTACTTGTTTCAGCTCTACTTCTCCAGCAAGTGTTCTAACACTTACACTATCACTTTTCACATCACTCATTTCGATTTGTCCAGCAGATGAATTTACTTTTACATCTTGATAAGAGCGTTCGGGCACAAGGAGAGTCAATTTAGACGTTTGGAACCTAAAATCGTAAAAAGAAAAATCAAATGAAGCACCTTTTTCTCTTTCCCCAATAATTTTTAATGTGTCACCATCTTCTGCAATACGAATTACTTGTTTACGTACATCTCCTGATTGCTTTACATAAAAAGAAGAGTCAGGAGATTTTTGGATAACAATATCTCCGGCATCTAACTTAACTTCTATATTTTTTAATGTTTCGTTTTTAATTACATCTTCTTTATCGCCTTTTTCAGCAGTTTGTACTGCTTTTTCATATGTTTGGGAAATTCCTATTACTCCAATAATGATACAAGCGATAGCGATTAAAAATAGTTTTTTCATCATTTACTCTCCTTTTATCATTTTGAAGTTCCATATTACGTATCGTACACACAATCTCTTAAACCACTTTGTACTATAAAAAGCGATAATACATAACAACAAACCTACTCCAACAAACGTTATACTAACGAAAAGATCCAACCATATAAAAGTACCCATAAATACTTTTCCAATAACGAAAAATGGTGTTACTACACTAGCAATACCACCAATCCAAAAAGAAAATATAAAAGCAATAATTGCGACTAACGGGCCTAACACAATAATAAAATTAAACAAACTAAGTCCAATCGCTGCCATAACAGCTCTTGTCACATTTGAAGTCGATGGATTTTTTTTCATTTCATCGAAGCGATACATCGCAAGTAATTCTTTTGCGATTACTTTCGGAGAACCAAGGCCCTGTATTATTTCTGATTCAGTTTTCCCCTCTTCTAGTCCAAACTGAAAGTGCTCTTCATAATCCAATAAAATATCTTGCCTCTCTTCCTCTGGTAACTTTCTAAGATAACTTGATAATTCTTTAAGAAACCCTTCTTTACTCATCCCATTCCACCCCTTCAATAATTTCTTGTACCCCTTTCGCAAAATCACGCCATTCTGTTACTAACAAATGAAATTGCGTCTCCCCTTGCTCTGTTAATTGATAATATTTACGAGGTGGCCCTTCCGTAGATTCCTTTAAATACGTTTGAAAATACCCTTCTTTCGTCAAACGACGTAACAAAGGGTATACTGACCCTTCCGATATTAAAAATTTATTAGAGATTTGCTGAACAAGTTCATAACCGTAACTATCTTTACGTTTTACAAGTGCTAATACACAAAGTTCAAGCACACCTTTTTTAAACTGAACGTTCAAGCGCCATCCTCCTTCCCTATCTCAGTACTGTTCAATACACGGTACCTGATTTATCCATAATATACCACTTAGTATTATTTATTGCAAGATACTAAGCTATATTTATTCCCTAAATTTAGAAAGCGAACTAACGAATCCCTGAATAAGACTGTGTTATAACTGAGCATCATTACGTTAATATCATTGAGTAATAATCTGATTCACAAGCCACAAACTTATAGCCTTGCAGATGAGGACATAAAAATCATCGCTCGCGTTGTACAAGGCAGTAAAGAATTATTAAGTTATAGCACAAGTGATTAAAAAAGATAAGATCAATTCTTTTGAAAAGATTTTCTTAGTAACATGATTCAAAATAACCAAAAACAATCCATTATCTAGTAGTTAACATATCCAATAACTTCACTAAAAAAGCCCTGATACCGTAGTATCAAGGCTTTTTCATTTCACAAATTATATAAAACTTACATTTATCTGATAATGTTTTTCTATGATATCACTACTTGTTATTAATTGTTGGCTTTTATGTGGCTGTTTTTCATTTTGCAACCATATAAAATTGTAATAATAGGGAATTAAAAAACCCTTGATACGAGTTGTATCAAGGGTTCAAGCCTCTTAGTATAGAGACATATATTGATCGCGTTCCCATTGGTGAACTTGTGTTCTAAAGATATCCCACTCAATCTCTTTCGCTTCGATGAAGTGCTCAAGTAAGTGTTCTCCTAGTGCACCGCATACTACTTCATTAGATTGTAATGTAACTAACGCTTGCGCTAATGTTGCTGGTAAGTCAACGATACCTGCTTCTTCGCGCTCTTCTTTTGTCATTACATAGATGTTACGGTCTACTGCAGCTGGTGGAGTTAATTTGTTTTTAATTCCATCAAGACCTGCAGCTAATAATGTAGCCATTACTAAATATGGGTTTGCAGCTGGGTCAACACTACGTACTTCTACGCGTGTACTAATACCACGAGATGCAGGGATACGTACTAACGGGCTACGGTTTTGTGCAGACCACGCTACGTAACAAGGCGCTTCATATCCAGGTACTAGACGTTTGTATGAGTTTACAGTTGGGTTTGCTATCGCTGTAAATGCTGGTGCATGTTTTAAAATACCTGCGATGAAGTGACGAGCATCATCACTTAATTGTAAGTCACCGTTTGCATCAAAGAATACGTTCTCACCATTTTTAAATAATGATAAGTTACAGTGCATACCTGAACCGTTCACACCGTATAGTGGTTTTGGCATAAACGTTGCGTGTAAACCATGTTTACGAGCAATTGTTTTTACAACAAGTTTGAATGTTTGAATGTCATCACATGAGCGAATTGCATTTGCATATTTAAAGTCAATTTCGTGCTGTCCTGGAGCAACCTCATGGTGAGATGCTTCAATTTCAAATCCCATTTCTTCAAGTTCAAGAACGATATCACGACGACAGTTTTCCCCTAGATCCATCGGCGCAAGGTCGAAGTATCCACCGTTATCGTTTAATTCTAATGTTGGATTTCCTTTTTCATCAACCTTAAATAGGAAGAATTCTGGCTCTGGTCCAAGATTGAAGTCTGAAAATCCTAAAGCTTCCATTTCTTTTAACACACGTTTTAAGTTGTTACGTGGGTCTCCATCAAATGGAGTGCCATCTGCATTGTAAATATCACAGATTAGTCGAGCTACTTTACCTTTTTCAGCTGTCCAAGGGAAAATTACCCAAGTGTCTAAATCAGGATATAAATACATATCAGATTCTTCAATACGTACGAAACCTTCAATCGAAGATCCATCAAACATCATTTTGTTATCAAGAGCTTTCGTTAATTGTCTCACTGGAATCTCTACGTTTTTAATTACCCCTAAAAGGTCCGTAAATTGTAAACGGATATACTTTACATTCTCTTCTTTCGCCAAACGGAAAATATCTTCTTTTGTGTATCTAGACATTATAAATTCCTCCTTAGTCCCTCTAATCGCCTTCAGAATCAGTTATCTTTAGTGAAAAAATCTTGAAATGTCACCTTGTCGCAATGAAGTTCGATTGAATCTACCTGTATGTTGTAGTTCATCTCGAAGTATTTTGCGAAGCTCAGTTTTTGAAATTTCTTTTGTTTCTTCTTTTACTTTCACTGCTTCTGTTTGATTTTCTTTCATTAGTAACACTTGCTTAATACCAGCCATATTCAAGCCTTGATCTAACAAATCTTTAATCTCTAACAACTTATCTACATCGTTAAATGAAAATAATCTACGATTCCCCTTTGTACGGGTTGGAGAAACAAGATTATGCTCTTCATAGTAGCGAATTTGACGTGCAGACAATTGTGTTAAATCCATAACAATACCAATTGGAAACAGCGGGGCAGAACGTCTATCTTCTTTCATTTTTCAGTTCCTCCTTCGCCTTAACTGCTTCTCATTTTATAACATGTTATGTTTAGTGTCAATAGATGTTAGCTTTTCTTACATGATTTTTTTATAAATTTTTTCATTCTTTTTTCTAATCGCATAAATCGTTACTTTTATACGAAAAAAGCTGCCGATATCGACAGCTCCCCTTTAAGAAATTGTTAATAAATTCTTTTCAATCAATTCATCAATCGCAGAACAAATCGCAATTTTAACATGCGAATACGTTAATCCACCTTGCACATATGCAACATACGGTGGTCTAATCGGACCATCAGCAGACAATTCAATACTTGCACCTTGAATAAACGTTCCCGCCGCCATAATTACATCATCTTCATAACCTGGCATATAGTTTGCATACGGAGTAAAATGCGAATTAATTGGAGATGCATATTGAATCGCTTGGCAGAAGGCAATCATACGGTCTTTATCATCAAATTGAACAGATTGAATTAAGTCTGTTCTTGGTGCATTCCACGCTGGTGACGTGTTCATTCCTAACTTTTCTAAAAACGCAGCTGTAAAAATTGCACCTTTCAGCGCTTGTCCTGCAACATGTGGCGCTAAGAAGAACCCTTGATACATTTCTTGCAGACTGTATAAAGACGCTCCAGCTTCCGCACCAATTCCCGGAGATGTTAAACGATATGCACACGCTTCAACATACTGTTCTTTACCGACAATGTAACCACCAGTTTTTACAATTCCCCCGCCTGGGTTTTTAATAAGCGAACCCGCCATTAAATCTGCACCAACATGACACGGCTCTTGCTCTTCAATAAACTCACCATAACAGTTATCTACAAACACAACAACATCAGGTTTAATTTCTTTAACAAACGCGATCATCTCTTTAATTTGAGAAATAGTAAACGATGGACGAGTAGCATAACCTTTCGAACGCTGAATACCGATCATTTTCGTATTACTATGAATCGCTGCTGCAACAGCTTCAAAATCAACAAGCCCACCTTCAGTTAGCGGAACTGCATTGTAACCAATATTATATTCTTTAAATGAACCTACACCTTTCCCACGCACGCCAACGATTTCCTCTAACGTATCATACGGTTTTCCAGTGATGTACAATAACTCATCTCCTGGACGTAAAATACCGAATAACGCTGTAGAAATAGCGTGAGTACCTGAAATAATTTGCGGACGAACAAGTCCAGCTTCCGCTCCAAACACATCAGCATACACTTTTTCTAACGAATCACGGCCAATATCATCATAACCATAACCTGTCGTCGGGATAAAATGCGAGTCACTAATTTTATGTTTACGAAAACTTTCTAATACACGAAACTGATTACTTTCAATTACTTCATCCGCACGTTTATGTACTTCTGTAATCTGACTCTCTACTTCTTTTACGATTGGAGCAATTTTTTCTCCATTTTTCAAACGATCAAACATTTTTATTTTCTCCTTCTTCCACTAAAAATCTCTTTAATTGCACATTAAGCGATGAATGAGTAAAAATATACCCTGCACAATCATATACAAATTTATCTTCCAGAAACTCCATCTTTGCTAATAGCGTTTCCGTCTTTAAAAGCGTTAATAACTTACCTTCACTCGGAGGGATTTCTACTCGATAACGATCCATTTCTTTCTTCATTTTCATTTCTATCGCTTCTTTTATACGCAATAAATCACTTTCTTCAAAAGCACTAGTCATTAAGAAATCACTTTTCGGAAACGGAATAAAGTTTTGATGTAATTCATCTTTTTTATTATATAACGTAATAATAGGAATATGATTAATTTCAAGTTCTGATAATAATCGTTTTACTGTTCTTTCATGCCCTATGTAGTTAGGATCCGCAGAATCAACTACATGTAAAATAACATCTGCTTCCCCCGCTTCTTCCAGTGTTGAACGAAAAGCAGCAATTAATGAAGTGGGTAAATCTTGTATAAAACCAACAGTATCAGTTAGTAATACTGTATAACCAGAAGGTAACGGCATCTTCCTCGTCGTTGGGTCTAGTGTTGCAAACAGAAGGTTTTCTTCAAACGTATTAGCTTCCGTTAATCTATTAAACAGTGTCGATTTCCCTGCATTTGTATAGCCTATTAATGAAACTTGAAATACTTTATTGTCTTTTCTTCTCTCACGATATCTTTTTCGGTGTTCCACAACAACTGCAAGTTGTTTCTTTATTTCATCAATACGCGATCGAATATGACGACGATCCGTCTCAAGTTTCGTCTCACCCGGTCCTCTCGTTCCAATACCACCACCAAGACGTGATAAGGACAACCCTTGACCCATAAGACGTGGCATTGTATATTGCAACTGAGCTAATTCTACTTGAAGCTTACCTTCCCTCGACTTCGCACGTTGCGCAAAAATATCTAGTATTAGTTGCGTTCGATCAATTACTCTCGCATCTAATACTGAGGATAAATTCCGAATTTGACTCGGCGTTAATTCATTATTAAATACAATAACATCCGGCTCTAATTCTTCAGTTAGCATTGTAAGCTCTTCTAATTTCCCTTTACCTATGTAAGTTGCCGGATGAAACTTTGGTCGTTTTTGCGTTGTTGAAACTAACACTTCCGCTCTCGCAGTCTTAGCTAGTGATGCAAGCTCTTTCATGGAATGCATAAATTTTTCATCATCATCTTGCGGCAATTGACAGCCTACTAATATGACTTTTTCTTTTTCTTCCATCAAATATGTTCACTCATCCTTTTCGAAATTTAAACCTTCTAATATAATAGCAGAGGAAGCACATTTCATCTAGTTAGCGGGGGAGAAAATTCATGGCATGGGAGATTTTTAGCATCATAGGCACAATCGCTTTCGCACTAAGCGGAGCCATTGTTGCAATGGAAGAGGATTATGATATTTTCGGGGTGTATATTTTAGGAATGGCAACCGCATTTGGGGGAGGTGCCCTTCGTAATTTATTAATCGGTTATCCGATTGTCGCGTTTTGGCAACAAGACATGTTATTCCAAATCGCACTTTTATCAATGACTATTATTTTTCTTTTTCCAAATAAGTTAATTAGACATTGGAAAAAGTGGGAAAATATCACTGACGCTATCGGCTTATCAGCATTTGCTGTACAAGGAGCATTATATGCTCAAAAATTAAATTTACCAATTAGCGCCACAATCGTGGCAGCTGTTTTAACTGGTATCGGCGGCGGTATCATTCGCGACCTTTTAGCCCGCAGAAAACCTCTCGTTCTTCGAGCTGAAGTATATGCCTTTTGGACAATTTTAGCAGGTTTCTTAATTGGCGCTCAAATTATTGTTAGCGATTGGGCTCTTTACATTTTATTCATTTTAATTGTTTGCTTCCGCATGGTTTCTATTCATTACAAATGGCATTTACCGCACAGACGTATCGAAACGAAAGAACGTTCAATGCATAAATAGCAATCTAACCTCTTTACATATCGTAAAGAGGTTTTTCTTTTCTAACGATTTTTTCTTTATATAATGTTTATACTAATTTTTAAAGTGAGGTGAATACAAATGACAAACCACGTTAATAAAGGAGCTCAAAAAAGTTCAGTAAACCAATTTGGACACGACCCTAATTCAGCACACGAAAAGAGCGCTAAAATGGAACGCTTCCATAAAGCGCACCAAGAAAAAGCAAAAAAAGAGTAAACGAACTTATACACAAAAATAGACGCACAGTTTATGTACTGTGCGTCTCCTCTTCGAGCATCAAATCCATACTCGATATTCCAATTAAATCATTTTTATCATACGTATCTTCTTGCAACAACCGCATCGCCTGTGTACGAATTGATTTTTCAACAATATTCCGTACATACCGCCCATTACTAAACGATGTAATTTGCGACGAATACTTCACCGCATGTAAATGATCCCTAAATTTCCATTCAGCTTCTTTTGATAACTGATATTCACGATCTTCATACATTCTCTTTCCAATTTCCAATAGCTGATTTACCGAGTAATCCGCAAATTCAATAATAAATGGAAAACGAGATTGCAGCCCTGGATTTAATGAAAGAAAGTGATTCATCTCTCTTGAATATCCAGCTAAAATCAATACAAAACCATGTTGTTTATCTTCCATATGTTTTACAAGCGTATCAATTGCTTCTTTTCCAAAGTCCTTCTCTCCTCCTCGAGCTAAAGAATAAGCCTCATCAATAAACAAAATACCTCCCATTGCTTTTTTTATTAAGTCTCTTGTTTTTTGAGCTGTATGGCCGATATACTCTCCTACAAGATCAGCACGTTCAGCTTCAACCAAGTGGCCTTTCGATAGAATATTCATCTCAAACAGCAATTTCCCTATCATTCTAGCAACAGTTGTCTTCCCTGTACCCGGATTCCCTTTAAACAACATATGAAGTACTTGCTTCTCAGACTTCAATCCCTTCTCTTGTCTTTTTTTATTCACATAAATCCAAGCATATATTTCTTTTATTATCTTTTTTATATCATCCATCCCAACAAGCTTCCCCATCTCTTCTTCAATTCTCTGCAGCATTTCATGTTTAATTGTAGTTTCATTTGAAATTACCGTTTTATTTTCTGTGGCTGGCAAAGAAATTTTCTTTCGATGGTTTAACACAATATTAATTTGATTGTTGTTTTTCTTTCGCATCGATTGTTCCATACAATCACCTCATTTTATCCCGCTATTTGCGGGCAGTAAGACTCCCACCTCGACATTCAGCAAACGCTTGGTATTTAAGCGGGAGATAACCGCCCGTAAATGCCCGATTGGTTCAACTAATAATCGCAGAGGATGAACAAAATCCCCACTGATTATAGTTTCACTTTATCCACTCACCAAATATTATTATTCCTGTCCCCCTTGTAAATGCCTATTTTCAGAAAAGTTTGCTATAATATAAGAAATAATTAAGGTGGTGGGACTATGGAGACAACGGAATTCCATGATACAATACAAGCCTTTTCTATTTTTTTATTGAATAAAGGCCGAAAACCCTCAACTATTAAACGTTATGTTTATGACGTTGAAGACTTCGGACATTGGTTAGAAAAAAACAAAAAGCTCCCTTCCAGTAATATATGGGCTACACTTTGTACAAAAGACTACGAAGATTACTTTTCCGATTTAAAAACGAATCGACATTACTCAGAAAAAACGATGCATCGTGTATTTACTGTATTAAATAGAATGCATCACTTTCTAAACATTCCCAATCCATTGAAGAATATGGAAATATCTATTCAACCAGACCGTACACTTCGTAACGAAGATTTCATTTCACCTGATGAAGAAAAAAGATTAAAGTATATAGTCACTTCATTAGAAGGACTTTCAGAAAAACAACTTCCTGTGCGCCCTTTATTAATGGATCGCAATATTGCTATTTTAAATCTATTGATCGACTACGGTTTATCCTTACAGGAACTTACAGCATTAACAATGCATCACGTTCACTTTGAAACTAACACATTGTCAATCCCAGCAACCGCAGGTGTAGAAAGAACAATTACATTAGCAAAAGAAGACAAAAAACAACTATATAATTATTACAAAAGTATCCCAGAACCAGTTCGCCCTAAGTATCATAGTGATGATTCATTGTTTGTCGCATTTGATTTTAACCGCGGAACATACAGGTGGGTATATGAAAATGATGCACCAAAGGCATTAACGGAAATTGCTATACAAAAAATGATTCGCCTCGAAGTGGCTAGAGCCAATTTACGTAAAGGAATTTCAGGACAACATTTTCGTAACACCTATATTTTAAACTTAATAAAAAAAGAAACTCCTGAATCAGAAATTATAAAACTCGCTGGATTCAAATCAAAAATTTCATTAAAGCGATATTATCAATACGCAGAAAATAGAAAAAACGCCTTATTGTAAGGCGTTTTTTCTATTTTTTCTTTAAACAAACGATTTTACTATGACCATTTAACTAATTTCTGCATCTACTATGATGAGTTTCGTTCACATTTTCATGAGAAAGGAGAGATTTAATGTCTCGTTATAACGACAGTCAAAACAAATTCTCCAAACCATGCTTTCCAAGTAGCGCCGGACGAATCCCAAATACTCCATCAATCCCAATTACTAAAGCTCAACTTAGAACATTTCGTGCGATTATTATTGATTTAACAAAAATAATCCCAAAACTTTTCGCAAATCCATCTCCCCAAAACATTGAAGATCTAATCGATACATTGAACCTACTAAGTAAATTTATTTGTTCACTAGACGCTACTTCCTCCCTGAAAGCACAAGGGTTAGCTATTATTAAAAACTTAATAACTATATTAAGAAATCCAACCTTTGTAGCAAGCGCTGTATTTATTGAGCTTCAAAATCTCATTAACTATTTACTATACATTACAAAATTATTCCGAATTGACCCTTGCACACTTCAAGAGCTTCTTAAATTAATAGCAGCATTACAAACTGCTCTAGTTAATTCTGCTTCGTTCATTCAAGGACCTACCGGACCTACTGGGCCTACTGGACCAGCAGGCGCTACTGGTGCCACTGGACCTCGAGGTAACACGGGCGCTACTGGACCTCAGGGACCTCAAGGTAACACAGGCGC